>BPJL01000004.1 GCA_026004595.1 Patescibacteria group bacterium | reverse complement strand
GGGAAAAAAACCGTTCAATGGACCAACAGCAAAAATGAGAGGATTTTTGTCGTAATAGAGTTCCATCAGTTTGAAGCCTAGACCAACCCCTCCAATATAATTATTAAGATCCTCAAAACTTTTTACTTCATACTCTTTTTTGGCGAGATTTATTGACAATACTTTTCTTGGCCTGGTTTCCATTATTCAGCTTCCTCAACTTCAAACACAAGTTTTGGGCATATCTGCGCTATTTTGTCCACATTAAGGCTGTTTATTCTAGGGGTCTATCTCCAATGAGTATTCTATGTTTCCCAGCTTTGAGGTTTGTATTTCTGAATACGCGGATTAGAGCTCCTTCAAGTCCTACTTTGCTCAACTGTCTTTGCGCCTCCAAAATACACATTTCACATCCTACGCATTTTTCAGGGAATGATATATCTTAAGAGTTCTTGGCATTATCTTTTTCTATTCAATGCCTCTATCGCGGGAAGGGTTTTGGTAGCAAGATATTGGAGCATGGCCCCGCCGCCGGTAGAGACAAAACTAAATTTATCAAGGAGGGAGTAGCTGTTAACCGCGGTAATAGTGTCCCCGCCCCCTATCACGGTGTAGGCTCCCTCAGATGTTTTTTTGGCTATGGCTTTAGCTATTTGGGCGGTACCCAAGGAATACTCAGGTTCTTCGTAGGCTCCCATGGGTCCAGCCCAGAGAATGGTTCCGGCTTTTTTCTATTATCTCAACGTATTTAGCTATGGTTTTTGTTTCCAATGTCTTTGTTTTCTGGGGCGTAGTCTTCAGGCAAAACAAGATTAAAAGGAACGTATTCTTTCCATTCCATTCCGAGCTTTCCTCCCAACAGGACAAAATCCGCATCTTTCAGAAATTTTTTGACTACGGGAAGTTTGCTTTCAAGTTTGGCGCCGCCTATTACTACAACAAACAATCTTTTCACATCGGTTAGTAAGTGGTTGAGATTTTCGATTTCTTTTAGGAAGCGAAAGCCGGCATACGAGGGAAGCCACTCTGTTATTTTCACTATTGACGCATGGTTTCTATGAGAGGTGGCGAAGCTTTTCATTTACATAAAGTTGTCCGTGAGCCGCGAGGTTTTCTGGCGTATTGAACGTCATTTTCTTCTTCTCCCTTGTCAAATCGGACATTTTCTAATAGTTCGTATTTTCCTGCGCCAAGTTCGGTATCAAAGAAAGGACGAAGCTGCTCAGTAGAGAGTCTCTCATCTTTTTTACCTTTTGGGCTACCCATGTGACCGATTATTACAGGGGTTGCGCCTTTGGAGATGATGTAGCGTAGAGTTTCAAGGGAAGCGGTAAGTCTGTATTTTTCCTGGATTTCATGACGGCTGACCGGAACGTCAAGGTCGCATCTTACAACCACCTTTTGACCGGATTTAATATTCGCTTCAGCAACTGATTTCATTGTTGTCATTTATCATTTGTGGGGAGGGATTAGAGTTGTGAGGGAGATTAGCAAGAAACCAAGACCGCCATCTCAACCAAACGGCAAGAATAACCCCACTCATTATCGTACCAAGCCAAAACCTTGACCAGATCACCGTCGACAACCCGTGTCATCGCCAAATCTACGATGGCCGAGTAAGGACTTTTAATAATATCTGAAAGAAACCAGAGGAGTATAAGTTGCGTCAATAACGCCCCTGTACTTCGGATCATTCTTGGCATCCAAAAAAGTTTTATTAACTTCTTCAACGGTTGTTCTTTTCTCCACTACCATCGTAATGTCAGAAATCGAGCCTGTAATAATTGGAACTCTTAGAGAAATTCCGTCAAACTTGCCCGCCAGATCAGGAATTACTAAAGTAGTGGCCTTTGCTGCGCCCGTGCTTGTAGGTACAATATTCCAGCCCGCGGCGCGCGATCTTCTTAAGTCCCGGTTTTGGTGGGTGAGGG
Source organism: Patescibacteria group bacterium (assembly GCA_026004595.1). Taxonomy (GTDB): domain Bacteria; phylum Patescibacteriota; class WWE3; order UBA101185; family UBA10185; genus UBA8498. The sequence continues at coordinate 92,051 of BPJL01000004.1, read as the reverse complement.
CGGTCCGTCAACTACGCTTTGGTTAGCTGTAACTGCATGAACCGTACTCATGATAGCTTTCAAAACTTTAAACTGGGAATGCACGACGGCAATAACTGGAGAGATGCAGTTGGTTGTGCACGATGCGTTAGAGATTACATTTTGTCCTAGGTATTGCGAGGTCATTTACTCCGATCAGGAATGTTTGTGTGTCCCCGCCCTTGGTTGGAGCTGATATCACAACCCTTTTTCGCGCCGGCCGTAATGTGCGCTTTTGCGGAGTCGTTCTCGGTGAATTTAACCGGTGCATTCTAAAACGGCGTCTACTCCCAATTCTCCCCAAGGCAAAGCTGCCGGATCTTTCTCCGCAAATACTCGTGTCTTTTTTCCTTCCACTACCAAATAATTCTCTTTGCCTACAGTTGTGAAAAAATCTTTTTGCCCCGTATAATCTTCCAGCCTTATTGTTTTACCATCTTCTTCAACCCACACTTCCTTGTCGTAAATTCCGTAAACCGAGTCGTATTTCAATAAGTGAGCCAAAACGCGGGGATTTACTAAATCGTTAACCGCGACTATTTCAACACCTTCTTTTTCAAAAGCGATTCTGAAGGAAGATCTTCCAATTCTACCGAAACCGTTTATTGCTAGTCGGGCAGCCATATATAAATTATATCTAGAGATGCGAATTTATCCAGCTTCTTAACATTTCCTTTGGCATGGCGCCTTCTTTTCGATCCACTTCTTTTCCTTCTTTCATAATCACAAAAGTGGGGGATGCTGAATATTCCGAATTCTGAAGCCATTCCACCTTCGGCTTCTACATCTACTCTTTTAACTTCCAGCTTACCGGTATATTCTTTTTCCAGCCTGTTTCCAGAATGGGTGCCATTATTTTGCAAGGGCCGCACCAATCTGCGTAAAAGTCTATTAGTTGTACCATAATCTTTACCTCACATTAATTTTGTACTTATGACCGAGGCATGTTAACAAAAAATTTCCACGGACGACATCTATGATAACATAATTTTTGTTCTTCTCTATGTATTTACATTCACAAAATATTTCAAAATACCGAGAAGTTTACGAAGCGCGAAATAAAGGCATTTTTAAGCTTTTGTATCTTTTTGTTGCGGGTATTTTGTTGCTCGTTGTTTTATATGTTTACAGGGAACGGGCGGTTAAGGAAATAAAAATAGAGGGAAAGAAAGATTTGTATGTTGAGAGTTTTGTTTTTCATCCGATTTATCCGAGGCCGCTGGAGATAAAGGATGCGGGTGGAGATTTTGATCCGAACATGATTGCAGGAGAGGCAGCAATAGTTGTCGATGCCGAAACGGGGGATGTTATGTATGCAAAAAACGCAGATGTAAAAATGCCTCTTGCAAGCTTGGTTAAGATTATGACGGCGCTGGTAGTCATAGAGCACTCCTCACTTTCGGAGTACGCCACTATTAGCGAAGGGGCGGCGAATGTGGGTGAGAACTCAATGGGGCTTTCTGCTGGAGAGGCCTACACAATTGAAGAATTATTGTATGGATTGATGCTTAATTCAGGAAATGATGCGGCGTACGCTTTGGCTGAAAATGTGGGGGGAACCGTAGACAGGTTTGTTGAGTGGATGAACCGCCGGGTGCAGGAACTTGGGTTGAAAGATACAAAGTTTTATGACCCGAGCGGATTGGATGATAGATCTTACACCACGCCCCGTGAATTGGCTGTGCTTACGGAGTTTGCGATGAGGCATGAGGATTTTAGAAAAATCGTGGCTACCGTTGAGAAAGAGCTTCCTTACTCTGATATGCATAAATATATATATCTTGAGAATCAAACAAACTTGCTTACTACCTACCCCGGGGTTATCGGTGTGAAAACGGGGTATACAGAAGAAGCTGGTTTGTGTCTGTCAACCTATGCTGAAAATGGAGGTAGAAAGCTTGTGGGTGTGGTTTTAGATAGCATTGACCGCAAAGGAGACATGATCATTATGCTTGACTACGCTTTCAATAAATACGGAATTAAAGTGGAGCACCATCTGCTTTAGTGATTTGAACTTTCATGCTTTCATATATTTTTCTGTAGTTTGTCCAGCCTGCGTTTGTTTCAATGGCGTAAACTGCAGGAAATTCTGAATTGTATGTAGGACACGGTTCTTTCTCGCACGGGGGGACATTTCGGTGGATTTTAACAATCTCCTTGTTCCTGTTTACGAAAATTATGTCAAGAGGAATTCTCACGTTTTTCATCCAAAAATTGTGTTTCCCCTCGTAGCCCAAGATAAAGAGCATGCCGGTGTCTTTTGCTAGTTTTTCACGGTACATTAATCCTTGGCTAGTTTCCTGGGGGGTGTCGGCAACTTCGGTTTTCATAGTAACGCCGTTATCAAATCTTATTGTGTAATATTCAACCCCGGGCAGAAGTGTTTCTTTTTCGCTTTCTCGCAGTTTAACGAGGTAGATCGCAGCTGCCGCAACGACAAATATAGCTATGGTGGGGAGCGCTCTTTTAAGCACGCCTTAATTTTACCCGCAACCTCTGTTGATAAAAAGGATTTAGAGTTTGATTATCGAAAAAGCTCAACCTGTGATATGTTATGTACGTGTCGGAAACAGCCCCCACATATTTCAAAGAACTCAATGAAGACCAAATAGCCGCAGTTTCCCATTATCTGGGGCCGGCTCTGGTAGTAGCAGGTCCGGGCAGCGGAAAAACAAGGGTTCTCACACACCGCGTTGCATATTTGATAAAGGAGAAGAACGTTTCCGAGACTGGAATCTTGTGTGTGACCTTTACCAATAAGGCCGCCAACGAAATAAAAATAAGGGTCAAAAAACTTCTTTCTTCAGAGAGCGTTCTTCCGTGGAGCGGAACATTCCATAGTATATGCGCAAAGATTTTGAGAAAAGACGGCCGAGATATCGGAATTCCTATCTCCTTTGTTATTTATGACACCGACGACCAAGCTGCTGTAATAAAATCGATTGAGAAGGATTTTGGAATAGACACAAAACGTTTTCACTCCCATGCGGTGTTGGAACATATCTCGGGAGCAAAATCAGAAATGGTTACACCTCAAATGTACGAAGGATACGCACAGGGGTATTTTCAGAAAACTGTGGCAAAAATATTTCCCGAGTACCAAAAAAGACTCCGACAAAACAATGCCCTGGATTTTGACGATCTCCTGCTTGAGACTGTGAGGCTTTTTGAAGAGTCACCCCACATTCTAGAAAAATATCAAAATGTTTTTCAATTTATTTTGGTGGATGAGTATCAAGATACAAACAAAGTGCAGTACGTATTAACCAAGATGCTTGCAGGTGCGCATGAGAACCTTTTTGTAGTAGGAGACATGTCCCAAGCTATTTACAGCTTTCGCGGAGCCGATTTCAGAAATATTCTAAATTTCCAGAACGATTATCCAAAGGCCACAATTTATCATTTAGGAAAAAATTACCGCTCCACCAAGACCATTCTTGAAGCGGCTACAAACCTTATAAAAAATAATTCCACACACATACCGCTTGACTTGTGGACTGACAACTCTGAAGGTGAAAAATTGGTGGTATACCGAGGAAGCTCTGAGAAAGAAGAGGCGTCCTTTCTTGTTAATGAAATTTCTGAAGCTCTTGTGAACGGAAAGAAATATTCAGATATCGCTGTCTTGTACAGGACAAACGCGCAGTCCAGAAACATTGAGGAGCGTTTTATAAAAAACAACATACCGTATCGAATTGTAGGAGGCGTTAGGTTTTACGGAAGAAGAGAAATAAAAGATATAATCTCATTTTTGAGAGTCGCCCACAATCCTAAGGACAGCGTTTCGTGGTCGAGAATAATAAACGTTCCCCCCAGGGGAATAGGTCAGAAAACCGAAGAAGCACTAAGAAAAACAAAATGGGATTTAGACGCCATTGAAAAAGAATCACGCCTTCCGGTTAAAGAGTGGGTTGAGTCGGCTAAAACTTTGTCTACCCTTGAACTTATGGAGAGAATTTTGGCAGATACAAGGTATGTTGAGTGGTTGAACGATGGCACAGAGGAAAACTTTCAGAGAATAGAAAATATAAACGAATTGAAATCAGTGGCTAGACAGTTTGTGAACCTAGAGGAGTTTTTGGAGAATGTTTCATTGATTGAAAGTTCAAATAGGGCGAGGGATGAAGATTATCCCGCCGTTACCTTGATGACGATACACGCCTCTAAGGGTCTGGAGTTTCCCCTGGTTTTTCTGGTGGGGATGGAAGAGGGGTTGTTTCCGCACTCTCAATCTTTGTTGGAGCAGGATGCGTTGGAGGAGGAGAGGCGTTTGTGCTACGTGGCGCTGACGCGGGCTAAGGAAAGGGTTTTTCTTACTTGTGTTTCAAGCAGATTATATTTCGGTAACGTTCAGGTTAATATCCCCAGCCGGTTTTTGGGAGAGCTGCCTAGCAAAGTGCTGGAATATAGGGGGGAAAGCTTTGAGATTAGCAGGGGACGGGGGAACGGTCTTGGCCGAAGGGGTTTTGTAAGCGGGGTTGACGATTATTTGGACGATTTGGAGTTTGATCGGACTAATTTCAGGTGGTGAGGGATAAAGGTATAATAAACACATGTATGAACCTATCAAATCCCTGGGGCAGAACTTCCTTTTAAGTTCGTCAGTTGTGGAGCTAATGATAGATAGTCTCGAACTTGCAGATGGCGACGATATTATTGAAATCGGTCCCGGCCATGGTATTTTGACCGATGCGTTGGCTCATCGCATTACAGATCGGGACATAAATCTTTATGCTGTTGAAATTGACGAACGCTTTTCAAGAAAGCTTTTTGAAATGTACGTTCGCGAACCCAATATAGAAATAATTCAGGCGGATATTCTTGACTGGCTTCCCAATTTTGAGTCCAACAGAAAAGTAAAAGTATTCGGCTCCCTTCCATACTATATCACCTCTCCGATACTCCATTCAGTAATAAAAATGAAAACGATGCCAAAACTTGCTGTTTTTCTAATCCAGAAAGAAGTTGCCGATAAAGTATGCAGCAAGGTTCCAGACTCCTCTTATCTTTCAGTTTTTGTCCAGACATTTTATGAGGCCGAGTTTTTGCTGGAAGTGCCTAGAAAGCAATTTACCCCTCCCCCAAAGGTTGACGGCGGTGTAATAAAACTGATCAAAAAAAATATAGACATGGATTTGCGTACAAAAGAAAGTTACGAAGGATTTTTGCACCGCGGTTTCTCTCACCCAAGAAAGATGCTTAACAAACCGTTTTCCAGAGAGGAGCTGGAAAGAGCAGGGATGAACCCTCGGTTAAGACCTCAAAATCTAAGCGCTGATGAATGGCGTAGATTTTATGAGATAATACACTTGAAACATGAAGTATAGCGTACTTATACCGACTCTCAATGAAGAAAAGTATATAGGGACACTCCTCCAGTCGCTTGTTAACCAGAAATTCAAGGATTTCGAGGTAATTGTTGTTGATGCCAACAGCGAAGATAACACAAGGGGAGTTGTTGAAACCTTCAAGGACAAATTGAAGCTGACCTTTGTCGTTTCCCCCAAAAGGGGCATTTCATTTCAGCGCAACTACGCAGCCAAAATGGCCAAAGCTGACCATTTGATTTTTTTTGACGCCGATGTTGCCCCCGAACCTGATTTTATATCAAAAGTTGATGCCTATATTGAAAAGACTCCAGTAGACGTGCTGTCCTCTTGGAACGTCCCAATATCGGACAAGCTGGTAGATGAATTTTTATACTGGGTTTTCAACCGATTCTACTTGGAAACCGTAAAAAATAGATTTCCCGCAGCTGTTGGGACTTTTATCTACGTTAAAAAAAGTTCATTTGAGGCTGTCGGAGGATTTCACGAAGAAGTCAAGCTCGCCGAAGATTTTGATCTGGTGAGAAGGATGTTCAAAGCCGGTTACAAATATGCGCTTCTAAAAGATCCAAAGATCAAATTTAGTGTGAGACGATTGGAGAAAGAAGGACGGGTTCAGTTTGTGTGGAAGCAGATAAGGGCTGGGTTTGATTATCATCTCAAGGGAGCAAAAGCATTGAACAAGTACAAGCATGAGTTTGGGAAGTTTGGTGAGCCTAAAGATAAAGTGATGAAAAGAAAGATTCCAATCTTTCGGCCGTGGCGCCCCAGACCATAAAAAATCCGGGCTAATACACGGTTAAACCTTGTTGCATTTGCCCGGATATTGACCGGGACTCTCTATCTCACCGGTCGCTTTCCTTTTTACCCCGCCCCAGATGGTGCGGTTAAATTGTTAATGGATAGAACATACCGTACAAAGAGGCCAACGTCAATGTTATACTCGTGCCATGGGAAAGCATATCCTCCAGTCCGATTTTTGGGCTGAGTTTAAAAATAGGTACGGTACCACAGCAGTCACTGCGGGCGATGCGGTGTACACGATACATAAAATTCCTCTCAGTTCGTACAACTATGCTTACTGCCCCAGGGTGTCTCCGTTTGAAATAAATTTTGATCTTCTTAAAGAATCAGCCGAAAAAAATAACTGTATTGCTATTCATTTTGATGTTCCCAATGTTGTAAAAGGAAGCCCTGAAGAATCCAAAGCTCTGGAAATTTTTCACTCTAGATGTGTGAAATCCCCACGTGACGAATTTGCCAAAGCCAACTTTTTTATTGATCTGACCAAAAGTGAAGAAGACCTCTTTTCGGCCATGCACAAAAAACACAAATACAACATTAACTATGCAAAAAGAAATGGGGTGGGGGTGCGCGAAAGCATCGAAGACAAAGATTTTGATCTCTTTTATTCGTTGTACAAAGAAACCGGGATCAGACAGAAATTTTACTATCGAAACTATCCTTATATGAAAACTATGTGGAACGTTTTTAAAGAGGGGCGGTTGGTGAAACTTCTTATAGCTGAATATAAAAAGGAACCTCTCGCAGCTTGGATACTATTAATGTATGAAGACACAATTTATTACCCCTACGGAGGTTCCACAGAGAAGATGAAAAATTTGTTTGCCAGCAACCTTCTGGGATGGGAGGCCATCCTGCTCGGAAAAAGGCTTGGTTGCAAGACATTTGATATGTGGGGAGCGTCTGTAGATCTTGAAGATGATTCGGATGAATATCACGGTTTCTCGATTTTTAAATCAAAATTCGGAGCCAGACACGTTGTGTATATAGACTCATACGATATGGTTTTGAATGAAAAAGCGTATAAAGTGTTTAATTTGGCTAATAACTTTAGGTGGAAACTGCTCAAGCTCATAAAATGAATAGACAACAGGATATAAGGCAGAGTGATGGGTGGGGAAAATATCTCGAAACACTCGGATGGAAAATCCGAAAAACCTCATCGGGAATATTGATAGACATTCGGCCAACTTTTTTAGGAAACTTTGTGAAGATTCAAAGGCCGAGAAAAATTACGGAGCAAGATTTAGAGGAAATAGAGAAAATTTGTCGTAAGGAAAAATGTGCTTATATTAAAATTGAACTTGATTATGATCAGGACGAATCTATTTTTGATTCTGCGGGATACAAAAAAACTTTTTCACCCAATGCCGTTCCTTCAAGCATCTTCATAGATCTCACGAAATCCGAGGATGATTTATGGGCAAGTTTATCCCGCAGCGCACGATACTCAATAAAGCGGGCTATAAGAGAAGGATACAAGGTTGATAATATTAGAAACCCCGGGCTGGAAAATCTGAGAGAATCTTATGACGTTTTTGTAAAGACTGCAAAGTTTAAACACTTTTACCTCCCGCCGTTTTCTCAATATTCAGATAGAGTAAGAATTTATGGAGACAAATCATATCTAAGTGTGGTCAGAAATGCTGGGGGTGAAATCCAGTCCAGCAAGTTTTGTCTCGGTCATAAAAACATGGTGCTATTTGTTACTGGAGGATCGACGCACCAAGCTAGAGAAAATAAATCAGGCTACCTTCTTATGTGGGAAGCTATAAAATTTTTCAAAATGGAAGGATACGAGTATTTTGATCTTGAGGGGAGAGCGGACGAAAGGTTTTCATCGTTTACAAAAGATTGGAAGGGATTTACTGATTTTAAGGAAAAGTTCGGCGGAATTTGCGTAGATTTTCCCATTCCGAGAATAAAGTATCTTAGTAAAGTATACAAGGTAATGTCCAAGATCATCAGGACTGATCTCTAAATTATCCTTTGTAGGCAAAGGGGCATATATCTCTGTATGGGCACCAACCGCACTGCATGGTTGGGTTAGCTTCAAATTGGCCTTTTTTGATTTTGCCTATAGTTTCTGCAATTCTTGCTTTTTCCTTTTCAAGATCTCTATCAGTTCGTGTTGTGCTGATTTTTTCGCCGGTTTCCAGAAAATACAGTGATAGAACACCGGGCTTGTAACCCAGCGCTTCTTTTGCAGCCATCGCGTAAATGGTTACCTGGGAATCACGGTCAACCTCCTTTTTGTCTTTGGATGCGCCGGTCTTGTAATCAATTATCTCTACCTTGCCGTTGCCCAAATCGTCTATTCTATCTATCCTTCCGTAAAAATTTGTGTCGGCTATTGTAAGATTGAACGGTTTCTCAATGTCTTTTATGTTTTCTTTTTCTTTTGAATGTCTCTCGTAGTACTCAGCTAAAATCTTTTTTCCGCTTTCAAACCTTTCATTTCTTTGTTTTTCATCCTCATAACCCAAGGGAATCCATTTTCTTTCGTATATATCGAAAAGGTCCTCAAGAGAGACTTTTTGTCCAAACTTTCTTTTAGTGTGGAACTCTTTCAGTGTTTCGTGCATTGTGGTCCCGAAGCTTAATGCGTAATTTGGAAGAGTAGGAATTCTTAGGATAAAGGCGTATTTGTATTTCAGTGGGCAGGCGTTATATGTGTCAATTTGGGTGTAGCTCATTGTTTTGGGTATCAAGTTTTGTATGTTTATTGCTTCTGGATTTCTGAATTTTGAGGTAACGCCAAACAGGCTGGTTTGCCCTCGATCTTTTTCCTCCGCAACTTTCCCTACGTATTCAATTTTAAGCCCTGTTTCACTAAGAAATCCGCTGGGAACTTTATCTCTTTTTCCGTTGTATTTCTTAGCTAGAGTCATGAATAGGTATTTCTTTGCTCTTGTCATGCCGACGTAAAATAAGCGCCTTTCTTCCTGGATGTGTTCGTCTCCGGTAGGTAAAGTCTCCTTGATTAATCCCTCCGGTACCTCAATGACGTCGCTTCTGTTTTTGGTTGGGAACCTTTCGGCTACCAGATTGACCATAAAAACAACTGGAAACTCCAGGCCCTTTGCTCCGTGGACAGTCATTAGGTTTATTGTGTCTATGTCCTCAATTTCTGCTTGCGCGGGATTGTCTCCAGCTTCCAGAACGAGTTCCAAATAATCCAAGAAATCTACAATGGTAGGAATCTCTTTAGTGTCCTCTTTATGTTTTATTTCAAATTCCTTCGCCTTATTCAAAAAAAGATCTAGATTTTTTATCGCAAGCTGATTTTCTACAGTTTCTTCTTCTACAAGCGGGCGAATATACCCAACCGCGTTTACCAAATTAAAAATAAATTCTGATGGGGTCTCCTTTGTTATGTTCTCACTTCTTTCACGAATAATTTTTCTGAAAAAAGACACCTTTTCGTTTGTTGATTGTTTCACCTCGTCCCACAAATCTATCTTTTTATATCGGGCCTCGGTTAAAAGCTGGGAAATGTCTTCGGGGTCTATGCCGAGAGATTGAATGTTTAGTGTGCGGTATAAGCTTACCCCATCTTTAGGATTGGTAACCACCCGCAACAGCGCAATGACGTCGCGAACTTCATCCCTGTCGTAAAGGCCGCGGTTGCCGACTAATTGGTAAGGAAGGCCATATTTTCTTAACGCCAAAACAAAAGGTTCAAGATGGTTATTCGCCCTGGCAAGTATAGCCACGTCTTTATATGTGTATTCCGGTTCCTTGCCCAAAACCTCCAATATTTTTTTTATTACATACTCTACCTCGTCTGTCAGTTCTTCAGTTTGGGCAATCTTAGGAGGGACGCCTTTACCTGATACCTGGCTTACAAGTTCTTTTGAAATTCCAAGTTTTGATTCAAGAGTGTCGGGGTTGTTGTTTTTAATTAACTTATATGCAGGATCTAAAATCTCCTGGCTCGATCTGTAATTTTTGATGAGGGTTATCCTTTCTGCATTTGGGTAATCTTGCATAAATTGAAGAATGTTTGAAACTGCCGCTCCCCTGAATTTGTATATGGACTGTGAATCATCACCCACTGCTATTAAACTTCTTTCTCCTATTTTTTGTGGGCACAAAAGTTTTATCAGTTCGTACTGCGCGTAGTTTGTATCTTGAAATTCGTCCACTAGGACGTGCTTAAATTGTTTCTGATATCTTTCCAAAATGTGAGGCCGTTCCTTGAAGAGCCTCAACGTCCAGGTTATTAGGTCGCCGAAGTCCATTTTTGATTGTTCCAGTTTGAGCTGTGTGTATTCGTTGTATACATGGGATAATTCAAGCATACGTTCTTTCTCTTCGCCTTCAAAGTCGGTGCCTATCACAAATTTTTCAAACTCTTCAGGTAGCACGTTTTCATCTTGGAGTCTTGAAATAAATTTGAGTATTGCAGAAATAAATTTTGTGGGGTTGCCGAGAGGTTTGAAATATTTGAGCCCGAGATCAAAGAGATTTTTTCGTAGAAGGATCCATTGCTCGGGTTGAGAGAGAAGTTTATATCCGGGATCAATCCCTATTTCTATCCCCTCTGTCTTAAGAATGCGATCGGCAAAAGAATGAAAAGTTGAAATCCACGGTTCTTCATAACCTAGCGGCATTACGTCTCCAGCTCTATCTATCATTTCCCCGGCTGCCTTATCGGTAAACGTTAAGGCAAGAATTTCTTTGGGTTTTACGCCGAGTTTTTGGATGAGATTTTTTATCCGTTCGGTTATAACACGTGTCTTTCCGGTTCCAGCTCCGGCAACGACAAGAAGGTGGCCATATTTGAAGTTTATGACTTTGTTTTGGTCTTCGTTTATTTCCGTGTTTTTTCGAGAAGACATGTGATCTTTATTATACCTTTTCGCCACTTTTAGATGATTTGATGGGGCAGTCGCCTTTTCTGGTAACCTGTAGTATAATTAAGTTATAGATTAAAATAATAAAATCAATTATTTTTTCAAAGGAGGAAAATATGGCACCAGCGGTTATAGTTGTGGTCGTTTTTGTGGGGCTTGTATTTTTTGCTCTAGCCCTCACAAGTCTCCTTCCTGCTGATCGTTAAGAAGCTTTCATCTCTTGGGCCCGGCAAAGTGTGATTTAAAACATCATTAAATCATTCACACTTCTCGCCGGGCTATTTTTTGCCTAAAATTGTCTTTTTTGAAAAATCACTCCAAAAGCTTTTTTTGCTCTTCCCCGCCGATCATCTGGACGTTCTCTATTTTGTTGAATAATCTTGAGAACTTCATTCTTATTCCGTCCATCGCTTTGTAACCATTTGAAATGTGTTTTTCCAAAACCCCCAACTCTTCGTTAAACTTTTCTGCTTCTAACTTAATTCCATCTAAAGCTTTTAATACTTCTCCTGCATGTTTTTCCAATTCGTGCTGGTGGAATGCAACAAGCAGAACTTTTAAAAAGTACGATAAAGTGTTAGGAGATGCCATGACTACATTTTTGTTTTTACAATACTCTTCAACATCCGGTGTATTAACTATTAACTCGTAGTACACATTTTCAGAAGGAATATACATTACAGCTTGGTGTGTGGTTCCCTCTTCAGGAAGAATATATTTTGTGGCTATTTCATCAACCTTTTTCTTAACGTCAGAGATGAAAACTTTTTTCAACCGGTCGCGTTCTTCTTGGGATTCGGCCTTTAGCATTGCCGCAAAGTTTTCCATGGGGAATTTGGAGTCTATGGGTATGATTCCTTTTTCGGTGTAAACTACAGCATCGCATATCGCGCCATCTTTGAACTTATACTGGGTTTTAAAGTGATCGCGGGGAAGAAAGCTTTCCAGTATCTCGTAAAGGAACTGCTCTCCCAGCCCCCCGCGTAGTTTGGGAGATTTTAGCACGTTGCTAAGGTCTTTCATGTCGTTTCCGAATTCTTGGATGCCGCCTAGTTGTTTTTGTACTGTTCTTATTACTTCTTGAGAAGCATCCAGGCGTTCCCAAATGAGTTTGGTTTGAGCGTTCATTGCCTCTCTTTGGGCCCTCATTTGTTCATCAAGCGTTCCCTTTTGTTCGGTCAATTTTTTATCCAGCACTTCTGTGCTTCTATCTACCGAACCCTTCATTTCTTTTAACCATTCCATCAAAACATTGTTTTCATTTTCACCCAAACCTTTTTTTATGCTTTTTATTTGAGAAGTGACATAGATAACTATAAAAATGAGAGATCCAGCTAACACTGCTAACATTATGATGAGAGGTTCGTTTCCTGACATGGCAATAGGATAGCAGTTATAGGGGCGGGAGTCTAGGAAGGGACATAATGTTAAAATGAAACTATGCCGAAATTCCTCTATACTGTGATGTTTATTCTTATGCTCCCAACCGCTATTTTGGTTTACTCACTATTGGAACTTCGACCGTATAATTATTTCTACATTTTCCTTTTTTTAGTTAACATCTTTCTTTTTCTCTCGGGTGTTTTTTCATTGATCGGTTACTTTATTGCCAGGAAAATTTTTAGAAAAGATGGAGAGCCTAGAACTATCTACCGCACTTCCTTAAGAGTGTCTTCGTATATCGCTTTCGGTATCTTTGTTGTCCTTTTTTTGCTCGGTTTCAAGCTCGTTAGCTGGGTGAACGTGATCCTTTCTGTTGGTTTCTACCTAACCCTTGGATATCAGCTCTTTTTCTACGGCAAAAGGCAGGGCTAGTGGTAAAATGACGCTACTATGGACAAAAAAAAGGTTTTAATAACAACGGCGATAGACTATGCAAATGATGTGATACATATTGGGCATGCCTATCAGAAAGTGCTGGCTGACTGCCTTTCCCGTTTCTATCGCAGAACTTTAGGCGAGGACAAAGTATATTTTTTGACCGGCACCGACGAATACGGCTCATCCAACCAGAGGGCTGCCGAAAAGCGAGGCATTACGCCAAAGGAGCATGTGGATGAAATATCAGATAAAGACAAATCCGAGCTTGATTCTCTGGACATTTCGTATAACCGTTTTATTCGAACAACAGATAAAGATCACAATGAAACCGCTAAACGCCTTTTTCTAAAAGTATTTGAAAATGGAGATATATATAAAAGCAGCTACACCGGTCTGTACTGCGAAGGTTGCGAGGCGTACAAAACTCTTACCGAGCTTGATGAGGATGGAAGGTGTTTACTGCACCCGACCCGTGAAATTCAAAAAGTTGAAGAAGAAAATTATTTTTTCAGATGGAGCAGATACGCCGAATTTTTGAAAGACCTTCTGTCCGAAAAGAATTTTGTATTACCTGAGAGTAGAAGAAAAGAGATGCTGTCTTTTGTTGAGCAGGGTATAAATGATTTGCCGGTTACCCGTCCCAAGTACAAAGTGAGCTGGGGGATTGAGGCGCCGAATGACCCCGACCACGTAATATATGTTTGGTTTGATGCCTTGATAAATTACTTCACCGCTGGAAATCAGAATGGATTTTGGGACGAACATACACGCATAATTCATCTTTTGGGAAAAGACAATGCTAGGTGGCACGCGTTGCTGTGGCCGGCCATGCTGAAAAGCGCAGGGGAAATATTGCCGTCCACAATTTATGTTCACGGGTTTATCAACCTAAATGGTGAGAAGATAAGCAAGTCCAAAGGAAACATAATAAGGCCGTCTGAACTTGTTTCTCAATTCGGAAGCGATGTAGTCAGGTACTACTTTTTAAAGCACGGGCCGATAGTTGAGGATGTGGATGTTTCTGTGGATCATATAAAGCAAGTTTATAACTCGGATTTAGCCAATGGTTTGGGCAACACGGCATCTCGCTTGGCGCGCTTGGCCGAAAGATCAGATTTGGAATTTCCGATATTAGAAAGCACACCCTCGGATGAAAAATTCACGGAGTATCTCGAAAATTTCAGAGTTGATCTGGCCATTCAACATGTTTGGTCAAAACTTAGCGAGCTCGATAAGCATATAAATGACAATGAGCCTTGGGCAATAAAAGACAACAACAGGTTGTACGAAGTGTTAAGCTGGGAAATCAACACGCTGAGAAATATTATCAGTTACCTTGAACCATTTATACCAAAAACTGCTGGCAAGTTGGGAAAGGCTTTCGGTTCGGAAAAAATTTCCCTAAAAGAACAATTGTTTCCGCGTCTTTAATATGCCCAAACTTTTACTTCTGGACACATTCAATTTTCTGCATCGGGCTTACCACGCGCTGCCCCCAACCTTTAGAGATTCAAATGGAGAGCCGACAAACGCTTTGTACGGTGTCACCTCAATGTTGATAAATATGCTTTCACAAGTAAAGCCTGATTATATCGCGGCGGCGCTTGACGGGGAAAAACCTACTTTCAGGGTTGAAGATTTTACGGCGTATAAAGCTCAAAGAAAGCCTATGGAGGACGCTCTTGTATCGCAAATTCCCAAAACTTTAAGAATGCTCGAAGCATTTGGAGTTAGGCAGGTATTAGTGGATGGGTATGAGGCTGATGATGTTATTGCCACTTTAGCCCTGGATTTTGCCGGGAAAGTAGATGTTATTATTGCGTCTAACGATCGGGATCTATGGCAATTGGCCGGAAAAAACGTGATAATTGTAGTTCCTGATAAAAAAGGCGGATTGGAGTGGATAGGAAGAGAAGAGGTGAGCAGACGCTTGGGATTTTCTCCTGACAAGATCGCTGACTACAAAGGACTTCGTGGCGACCCCAGCGACAATATCCCCGGCGTGTTTGGCGTTGGAGAAAAAACTGCTGTTAAACTACTCGAACAATTCGGCTCGATAGAAGAAATTTACAAAAACATTGAAAGAATTGAGCCGGAAAGTTTGAGGAAAAAACTATTGGAAAACTACGAACAGGCATTGATGAGTAAGAAATTGGCCACTTTAATAAAAGACGTTCCTGCAGGCGTCAAGTTGGATGAAATTAAATATAAAGGTTTTGATAAGGAAAAGGTGCTTGCCGAGCTGAGCAAATATAATTTTAGATCATTAATTAAAAGACTGGGACTAACGCCCGAAAGAGAAGAAAAGAAATCTAAGCAAGTGTCTGATGAAAACCAATTGGGTCTATTTTAGTTATTTTTTAAGATGAACATTAAAGCAAGAGCTCAAAAAATTGCCGAAATACTAGAAAAGGAGAACCCTGCGCCCAAAACGGAACTATCTCACTCTGACGAGTATCAACTCGCCGTTGCTGTAATGTTGTCGGCTCAAACTACCGATAAAAAAGTCAATCAAGTAACACCGGCTTTGTTTAAGAAATATCCAAACTGGGAAGTGTTGGCAAGCGCTGATATAGACGATGTCATACCTTTAATCAGGCAAGTAAATTTCCATAAGGGAAAGGCCCAGAGGATTATAGATGCCGCTCGTGTAGTAGTGTCGGAATTTGGAGGAAACCTCCCAAGAGAAATGCCAAAGCTGCTTAGCTTGCCAGGAGTTGCTAGAAAAAGCGCGAATGTTATTATGCAGGAGCTGTGGGGAGTTGCTGAGGGCATTGTAGTTGACACCCATGTTTCAAGGGTTGTATTTCGCTTGGGTCTTACCACGCAAACCGATCCAAAAAAAATCGAACAAGATTTAATGAAAATTTTGCCGCAGAGATACTGGAGGAATTTTTCAGGAAATGCAGTTTTGCATGGTAGGTATATTTGCACAGCAAGAAAACCAAAATGTGGAGAATGCCCCTTGAATTCTTTGTGTCCGTCGGCGTTTAGGGTATAGATATAGAGGCTGTTCTACATACCAACACCGACCTCTGTGATAGTTATACTTCCCATCTCCCCGCTTTCAACTTCTTTGTATCCCCAAACCCCTGTTTTAATGAGTTTGAGTTCCAACGAGCCTCCTGGGTAAACCTCTACCGGATTCTCTAATTCTGGGAAGTACTGTTTTAATTGTTGTATATAAATTGATCGGTCGGTTTTATTTATCCATCTGACAGTTTGATTTAATAAAGCATATGACGTTTTGGGGGCGAAGCCGTTATTGTCAAAAGAGATCTCAAGAATCTCCTTAGGTTCTTCCACATTTTTTTCACCAGTCTCATCTTGTGTGTTTTCATAATATTCTTGAGGAATGGGAGCATTCCAAAATCCTTTAGGCTGGTAATCTGCCCCCGGATTTAGTCCTTTTTGGTTTATGCCCCCACTTTCGGAAGTTGTTTTCGATGGGGCCAGCTTGGGTCCGCTAACTTTTCTTGAGGAAGAGACACTTATAATCAATAGAAATATCAGTCCGATGACAACCCCCGTTATGAATATTTGTTTGTTTCTAAGTATGAATTCTCTGATGGCTTTCATAACCAGATTTTATCAAAACACTTTATAAATTATTTCAATAGCTCCGGAGAGCCGAATAACTTCATTTTACTTTCAACAACTTTTTGTACCTCTTCAATGGGCCGCTTCATGTATTTGTACGGAGCAATCTCAGTCGTTTTACTAATGTCTTCCTGCAGGGTCATTTTAAATGCAATTCTCAACTCGGAGTTAACATTTATCTTAACTATGCCCATCTTTACCGCGTTTCTTATATCTTCATCGTAAACTCCCGAACCGCCGTGCAAGGATAGGTATGTGTTGGGTATTGCTAGTGATATCGCTTTCAATTTATCTAGATTGAGGTGTATCTGATCGGCATATACGCCGTGTAGGTTTCCGATAAAACTTGCGAAAACATCCACTCCGGTTCTTGCTACGAACTCCTGTGCTTTCCTTGGATCAGTAAACAACTCGGGCCTCGAATACATCTGGGTGTTTTCCATAGTGTGATCTGCCGAACTTCCTTCAATGTGGTCGATCTCACCTTCTACAACAACGTCCTTTTTATGGGCCTCTTCGACAACAATGCAAGCGTTTTCGATGTTCTCTTCGTATGAGAATTTACTTCCGTCGTAATGAACATAATCAAATCCGGCATGTATAGCTTCGATTATGTTTTCTACCGAGTCTCCATGATCAAAATTTAGAATTATCGGAAGCTGAATTTTGTCCTCATACGCTCTTGCTAGGCAGACCAATTGTCTAAATCCTATGTAAGCCGCTTCTCCAGGAGATGCTTCTATCAAAACCGGCGATCTAAGTTTTTCTGCAGCTTGCACAATAGCCTTAAAAGTTTCAATGTTTCCAACATTAAAGGCACCTAACGCCACTCCCTTTTCTTTTGCTTTTTTAAGCAGGTCTCTTGCTTTCATATTTTCTTAATAACATCCTCAATCTCATTTTTTGTACGCAAACCCTTTGTGGTTCCTATTTCTTTTATTATGCTTCCTGCATTTACAACTCCCCACTTCAATGCAACTTCCGCGGGTTTTCCATAAAATACTGCTGATATAAAACCTGAGGCGAAGGCGTCTCCGGCGCCTGTCTTGTCGACAACAGGTCTTTCATCCGAATAGGATGGTTGGTATTTCATTCCGGTTCCGTCATCACATGTTGCTCCATTCTTTGAATCTGTAATTACGGTCATTTTTGGACCCAGATCCCCCAACTTATTATGCAATTCAGCTAGATCGGCTGTACCCACAAGCGCGGTGGCCTCCTCCTTATTCAAAAAAAGGATATCTACTATCGTAAGAAAATCTTTAAAGGACGAAAGTCCGTGTTTCATTTGTATCGTCCCGGGATTGAAAGCGACTCCCATATCGTTGTTTTTAGAAATATACTGAAGTAGTTCTTTTTGAAATTCTTCAAAACCATCTCCCATTGAGGTGTAATAAATCCATTTGGGCTTTTTCCATTTTCTGATTTTGTAGTTTCTTTTTGCATGGTAGCTGAAAATTGTTCTATCGTCCCCGTAAATTATCACACTGTTGACATTAGTATTATCGCCCCGGGTTTTTATACACAGGTCAGTTTCGATGCCTAGTTTTTCCAGCTCTTTCTCGACTTTTTCTCCATTCTCATCGTCACCGATCTCTGCGTAAATGGCTGTTTTCAATCCGAGCTTTTGGCATCCCACAGCTACATTAAAAGAGTTTCCCGCGACTGCTGTTTGAAAGTGCTCAACTGGAATTTTTGAGCCGTGAAAAAAGCAAATCTTCGGTTCGCCGTCCCCACTTTCTTCGGGCAGCGCATCTCGGTCACTTATTTTCATGTACAAATCTATGGCTATGTCTCCTATGGTAAGCAGATCCATATCATTTTTCTTTCAACATCCTAAGTATAGTATTAATCACGTGATGGGCGCTAATTTGGTATTTGTCTTTTAATTCCTTGTAGCTTCCAGACTCACCAAAAGTGTCATTTACGCCAATTCTTCGGTTGATGACGGGAAACTCTTCGGCTAGAATCTCTGAAATTGCTGAACCAAACCCCGCGTTGATTTGGTGTTCTTCTAGGCTCACACATTTGCCTGTCTTTTTTGCAGAATCTACGATGATTTTTTTATCTATTGGTTTTATTGTCGGTAAGGAGATAACCTCTGCGTCAACTTTGTGAGCGGCCTTGAGCACTTTTGCTGCTTCTAATGCTTCATAGGCAATGACGCCGGTAGTGAAAATGGTCATGTCGTTGCCCTCGGCCAAAACATATCCCGCTCCTATTTCGAACGGAGTTTTTTCAGTAGTTATCTGCTTGGTAGGTTCTTTGCACACCCTTATATATACAGGGCCGTTTATTTTTACTGCAGCTTCGATTGCGCGTCTGGTTTGCCAATAGTCAATGGGGCTTAACACTACTAAATTGGGTAGGACTCTAGCTAGGGCAACATCTTCCAATGATTCGGCCGAACCCCCATCAGGGCCGTTGGAAAATCCTGAATGAGATCCAACGATCTTTACGTTTGCGTTGCTAAAACAAACGGAGAGTCGTATTTGGCTCCAATTTCCATAAGGAGAAAAAACTGCATGAGAAGTAATGAACGGAATCATTCCAGACAAGGCCATCCCCGCGGCGATGCTTGCCATATTTTGTTCGGCAATTCCTACCTCCACAAATCTATCTGGGAAATTTTTTTTGAAATCCGAGACGCGTACAGATTCTTCCAAGTCTGCTGATAGCACAACAATTTCGGGGTGGGCGCCTCCCAGCTTCAAAATAGCGTCCCCAAAACCGTCTCTCCCGGATTTTAATTCTGTATCTTCAAGAAACAAGTCTTGATTTAAGTTTAGTGCTTTATTAAGCATTGGGCAGAATGTGATTTACTGAGTTTCGGTGGTGGTTTGTTGTTTGGTCTCGGCCGCACCTTCCGAACTCTCCTTTTCTTCGCAATCTTCCACTTTAGTTACACGGTCAAAGCTGATTTCATAGTCCGTTTTTGATATGGCTACCACATCGGCGGCAATGTTGCTCTCGGCCTCTACCTCGCAATTGTTTCCTTTGTTGGTCTCTTCTATTAAAACAAGCAAATGTCTTTTGTTTTTGTCTTCGTAAACTTTCTTTATCCTCATTTTGTGGCCGGTTTCATCCTGCAAGTCCGTTGAAACTGCCAGCAAATATTCGCGGTCAAAGTTTACGGGATCTCTTACCTCAGTCAACCCTGTCGGATCAATGTAGTTCAGAAATTCTGCCAGCTCCTCTTTTGATTTAATAACTCGGCGCTGTTTTTCAAGCGGCCTCTCTGTGGTGATTGTTGTGGGAAAGCCGTCCAGCCTTCTTATTTCGGTATCTTTTTTAAGCCTCGGAATTTTTATCTCTCCTTGAAGCAAAAAGTAGCCTGCTCCCAGCATTAGCAATACAATGACCACCAAAGGGATCAGACTCATGTTAAGTGTTGTTCTTGATTTTTTAGTCATAATCGGACTTTATTCTGCCTTCCAATGATGCCAGACTTTTCACTGCCTTCAAAGCCTGTTCTTTGGATGGAACCTTTCCATGCCATTCAAATTTATACTCCATAAATTCTACACCTCTACCCGGTATGGTATGAGCGATGATCGCCGTCGGTCTTTGGCTTACCGACTTGGCCATGTTGCAAGCGCTAATTATTTCTTCGATATTATGGCCGTCTATTTCTATCACATACCAATTAAAGCTTTCAAGTTTGCTGCGAAGGTTTTCAAGAGGCATTATATCTTCGGTATAGCCATCTATTTGTATGTTGTTGCGGTCAATTATCCACGTAAGATTATCAAGTTTTTTGTTGGGGGCGAACATTGCGGCTTCCCATATTTGGCCTTCCTGCAACTCTCCGTCGCCGGTGGCAACATATACGCGGTATTTTTTGCCTTGAATTTTAGCGGCCAGGGCCATTCCTGCAGCTTGAGACAACCCCTGGCCAAGTGAGCCGCTCGAGTTTTCTATGCCGGAGAGGGCCCCGAACTTTGGGTGTCCCTGCAATTCGGATCCAAGTTTCCTCAAATCCTTTAGTTTGGCTTTGGAAAAATAACCGCGTTCGGCGAGTGTGGCGTACCATAGAGGGCAAATGTGGCCGTTGGACAGGACAAATCTATCTCTATCAAGGTCATTCGGATTTTTAGGATCTATGTTTAGGATCTTGAAATATAGTGCGGCGAAAATATCTGCCATTCCCAGAGAACTTGCGGGATGGCCGCTTCCGGCTTCTAATAGCATGTTGATAATGGTTTTCCTGAGATTGTTTGCGATGAGTGCTAACTCTTCAATTTCATTATGTTTAGACAGTTTTTTTGTCGAGGGCATTGCTTGTAGTATAAGGGTTTTAAGAGATATTAACAAGGAGGGAGCCGCTCTTAGCTATTCAAAGAATTGAGGTATCCCAAAACTTCCTCTGGGGTGGTGCAGATTTTTAACATCTGTCTTTCGGCGGGTTTAATCAAAAGATTTTTTTGTATTATGTCCAGTATCTCATTCCAAAAAATTCCGAACATTATAATAGGTTTGCTGTTGGGTTCGTGTATCCAAGAATTAATCCACGACATGCCGAACTCACTAAGCGTTCCTATACTTCCTTTAAACACAATATGGACATCGGTGTTTTGGAGAAGTACTTTCGTCCTGTCGAAATAATCTAGTGTGAC
Organism: Patescibacteria group bacterium; assembly: GCA_026004595.1. Classification (GTDB taxonomy): domain Bacteria; phylum Patescibacteriota; class WWE3; order UBA101185; family UBA10185; genus UBA8498. The sequence continues at coordinate 71,006 of BPJL01000004.1, read as the reverse complement.
TATTTCCACCTCTGCATCGTTTGTTGGATCCGTACCTTCATAGTGCCTTTTTGGCTTGTTTGGGCGATATGTGATGGCAAACGCCTGGCCACCTCCAGCATGCGCTCCTTTGGTTGCCGCTTTCATTACGCCCGGTCCGCCCCCATTAAAAATTTCGTATCCGTTTTCAGCAAGAAGTTTTGCAGTATCAAACGCCTGTATATATATTTCGTCAGTTTCTTTCCATGCCGCGCCCCCAAGTATCGCCACGCGCTTAAAAATTTTTTCCTTTCCTTCGGGTTGTGATATGGTGGTTATGTTCATCGTTCCATTTTTACCTCCCTGAATCGTGCCAATGTTATGGCAGGATCTTGAGAATCAAATATCGCAGAACCAATTACAACATCATCGACTCCTAAATTCAATACCTCTTGGAGGTTTGATTCATTTATTCCCCCGTCGGCCTGTATTCTCACACCGGGGTGGTTTTGCCTAAACACGCTAATTTTTGGAAAAACCTCTTTTATTATCTGATTACCTTGTTTTCCGGGGCGAGCGGTTAAGAATTGGACGAAACTTATCCCTCCCGGAAGGTTGTCTATTGTTTCAAGCGGGGTCTCTGGGCTGACGCTTACTCCAACGATGTATTTTTTCGCGACGGCGTTTCTTATGAAATTCTCTATGCCTTTTGTTTCAATGTGAGCTGATATTTTAAAAATGCTGGGGTACCTTTCTTCAACAAACAGCTCAGGATTTTCTGCCATCAGATGGATTTCTAGTTTGGAAATGGGTTCAATTGCGGCAATGTTTTCAATACTTGCGTAAGAACTTTCTGATAAAAATTTTCCGTCGGCGATATCGATTTGAATGAACTCACACCGCCCATCAATAAAACCGATTTTTCTTTTTATCTCTTCAATATTTTTTTCGAGTATCGCAGGGATGATCATGATATTTTTGCCAACCTCCTTTTATGCCTCTCTTCATTACTGAATGGTGTGTCTATCCAAGTTTTTAAAATTGTCAGGGCTTCATGTACTTTTATATAATCGGCGGGAAGACTAAGCACATTTGTATTGTCATCTCTTCTTGAGGAAATGGCGTGGGCTTCGTTCCAAGAAAGCCCGGCTCTTATTCCTTTGTGTCTGTTGGCGGCAATGGTTACGCCGACTCCGTTTCTGCAGATGAGTACACCGCGGGAATCAGGTGTTTCCAAAATTTTCTTTACTAATTTATCGGTATAGTCGGGGTAATCATCATTGGGGTCAAAGGTAAAGGGGCCAAGGTCCTCGTGTTCAATACCTCTTTCCTCAAGATACCTTGCAATTTCTCTCTTCATATCCAGTCCCCCATGGTCTGATGCGATAAAGATCATTTTAGCCGCTTTTTGTTGAAAATTTGTACAGATATCACTATTGAAAGTATAGACAGCATTTGTGCCACATTCAAGGCACCGATCTTCCAAGGATTAACACGCAGATACTCAAGGAAAAATCTTATTAGACCGTATCCCGCAAGATATGACGACAAAAGATATCCAGCAGGCACTACCTTTTTTGAAAGTCTGAACAAGAGAAAAAATAGAAGCAAATTAAGAAGGGATTCATAAAGGAATATGGGGTGCTTCCCTTCCAAATTCCACGGGAGAGAAGTTTGCGAACCTGAAATTTCAGAGTTGAAAAAATTGCCCCACCTCCCTATTGCTTGTCCGAGAGGGAGGACTAAAGCCGCGATGTCTGCTGTTTCAAGGAAAGACTTTTTGTAAGTTGAGGTGTAAATATATAAACCTAAAATTCCGCCGATTACCGCACCCCAAATTCCAAGACCCCCGTGCCAAACCATAAAAATATATCCAGGCCTTTCTAAGTAAAAATGCCAGTAATCAACTATGTGATACAACCTTGCTCCCAAAATTCCACCTATTATGCAGTATAGTCCAAAATCCCAAATGTCTTTTCTATGCGGGAATATTTTTGAAGCAGCTGTCAAGCAGACCAAAATGGCTATGGATATTGTAATTCCGTAAAAGGAAGGCACTTATAAACACTTACAAAATAGCAAAACTAAAGATCAGCACCAAAATCATAGCGGCAGAGTAAATTACAATGCCTTTTTTATCGGGCTTGTTTTTAAGAGCCCAAAACCACTCGTCGGTTTGTCCGTTAAAATAGTGCTCCCACATCTTGAAAATTGAATTTGCGAATATTGAGAACACTAACGCTGTTACCACATTTGAAGTGGAGGTGTATGCTACCAAAATTGTCAGAACTGCGAAAATAATTTGGAACAAGGCGCTATTCAGAGATTTATCAACAACATCACCTCTGTTGTAAAAAATGTATTTTAATGCACCCTTGTAATCTTTATCTTTAACATACCCCCTGAGATTTTTTGAGAAACCTTTCTCTGGTTCAAAAAGATAAGCGTACAAGGGATATTCAAGATCCAAGGCGAACGTGCCTAGAAAGCATACCAAAATTATGAGGAAAATGTTTACAGCTGATCTTTCAACGATTACGGCTAAAAAGACAATAGCGACCACAGCTGAAATCAGCAACTGCGTTCTAAGAGAAAGAAGAGTTTTTTTATCCATGTGTTTAAATATTAGTTTATTCAGATTTTTTGTTCAACCTTTGTTTTTTGAGTTCAGAGAGTTTCCACATAAAGAGCCGGCCTTTAGTCGTCGCCTTTTCCGATCCCAAAACAAATTCACGCGCCGCTTCTAGCAAGGTTCTATCCTCGGTTTTTGCTAGTTTTATGTAGAGAGAGCGGTGTTTTCTATCGTTAAGCTCTTCGGCCAAGCGATTGCCGTAGGCTTGAAACTCGTGTTTGTTTCTTGTATCGCTCACAATCCCCCTGCTTTTTATTACTTTATCTATCTTTTCCATGGTTACTGAGAAGTTTTTTGGGCCTGATTCTTAGCGATCTTCCCCAAATAGGGCAGCTCAAATTCACTTCCTGAATGGGCTTTCAGCACAAGGAACATCCATGTGAGTATTGCGGCAACTGCGAGAGTTTTGTTAAGTATGTATCCAAATAAGTAGGGGATAAATGAGACTGCGCGGACAATAAGGTAGGCCGCAACTCCAAATGTTATTGATTGGTAAGCGTGAAAAAGTACAAACTTGTTCGGTGTCTGTCTATTTCTTTTTTCAAAAATGAAAAAATAAATGCCGGAAAGCGGGGGTAACACATATGAGAGCATAGCCAAGGTGTTAGAAGAGATGTATGTTTCATTGTTTTTCTCTTCAAGACTCATTTTTTGCGCCTTTGTTTCTTAAACATTTGCACTATTTCTGCAACTGAGGTTGCTTCGGAAGGATTTTTATCCGTCCTGAATTTTATGAGTCTTGGAAATCTTAAGGCGTAGCCGGATGTATGGTTTTGAGACACAGTTATCTCATCTGCCCCTATCTCAAGGATAATAGACGGTTCAGTTATGACATCGGGTATTAAAGTTTTGTCAATATCCACATTCTTTGGAACGGCTTTTACTTTATGCTTGTCGGCAAGTTTTTTTATTTCAACCCACTCTTTATCTGTTAGACCGGTTCCTACTTTTGTTACCGTTTTAAAATTTCCGCTTTTCTTGTCGGGCACTCCTACAAGAAACCCTCCTATTCCGAATTTGGATCTTTCTCCCCTTCCGTAGTAGTAACCCAAAAGAACGCAGTCAACGGAATCGGCAAGAAGTTTTTCATCGGCAGTTTTAAGTTTTATCCATGAATAGCTTCTGGCTCCGGCTTGGTAGGGATCGGCCGGGTTTTTAACGATCAGCCCCTCAAGTCCTTTTTGTTTGGCAAGTTCAAAATACTCCATAAGTTTTTCAAACTCTTTGGTTTCCAAACTCTCATCAACGATTATAGTGTCACCGGGTTCAATTATTTGGGTCAGAAGTTTTCTTCGTTCTCTTAGCGGGAGCTCGGTTGTAGATTTTCCGTTAAGGTATAAAATGTCAAAGACAAAATATTTGAGAGGAATGTTTTTTGCCGCTTCGGTAACTCCATGCTTCCTTTTTCTTTGGATAGTTTCTTGAAATGGCAGAAATCTGCCGGTTTCTCTGTTGTATCCTATTGCCTCCCCATCAAGTATGACCGAATCCGCCCTTACTTGTTTAATGGCGGCTTCAATAAGATCCGGATATTGATGTGTAGTTTCTTCCAAGTTTCTCGTAAAGGTTTTGATTAAAAATTTTTTCTCGGTTTCTCCGAATAAATCCTTAATGCCTTCTATCAACCCGGCTTTTTTGTTTTTATCCATGTGCAATTGAACTCTTGTTCCGTCAAATTTAAATTCTGCCCAAACATCGGGCACTCTTTTAAATGCTTCTTCCATTCCGCTTACCCTTTGTGCTTTCTGCGAAAGTACGGGAACCCCCGGCTCTATTTTTATTTTCTTCAATCCGGCTAAGCCGTCCGATTTTATTTTTTGGGCAATGAGTCCTATGTCGGGGTGTTCGTTGTAAACCCGTTCTATTTCCTTTGCGTATTTTTTATCGCCGGCTATTAGGGCTAAAGATGCAACTATTGTGAGTTCGGTAAATCCCAAGCGTGTGGTGCCTAAAATTATCCTTGTTATAAATTTTGCAGAAAGGGTATCAACGGAGTTAAGAAGAGCGGCCGTCTTTTTCATTTTTAATTCAACAGAGCCAGCGCCTTCTATGTAAGCTATCTCAAGTAGCTTTTCGTAAACTTCAGCGATGGACATCCCCCTGTCTTTATTATCGGATAAGACGATTTTTGCTACGGTTCCGAGATCGCCGTGTTGGGCGAAAAGCTCATCCACGTTTTTGTTTGTGAGACTTTGCAGGATTCTAATCATTAGTTTGTCGGCTACGTTAAAAACCTTGTTCTCAAACGGAGCCTTTAGGTAGCCGAGGGAAAGATACATGGCAGGAGGGATTTCTTCCACTCCCAGTTTTTTAATAAGTTCGGCAAGAATGTCGGTAATTTCCAGCCTTTTGGTAGTGGCTTCCAAGCGTTCCAAATATCCGGCAAACTCTTTGAATTTCATGAGTCTATTCTAACACTAGGCAAGTTCGTACCGTGACGATTTCGTACTTCCCATCTTTTTTACTATTCCGCTATCCATAAGAGATTTAAGGTCGCGCAGAACTGTATCTTCCGAGATGTCAGGAAATACGACGGGAAAGTCTTTGTTTTGCAAAATTCCATAATCTTGAAGATATTCAATGATTCTCTCTTGCCTTTCAGATACCTTGGCTCTTCCCGTAGCTTTCGCAACTTTGGTGTCTCTTTCCAGCAGTTTTATTTTCTCAACCAAATTGTAGGTTTTGGAGGCAAGCCCCTGTGTTACGAGTTCCAGCCAATGTGTGTAATCAAAATTATTTTTTTCTATTTCCAAAATTGAATCTTCCACTTCTTTTCTTGAGTTAATAAAGTAAGAGTCTATTTCTACTAGTCCCCCCAGTCTGTAGCCGTAAGATTCAAGAACTAAGTCAAATGTCAACGAAGAGGTTGAAAGATTAAAGTTTTCAAAGGGCTCAAGTCTTAGTATTTCTGCAGACATTATTGAAGCTGTTACCAGCGGGTGGTTTTCACGAGCGTCAAGACTGTTAAACCAATCAAACAAAGGAACCATTTGAGCAAGTATTTCTTCGGGAGCAGGCCGGCCGTGTTTTTTCTGAGTTCGGTAGGCCCCCTGTTTAGTTTTAGGGAGGAGTTTTTCTGTAAAAGTCTGGTTTAAAAATTTCAAGTCAACCTCCTCAATTTCGGATTTTCTGCCAAGTTCTTCAATTGACTTTATTGCTTTTTCGAAATTGATTACTTCTTGATAGCGACCACCACCAAGTTTTTCTATGGATGCTTTTACAATTTGTTCCGATACTCCGATGCCCTCCATTTTTAACAGGGAAAAAATTCTGGAAACCAACGCCTCTTTTTTAAGCTGCTTCTGCCAAGCAGGAAGAATTTTTACGGTATCGGAAACAGCTCGTGCGTATTCCACAGCGCTTATGTTTTTAAGAACCTTTTGAGTAACAGTAAATTCGGGATAAAACACAATTTAATTTTCGCATATTTCCCGCAAGATACAACTCGTATCAGTTTAAGGCGATCTCGTAAGCTTTTACTGTGTACTCAAGGAAATTTGGCTTTTCGGTGCTTGTGATTATTGTCTGTTGCTGGTCCAAAATGTTAAACACCGAACTGCGGTGGTTTTCATCCAGCTCGGAGAAAATATCGTCAAGAAGGAGAACCGGCCGCTCTTTGTTTTCTGACTCAATATATCCTATTTCACACAATTTAAGGGCTAGCATCACACTTCTTTGCTCTCCTCTGGAACCGAATTCAGCAAGATTATGTCCTTTATGAAAAATTAAAAAATCGTCTCTGTGAGGGCCGACTAAAGTGCTTTTTGCCCATATTTCATTTCTCTCATATTTTTCCAGCCTCTCGTTTGAGATTTCATTTTTTAGGTATTTTATTTCGATACTTGCGTGGGCGCCGTTTAGTTTTTCAACCGTCCCCCCCAATTTTTTTGTTAAAGTGAACGAATAACTTGCTTCTTTGCTCCTGAATGTATTGTCCTGTTTCTATGCATTTGGCTGTCCAGTATCCGAGCTCATCTTGACCGCGTCCTTCTTCGGCAATCCTTTCCAAAATTTTATTTCTTTGGCGCACGGCTTTAACATATGACGACAGGCTTCTTTTGTAGTTTCTGTCTGTTTGGATAAGGATGGAGTCTATGTACTTTCTTCTCTCGGAGGGAGAACCGATTATTATGTTCAAATCTTCGGGAGAAAACATAACGCTGTTGAAAATTCCAGAAAATAAGGTGAGAGATTTGGGAACCTTGTTCACTTTAGCTTTTTTTACGGACATGTTGGAAGAGTTGTCGCCTTTTATTATTTGAACCTCGAGTTTATACTCACCCGATGAGTTTTGGGTGGTTGCGTTTGCGGTAGTAAAGGAAGCGTTGTAGTTAATCATATCCCGGTCATATTTTGCTCGAAATGATTTTCCGGTTGAAAGAAGATTGATTGCTTCAAGTATGTTTGTTTTTCCCGTGCCATTGCTGCCTGTTATTAAGATAAGGTCGTGGTTAAGTTCTGCGGAAAACTTCTTATGGTTTCTAAAATTTATCAATTTAAGTTCGGATATTTTCATTGTTGCTCGGGCTGGCAGTTGGGACAGAAGTAAGTTCCGCGTCCGGACATTTTTAGGAAAACAACGTTTTCACCGCACCTGGGACATTTATTTTGCGAATAAATTTTAAAATGCTCTTGATATTTTCCCTCTTTTCGGTAAGGATCCACATACATTTTGTCTTCTAGAGTCGAGCCGCCGAATTTTATTCCTTCTTCTAAAACACGTCGGATTGATTCGCAAAGCTTTTCCGCCTGTTTCTCATTAATTAAAGATGCTTTTGTTTTTGGATTTATTCCGGCAAGAAAAAGGGCCTCATTAGCATATATGTTTCCCAATCCTGCAATTATTTTCTGGTCAAGGAGAACATTTTTTACTCCGGTTTTCCTTCCCGCGAACATTTTAATGAGATCGCGCCCAGTAAGTTTTTCATTAAAGGGGTCTGGGCCGTAACTGTGTTCTAGTTTCTGAACCTGCCTGTGGCTTAAAACTGCGGCTTTCCCAAACATTCTCACGTCACTGAAAGTTAGGAGAGAGCTGCCTTCCAAATAAAGAATGACCCTCACCCCCCTTTCATTTATCGGTTCGTTTTTCCAAAGAAGAAGCCGGCCCGTCATTGCAAGATGAAAAAGTACATGGTTTCCGTTTTCCAGCTCAATTAAGATATTTTTTGCAACTCTCTTTGCTGATTTTATCTTCTTACCCGCAACCGTTTTAATGAATGTATCCGTTTGGGGGAGAGCTTTGTAGTTTTTTGCAACAGCTACTTTTAATATTTTTAAACCCTTGATGTTTTGATCCAGTATAGACGCTATTGTGTGTGTTTCAGGGAGTTCAGGCATTTTTAGATTTGTGTTCGTTCCATTTTGTTTCGACGAAGTTTTTCATCTCACTTTGGAAACGCTTTTTAGAAAATTTTTTGGCTAAATTTTTAATTTCTAAAGAATCAAATCTATTGTCACGAATTTCTTTTTCAAATTTTTTTATACTGTCTGCTAACACAACTGGATCAAGAGAATTAAAAAACACGCCGTTTACTCCCTCAACAACCGTTTCCAGGTGCCCCCCGCTTTTATGTGCCATGACAGGCTTGCCGTGGGCCATGGCTTCAACCGGTACAATTCCGAAGTCTTCGTCCTGAACCGCATTTATTACACCGAGGCAATTTTCCATCAACACACTCTTTCCCACCTCATCAAGTTTTCCCAAAAATTTGACATTGGGGCCGGCAAGGGATTTGAGTTTTTCTTCCTCATTCCCGGTACCGATAATTAGCAAGTTTGTTTCCAGATTCTTGAAAGCTTCTATAACCCGATCAATATTTTTATATGCTACAAGCCGACTTACAATCAAAAAGTACGGTTTGTCCAGCGTTGCTTTTAGTTTTTCATCCGCAACTTTATTGTGGGAATTCAAATCTATCTCAACGGGGGGATAAATTACTTGGGCGTCCCTTCCATAAAATTTTTTAATTCTTGAGCGCACTTCTTCAGAGTTGGCTATCAAATAGTTCGGTCTTTGACCTGCCGCATGATCCCAGACTCTCAATAATGAGTCGAGGACCGAAACAAATGGCTTGAAATACCACGCCGATCTTTTAGTTGACTCCACGGAATATTTGTATAGAAATCTAGGGGGTGTGTGAATGTAGCTTATGTGAAGCTGTTCAGGTTTTGTGAGAACTCCTTTTGACCAGGCAGAAGAGTCTGAAATTATTATGTCGTATTCCCGAAGGTCAAAGTTTTCAAAAACTAGGGGCATCATGAAACTTAGGTACTTGGGAAATTTTTGGTAAAGTCGGTTCTTGGGGCAGATAATCTTTTTGCTGTTAATAGTTTCCGACAGCCGCTCGGGGTTGTAAATGCTTGTATAAATTGGGCTGTTCGGATAAAGCTCAAGCATGGCCTCGAGCACTTTTTCGGCTCCGCCGTAGTGGAGAAGGTAGTCGTGAACGAATGCTATTTTTGGTTGACCCATGGATGTATTATACAGGTCGCCAAAACCTCTTGACGCGTATACAAATATATGAGTTCATTTCTCTATGAAAAGGGGTTTTAGCGCAATATTTTTGATTGTAATGCTTTTCTTTTTGGCCACACCGGTTGTCTTTTATCTTTTTTCTCTGAGGGAGAAAAGTGAGATAAGAGGAGTTTCTTCGTCTAAGGCAGCCAAAGGTTTTTCTATTGAAATTAGCTCCTCCGGCGGAACATGGGATTTGTACGAATATGGGTGCGCTGATGTGGATGAGTGCGGCGAAGGACTATATTCTGGGAAAAGAGTATCTGTGACTAGCGGGGGAAATGAAAAACACCACATGGTTTCATTTACGGTCAAGTCATCCTCGGATGAAATTAAGTATGTAAAGTTTTTCGTGAAACCCGGGTGGGGATCGTCGCAGAGAACGTTTATTCTTGAACCTGCTTCTGTCGAGGGACTTGGGGCTGTTAGGTTTGACGAAGAAAACGCGGCCATTTTTGCTTTGCTAGTGCCAGTCAGCTATTTTTCTTCTAGCCATTTTGTTGCCGGCTCATTTTCAGATTAAATATATAGTAGTGAATAAATTTCAGTGTTCCGATAGAATTAATTTTATGGAAGTAATTAAACGCGATTCCCGCCTTTGGCAATACATGCCCGAGGAGATCAGGGGTTTAATAGAAGACGGAGAGCTGGTTCTTAATTTTGTTTACACTCATCACCAAGAGGACAACATTTCAGATTACTCTTTTTTGGTTTTTCCTTTTGCCAAAGCGTATGAAGGTTTTTTGAAGAGATTTTTTTTGGATTCGCACCTGATTACGCAGGATGAGTATTACAGCGATGATATAAGGATAGGGCGAATACTAAACCCAAACTATATAAAAGAGAAAAACAACGTGTTTGAAAGGATTTGCGGAAAAGCGAGGGGCGGGAGGGAAGTTTCAAAAAAACTATGGCAGGCTTGGAAAAGGGGGAGAAATCTGGTCTTTCATTATTTCCCCCATAATTATAGAAGGTTGGGATACGAGGAAGCGCTGGATATAATCAACGATTTGATAGATGCGATGCATATTTGTGTGACTAACTGCGAGGTTTAATTTCTGTAAATCTAACCTGAACTTTTGAGCGGAGGCCCAGCTTAATATTTTAACGCAAGCGAGCGGTATATGTTTTGTTTTCCAGGGTTTAGAAATGACAAAAATTGTTAGCGCTTTTGAGTGTGATTGCTTGAAAGCAAAAACAACCAATAAACCGCCTAAGTTTTTGATAATTTATAAGGAGAAGCGTGGAGATGAGTTTTATGCCTTCTAGATATTTAGAATATCTCAAGGGCTTCGTTTCTTTTCAGCTACTCATACGGTCGGGATATAATGCAAAGGTGTATGGAAAAAAGTAAAAGCCAGAAAAAAGTTGCTGTAGGTTTAAGCGGAGGTGTTGACTCCTCCGTAGCTGCCCTGTTGCTAAAAGAACAAGGCTGTGATGTTACCGCAGTTTACATGAAATGCTGGGAGGTGAAAGGTAATGGGTGCGCCGCAGATGAAGACAAAGCGTATGCCCTGCAAACAGCCGCGGTACTTGATGTGCAGTTCAAAGTTTTGGATTTTCAGGATGAGTATAAAAAGAAAGTAATAGATTATTTCTACACAGAGTATGAAGCCGGAAGAACTCCCAACCCCGACGTTATGTGCAACAAAGAAATTAAGTTCGGAATATTTTTTGATTGGGCGATGAAGGAAGGTTTTGATTTTGTTGCCACCGGCCATTACGCGGGGATTGTGCAGAACAATGGTGTGTACAAACTTTTGATGGGGGCAGATAAGGGAAAAGACCAATCATACTTTTTATATCGTTTGGGTCAGAAACAGCTGGAAAAAACCCTTTTTCCTTTGGCGGATTTAACCAAGGCAGAAGTAAGGAAAATAGCCAAGGAACATAATCTTCCGTCATACAAAAGACCCGAGAGCATGGGAATATGCTTTATCGGTGAAGTGGACATCAAAGACTTTTTGAGTAAAAGGATTAAACCCAAAAAAGGAAAAGTTGTAACGTTTTCGGGCGAGGAGATCGGAGAGCACGATGGAGTTTGGTATTTCACAATAGGGCAGAGGCATGGGTTTCGTCTTAAGAAATATTTCGGCGAACCACTTTATGTTTTGGCCAAAAATGTTGAAACGAATACTCTAACGGTTGGGTGTTATGAGGAGGCTTTGTGTAAGGAATTTGAGGTTTCTGATCCGAGCTGGGTTTCTGGGGATCCGTTCGCGAGCAATTCCAAGGTGGAGTGCAAAGTAAGGATAAGACACCTCGGCCAGCTTATCTCATGCGTTTGTGTGAAAACGGGCAAAGATCTTTTAAAAGTTGAGTTGTCAAAGAAAGCTTTTGGAGTTTCACCCGGGCAAAGCGCGGTTTTTTACAAGGGGAAAGAAGTTTTAGGGGGAGGAGTTATTAGATAGGGTTTCAAATTCGGCGCCCACGACTCTTATCTTTTGAGAGTTTAAATCAGTGCCCACTTTCAAGACAAAACTTTTTGTTTCTTCCCAGGCCCCGTTAGCCGACTGGGATTTATAAAGGATGTCGTACATCCCGTGCTTATCTATTGTTACCGGAGCACTGTATGTATTCCACGTGTCGCCCCCATCAAGCGAATACACAGTCAAGTCGCCCCCGTCTCTGATAAAGGATACTGTTGCAAAAGAATCAACCAGGCCATCTACCGGCTCCGGCGATATGATGAGTTGTGTTGATGGCGGCTGTTCTGAATTCCCTTCTCCGAACGCGGCGAAATAACTAAGATGATTTAGAATTCCTTCCAGTACACCGGAGGCCGAATCGTACCTGCTTATTGTCTCAACCCATGAAAGAGTCTCTTTTTCCCATCTATACAGCTTGATCGTTTCGGGGATTATGCCCATAATATTTTCGGGGGATATGAAAATTTTAACTTTTACTATTACATCCTCCGCAGAAGCATTTCCTAATTGATCAACCAGATTTAGTATAGTCGCCGTTCCGTTTATGTATTTTGATTGATCGTGCGGCGGGGCATTTCTTGGTTTGGGTGCGTGCTCAAGGATTAGACGCAGGAAGTTTTTCCCCGCGTCATTTACAACTTCAACTATTTTATTGCCGAGCGTAAGAATAGTTGAATTTGCCAATGGTGCTGTGTCTTTCATGGGGGAGAGAATTTCCCAGAGATTTTTGCTGACGGCACCTTGGTGGTGCCCAAGAGGATCCGTCCATTTTAGAAGTGGCCACGGATCAGCTGACTTTGCGAAGTTCCATCCAAAGGGGTCGGTTCTTCCATGAGGAAACTCATCAGAAAAGAGGGAGTTGTTATTCGTGTCGTAAACAACTTCAAAATGCAAATGCGGACCTGTTGTGCGCCCCGTTAAGCCAACTTTACCTATTTCGCGTCCACTTTCTACCCAAAGCGCTCCATTATCTTGCACTGACAAGCTATTTTGCAAGTGCATATATACGGTTTGAATTCCGTTGCCATGATCAATTTTTATAGTGTTTCCGCAACTCTTGCAGTAGTAATTTGTGGCGCTTCCGCTTGCGGCTGCTAAAACAGGATCACCATAATCCATATCAAAATCTATTCCGCTGTGGGAGCTATAGTAAAGTTGCGGTTCCGAGCCTTTTTCGCCATCGTATTTGAGGGTTGTGTTACTGTGTTCTTGAGGTTCGCTCATGTATGGATAGGAGAGAAGAGGGTATTGGTGATCAAAGAAAGAGTTTATTTTTTCAGTCAGCTCCCAGTCATTTTGTATGTTCCATGGAGGGGAGAGCGTAGGTAAATACTTGTATTCGTCCACCTCTCTTTTATAGATTTTTCCTGCCGAACTCAAAGCAACCAACTCATATTTACCAGGTTTATATGCGGCCAGGTCAGCTACAACAGTAGTGTTTTTATCGCTGAGGAGAGTATCTTTAACCTCTTTTCCCATTTGGAGACTCTCAAGTACGGTGGCCCCGCTTCCTATATATAAATACTGGCCTTGAAAGACAAGCTTCTTGGACTGTTGGAAGCCGGGGATTGGGATTTTGCTCCAACTGTCCCCACTGTCGTATGAGACAAACAAACCTTCGTATCCGATGCCCGAAGCAGTCGCATAATTTTCAAACCCAGCTATTGAATAAATAGTTGTTCCAGAGAAAATAGAGGCCTCATTCCACGTTTCTCCTGCATTGGCGCTTGTAAATACATTTGTTCTTGTAGAGACCACGACATGATTATTGAAACAACGCACGGCTAGAATTTCAGGCCCATCCCATCCGTTTCCTAGTTTTTGCGCCCATGTTGCTCCTTTGTCTCTGCTGACCATAAGGCCGTTTACCTTAGTACCCATGTAAATGGAATCTCCGCATATATCAAGAGCTGTGATTTCGTACAGAGGGCCGACATGGTTCCAAACGTCATACGGGTATGGGCTGTAGTAAAGCCCCCTAGGTGTTGAATTTGTATAGTAGGCAGAGGCGTAAAGAGTGCCGTTTCTGTATTCCAGATTTTTTACACCCTTTCCATTTAGGCCTATTTTTTTCCAATTTATGCCCCCATCTTCCGAAAGATAAATACCGTTATATGGGTTAAGCCACATTCTATCGTCAAACTCGCCGGCCACAATTCCTTGGGGTATTGTTTCAATAGCAGCAATCTTATTTGATGGTGCAGATACAGATATCCATGTTTCAGCATAGGATAGGTTCGCTAAAATTAGGGCGCATATTAATAGATAGAATAATTTCTGCACGGATCAAATATAAGAGGTAAAAGGACTTTTGTGTCAGGAGTTTTTCTATTGATATTAGAAATTGGTTGTTAGGCGGTATAATAAGCCAGATGCAGAAAAACGAGCTTATATCAAAGATAAAAAGGGCGGTTGGAGGCCTTTCTGAAGCCGAAATAGAAGGCGTGTTATATGAGTTGTTGTTTGGCGGTGCAATGTCTAACAATTTTTTGGTGCAAAAAACCGGAATTCCCAAAGAAAGCTTGAAAAAACTTAAGCACCAGATTGCCGAGTTTTTGGAGAAAAGTAATGCCGATTTGATTTCCCTAAATGAGAAGGGTTTGAAATTATTTGGAGAGATGGGACCGAATAGATACATGTGGTCACTCGGAGATTTAGTGGAGATTGATCCTGACAAGCTAAAAATATTCAAAACAATTAGGCTTGATTATCAAAAAGCCGCTTCTCGCGAACTAGACCAGTTCTATGCTACACCGGAAACTTCTTTGAGAAAAGCTGCGATAATGATGGGCAGGGGAGAAGTGGACGGAAAGGATGTCGCGTTTCTTGGAGACGACGATTTGGTGTCGTTGGCTTTAATAATTTTGGGAGCTAAGTTTAGATCCGTTTCCGTATTTGATGTTGATAAAACACTTTTGGCTTTCATTGAAGGTAAATCCAAAGAAATGGGTAATCATAATGTTCATATTTATTATTACGATTGTAGAGACGAGATAAAAAAGGAACATGCCAACAGGTTTGATGTGGTTCAAACCGATCCACCATATACCCGTTATGGGGTAGAGTTATTCTTAAACAGGTCTCTGGAGCTGTTAAAATCCGGTGCCGGAAGAAGCATCTTTTTCTTTTACGGCAACAGCCAGCTCTCTTCCGAAAAGTTTTTAAAAATTCAAGAGATATTTAACCGATGCGGTTTATTGATAGAGGATAAGGTCAACAAGTTCGCTCGTTATGACGGAGCCGAATCAATAGGTTCGGCCAGCTCTCTTTACATTTTAAAGACACAGCAGTCTACTTCACATACCAACCTTCTCCCGGCAAACCGTAAAATTTACACATACGAGACAGAAAAGGAAGAAAAATTTCCTTTTGTAGACCATGTGGTATTAAAAGTATTCCATGTATCTCCAGCGTTGTTGCAGGTGAAGAAGAGGATGATGGGAGTTCTAAATGAATTTTGCAGACAGCACAAACTTAAGGTTGTGGACACAAAGATTACAGAATTCAAAGGCTCGGGTTTTACTTTTGTGTATGTTTTATCAAACTCAAATCTCACGGTTCATACTTGGCCGGAGTACGAGGCTGTACATTTTGATCTTGTGACATGTTCGCCCATTTACAATAAGGCAGTTATTGCTTCTACCGTGTCAGCGCTTTTCTCAACTGATTCTATTGAAATAAATTTTGTGGAGTGATCCTGTAAAAGGGGATCTCCGAAGGTTGGGGCGAGGCCTCCGGAGATTTTGGTTTTACCATAACCTTTGCTGTTCCAAACGGTGAAGTTCCAGTCTTGGAAGTTCACCGTATTTATGATGCCACCCAGCCCCGCTGTATTTTACTCCGACAAAACATCCAAGCTCTTTTGTCACAAGATTTTTAATTGACTCGTCCTGCAAAGTGCGGGTGTCCATAATGCTGCCGTGGCACGGCATTTCAGAAATTACACACAGATACTCACAGACACCAAGAACAATCAGCACACGCATTTTACCCTCTCTTTCTGTTATTTTTTATCCTCTTAATATAAGATAGCACAATATTGACAACCATTTAAGTTATTGATATTTGTACAGTGCTAGTGTATCCTTTCATCCGCACAGAAAAACCCCTTTGTAGGGTGTGCGCGAAGTACTTTGAAATCCGAATGAAACTTTCAAGAACTTTAAGGCAAGAAGAATGCATAATTCCTTTTAACTAAGAATTTGATCCTGGTTCAGGGTGAATGCTAGCGGTGTGCCTAAGGTATGCAAGTCGAACGATTCGGCAGAAATGCTGTATAGTGGCGAACGGCTGAGTAACACGTGGGAATCTACCCCCAAGTAAGGCATAGCCCCTCGAAAGAGGGAGTAATTCCTTATGTGAAGGTAACTTTAAAGCGGCAACGCGCTTGGGGACGAGCCCGCGGCCTATCAGGTAGTTGGTGAGGTAAAGGCTCACCAAGCCTATGACGGGTAGCTGGTGTTAGCGCATGACCAGCCAGAAGGGCACTGAGACACGGGCCTTACTCCTACGGGAGGCAGCAATCGGGAATCTTCCGCAATGGACGAAAGTCTGACGGAGCGACACCGCGTGAGGGATGACGGCCCTCGGGTTGTAAACCTCGTTATAAGCACCGGCTAACTACGTGCCAGCAGCAGCGGTCACACGTAGGGTGCAAGCATTACCCGGTCTTACTGGGCGTAAAGAGTTCTGTAGGCGGCTAAATAAGTTGGGGGTCAAATACCTCGGCTCAACCGAGGAAAGGCTTTCAATACTGTTTGGCTAGGAGGCGACTAGGGGGTAGCGGAACGTATGGTGTAGCAGTGAAATGCGTTGATATCATACGGAACACCAAGGGGGAAGCCAGCTACCTGGGGTTGTCCTGACGCTGAGAGACGAAAGCGTGGGGAGCGAAACGGATGGCGCGAAAGCGTAATCTCGTCCCTCCAACCGGGTGACCGGATGGAGAAAAATTTGGCTATATGCTGGGAGTTCCGTCCACATCTTACGGGTAAGAATGTGGTGTCTAGTGAAATTAGAATAAAGAATCTTGGGCTACCAAACATATTCGGATATTGTTCGGTTATGTTGGGTGATAAAGCTTCAAGTGCGGATAATCAGCAGGAAAGGCTTCATCTTCTAAACTCAGATGAAGAATCCTCAGAGACTACATGCCAAATATCTTCTTGTGATGAAAGCTTGTCAAAACTATTGGGGATGCTATATACAGATGGATGTGTGTCACCTAGACACAAGAGTAGTTGGAGAATATATTTCTCCTCCAGCTCTTTTACTCTCATTAGGGAGTTTAGGAGGAACATACGCTCCGTTTTTGGTTTAGATCTCAAAAGAGTTAGGATAAGCAAAGTGGGGAATCGTTTGTGGAAGGCAGTTGTTGACTCCGGAGAAATTGGGTCTTTTTTGGTAGATACCTTTGGTACATTCAGAACCTTGAATTTTTGTAATGGGGGTGTCACTGATGCCAAATTACCTATTTCATATTTAGAGAGGGGTAGAACTGCAGTGCCTTTCCTCCGATCAGCCTTCAGCTGTGATGGGGGTGTTTGTTTCTACGCAGCTAACACGAACAAAGGCAGATTCCTTATAAGAAACGTTTTCTTGGCTTGTTCTCACGATGGGTTAAGAAGAGACTACCACCATCTCTTGAAGATGTTGGGAATATCTTCTTTGAACGACTGTTGTGATAAGAAAGTCAAGATTACGGGTAGAGGCAATATAATTGCCTTTAGAGATGTTATTGGGTTTATTGCGGGGGTAAGAGTAACTAAACATTCTAAATGCTGGTGTAACACCCAGAAGAATGAAGTACTCAAAGCTTTAATTGAATCCTACGATAACCCAAGAAAATATCTCTCATTTATAGATAATCACAAGTAAAGATAATGATATAGTCCGAACCTTGTAGCGATACAAGGAGTTGTTTTAGATAACAACCTGTGAATTCAGTAACAAAATTGTAGATACCCGTGTAGTCCACGCCGTAAACCATGCCTGCTAGATGCCAGAATTTTTTGGTGTCGAAGCTAACGCGTTAAGCAGGCCGCCTGGGGAGTACGGTCGCAAGATTAAAACTCAAAGGAATTGGCGGGGACCCGCACAAGCGGTGGAGCATGCTCTTCAATTGGCTGATAACCCAAGAACCTTACCAAGGCTTGACATGCATGAAGTAGTGAACCGAAAGGGGAACGACCGGTATCCAGTCCGGAGCTTGCACAGGTGTTGCATGGCTGTCGTCAGCTCGTACCGTGAGGCGTACCCTTAAGTGGGTTAACGAGCGCAACCCCTACTGCTAGTTGTATCACTCTAGCGGAACTGCCGCGGCAACGCGGAGGAAGGTGGGGATGACGTCAAGTCGGTATTGCCCTTACGCCTTGGGCCAGAAGCATGCTACAATGGCCGGCACAAAGGGTTGCAAAGCCGCGAGGCCGAGCTAATCCCAAAAAAACCGGTCCCAGTTCGGATTGGAGTCTGCAATTCGACTCCATGAAGCCGGAATCGCTAGTAATCGTGGGTCAGCTATACCACGGTGAATACGTTCTCGGGTCTTGCACACACTGCCCGTCACGCCAGCAAAGCTGGGGCCACCCGAAGTCTCACATTAGTGGGCTCACGGTGGAATCAGTGATGAGGGTGAAGTCGTAACAAGGTAGCCGTAGGGGAATCTGCGGCTGGATCACCTCCTTTCTAAGGGAGTAAACTACGTTCCACCCTTCGATCGGGTCGCAGCACTCTGTGCTGTAACATCGATTGTAAGGGAGAAACTTATGTTTCTTTCTCTATGGTTCAAAGGACAACTTGCTCTACAAGGTGTTCGAACCGTTAGGAGGAACGCGCATCTTTGATCGGTGGAAACTTGACTTATCACTAGCTGTTAAGAAAGACCATCGAAAGAAAAGACGCACTCAACGTTGGATTAGCTCTAAAACGTTGAGTTAACAAATCTGCGTACGCCTTATGCAGATTAGAGCGGGTTTGGAAGTGAGCCTGAACTTCCAAGGTAAAGGTTATTCTTCTTGCCTTAAAGAGCTTGAAAGTTTGTTCGGAAAAGTAGTTCAGTAGTTCAAAAAACACCTCCAAAGAAAGGAGGTTTTTTGTTTTTTACAGGATCTTTGGTAGCGCGAGCCTTACGCCGCGGTTCTGGTCGGCCAAAAAGACGAAAGTCAGATTCTGGTGGGTGATCCAGGAATCGAACCTGGGACCTCTTCCTTATCAGAGAAGCGCTCTAACCGACTGAGCTAATCACCCATGGTCAGCTTTCCAGGAGTTGTGTTCCAGGAGCCAAACTCCAAAAGCGCTGAAAGCTGTGCAAATTCTAGCACAGTGCCTTGGCAGAGTCCACGTACTTTGCCACCCAACCATATCCCTTGTATTATATACATCACTTATGACAAAACCCCAGCCGTCGGTTGTTGTAGTTGGAGGGGGCACCGGAACTTTTGTTGCCCTTTCAGGCCTTAAAGAATATCCTGTTGAGCTTAGCGCTGTTGTGACAATGATGGATTCGGGAGGTTCTACAGGCCGTTTGCGGGATCAGCTTGGGGTTTTACCGCCCGGAGACGTGAGGCAAGCTTTGGTCGCCCTTTCACAGTCGCAGGAAATTTGGCGGAAACTTTTTACCTATAGATTTGATGCTGGCGATCTTCAAGGGCACAATTTCGGAAACATTTTCATTTCAGCTCTTGAAAAAATAACGGGATCAAACCAGGAGGCGATAGACTTGGCCGCTCAAATTTTGCAAACAAGCGGTTCAGTTTACCCAGTAACCTTTACCAAAGCGACTTTATGTGCTAGATACGCTGATGGCTCTGTAATAGAGGGGGAACATAGCATAGAATCGGTTCAGCGCAATCACCCCGCTCTTACGGAAGTATATTTGTCTTCGCCCGCTCTTATGAACCTTGACGCAAAAAAAGCATTGGAAAGAGCAGATTTCATAGTGCTGGGGCCGGGGGATTTATACACAAGCATAATTCCCAACCTTCTCGTAGAGGGAATGAAGGAAGTTTTTAAGTTCACCAAGGCAAAAATCGTGTATGTGAGTAATCTTATGACTCATTTGGGGCAAACAGATGGGTTTCCTGTATCAAAACATGTTGACGAGGTGATCAAGTATTTGGGCGGGAATTATGTAAATTATATTTTGCTTAATACTGAACGCCCTCCTCAGGATCTGCTTGATCATTATTACACTATAGATGGGACAGTTTGGGTTGAGGATGATCTTCCGGAGGAAAGGTACAGGGGCGCGAAGATAATACGTGAAAAGCTTTTGTCTCATGATAAAGTCATTTTTTCAAGCTCCGATAAAGTTAAAAGAAGCATGATACGCCACTCGCCGCAAAAGCTTGCTGCAGCGCTGTTTAATGTCATTGACACAGCGAGAAAATAGTGTTAAAAATACCCTTGCCTTAATTAAGGAATTTACCTTCCTTCCGCTTTGACGGAAGTTAGTAAGCTCTGAATCTCCGACTTTTATTATTAATAGGCGTGCTCTCTGAAGCGTATTGAAAATACGTTTATCTTTGGATAAACTGATCTAGCTTTCAATGCTTCAGGGCCGTTAGCTCAGTTGGCTAGAGCGCTACATTTGCAATGTAGAGGCCAGGAGTTCGAATCTCCTACGGTCCACCAGAAAAAGACTGGTGGGGCAGGAAAGCAATTTTTTTGCATAAAGCTCTTTGAAAACTGAACAGAAAGTCTTTTATCAACAAAGATTCAATTTCACGATTCAATTGAAGCCGTTGGCGCAAGCCGATGGTTTCGCCGAACACAAGCGATTGTGTTCAAAAGTAAGTAAAGATACTAATGCATATGGTGGATGCCTTGGGTCTTCGCGCCGATGAAGGAGGTGCTAAGCTGCCATAAGCCTCGAGGAGCTGCTACGAAGCGTTATTACTCGGGGATTTCCGAATGGGGAAACCCAGCCCGCTGATAAGGCGAGGTTACTAATTGCTGAAGGCTGCGCAAGCGGTTATAGGCAATTGAGAGGGAACTCGGCGAACTGAAACAACTTAGTAGCCGGAGGAAAAGAGACCAAGTTAGGTATTCTCCTAGTAGCGGCGAGCGAACGGGGAACAGCCCAAACCCATTTTGTTCTTAGAAAGGATTGGCGGTGTAAGCCGACAGTCCAAATCTTTGAACAAAGTATATGGGGGTACAGACAACCCTAGTGTTAAATCACAAAAGAGTGTAGAAAATTTTTCCGTAGGAGAAGCTATCTGGAAAGTTACGCCACAGAAGGTAACAGCCCTGTATCCGAAACGGGAAAATCTCTTGGGTTGATCTTGAGTAGCACGGGACACGTGTAACCCTGTGTGAATAAGCGACGTCCACGTCGTAAGGCTAAATACGCGAAGACACCGATAGCGCATAGTACCGTGAGGGAAAGGTGAAAAGAACCCCTGTTAGGGGAGTGAAATAGATACTGAAACCGTATGCAGACAAGCTGGCAAAGCCCGCAAGGGTAATGCCGTGCCTATTGAAGAATGAGCCAGCGAGTTAATAAATTGGGCGAGCTTAAGCCGTGTTTGCGGCGAAGGCGTAGGGAAACCGAGTCTTAAAAGGGCGCTTAGTCCATTTTATTAGACCCGAAGCCAGGTGAGCTAACCATGGCCAGGATGAAACCCTGCGAAATCAGGGTGGAGGTCCGAACCGTTGTGTGAGGAAAAACGCTCGGATGAGCTGTGGTTAGGGGTGAAACGCTAAACGAACTTGGCGATAGCTGGTTCTCCCCGAAATATATTTAGGTATAGCCCTTGTTATACAACTTTGCGAGGTAGAGATACTGAAAGGGGATGGGGCGCGCAAGTGTACCCACTCCTACCAAACTCCGAATGCGCAAAGTGTTCCAAGGAGTCAGTGCTGCGGGGAAATCTCGTGGCACAAAAGGGAAACAACCCGGACCATCAGCTAAGGTCCCTAAATTATGCTTAGTGGGCAAGGAAGTGAGATCGTTAAGACAGCTAGGAGGTTGGCTTAGAAGCAGCCACCCTTTAAAGATAGCGTAACAGCTCACTAGTTGAACGATTTCGCGCCGACGATTTAACGGGGCTCAAGCATAATACCGAAGCTATGGATTTGCTGTTGCAGCAATGTTTCAGCAAGTGGTAGGGGAGCTTTGATGCAGCTGTGAAGGTGTACCCGTGAGGGATGCTGGAGCGGCATCAAGTGAGAATGCTGGCATGAGTAACGAGAGAATGGTGAAAACCCATTCCGCCGAAAACCTAAGGGTTCCTCCGCTATGTCAGTCATCGGAGGGTTAGTCGACCCTAAGGGGAGGCCGAAAGGCGTACCCGATGGATAGCAGGTTAATATTCCTGCACTTCTGTAAGATCGTTATCACCGAGGGGAGGACGGAGCATGATGGACCAAGCTCATTAAGGATTTGAGTCCCAAAAGCAAGGCAGTCTGTGTAGGCAAATCCGCACAGGCGTTACGTCGAGCTTAGGGAAAGTCTGCCGCAAGGCGGATAATTTGGTGCCACGCAAGCTTCCAGGAAAAGTCTCTAGGGAGATCTTGCAGAATTCGTACCGCAAACCGACACAGGTAGGTGGGTAGAGAATACTAAGGCGAACGAGCGAATCGTGGTTGAGGAACTAGGCAAATTACATCCGTAACTTCGGGAAAAGGATGCCCTGCCACGAGCCTGCGAAAGCAGGAAGTAGGTAGGGGGCACAAAAATGGCTCAAGCGGCTGTTTAACAAAAACACAGGTCTCTGCTAAACCAGTAATGGGATGTATAGGGGCCGACGCCTGCCCAGTGCCCGTAGGTCAAGGCCGGGGGTGATTTCCAACTTAGGTTGGAATGAGCTTTTGGTTTAAGCCCGGGTGAACGGCCAGCAGTAACTATGAAGAAGTCGTAGTTGAGAGCATCTTCGTTGCATGAAGCAGCGAATAGTCGATGCTCCCTTGAACCGTGAAGGTTTAAGGAAAAACTTGGCCATATGCTGGAATATCCGTCCATGCTTTTACAAAAGACATGGTGTCTCTAATTTCATTAGAAAAAAGAATCTTGGGCTACTAGCTATATTCGTATATTATTCGGGTATGTCTAGTAAAAATGTACCAAGTGCGGACAATCAGCAGGAAAGTTTCCAAGGACTAGGTTATTACATTGCAGGTTTTGTTGACGGGGAAGGAAGTTTTAATGTTTCTCTCCGACGTAAGAACGACTATCGTATTGGATGGCAAATAGTGTTAAGTTTTAACATTTCTCAAAAAGATTTAACCGTTTTGAGAATAATCAAAAACACACTGAATTGCGGGATCATAAAAACAAGAAAATGCGATGGTTTATATTCTTACGATGTTACAAAGCCAAAAGATATAATAACCAAGGTTATACCTTACTTCGATGCCTTCAGATTTCTCTCTTCAAGTAAACAGAGGAATTACGAGCTTTTTAAGGAAATTAGCTTCATCGCTAATAAAAAGCCCTTAAACTCGCAATCCTTTTACGAAATTCTTAAGATTAGAGAGAAGTTGAATGAGGGGAGGGGTAGAAAGCGAAAATACTCCATTGAAGATGTCTTCGGAAAATCCTCAGAGACTATACGCCAGGTCTCACGTGAAAGTGAGAATGATATAGTCCGACCTGTGTGGCGACACACAGAGTCCCACAGAAATGTTGGGACCCTTCCGCTTTAAAGAGGCGGATGAGTAACAATCGTGAACTGTTCTATGGTTTAAATCGCTGCCATAGTAAAATTCGGCTATATGCTGGAAACTCCGAGAATCTGGAAGTACCGCTCATCGCGGTGAAAATCTTGCCAGTGCGGACAATCAGCAGGAAAGGCTCGCTTATCTAGGCGAGAATCCTCACAGACTACACGCCGGACTCCCCTCGAACTCGATGGAGAAGATATAGTCGCATCTGCATGGCGACATGCAGCGGTGGCATTGACAGGGTGCTACCTGGATTCGCAATTTGCGAAGAAGATAGGATTTGAGCGTAATCCCTTGTCGGGTAAGTGGAAATACGAGCCCGTATCGGCTTAATAACGGAAAAGCTTTGGTAATGTGTTCATAGGGAGCACACGTGCAAATTTCCAATGCAATTCCGTGGGAAGTTTTCTAACTTTGTTAGAAACCCCCGTATCGACTGATTCTTCGGTGCGATCTATCATCCGAAGATGAGATGTAAATCTTTTGTTTCAACCTCGTTGAGCAAAAATCTTAGATTACATCACACGCCGACTCCTTAATTTAAGATTTAAGGATGAAGATATAGTCAGCGCCAATAGTGATATTGGATATAACGTGAAGTTCCGACCCGCACGAAAGGCGTAACGACTTGAGCACTCTCTTAATCACGAGCTCGGTGAAATTGAACTACCGGTGAAGATGCCGGTTACTCGTTGTTGGACAAAAAGACCCCGTGGAGCTTTACTGTAGCTTGGTATTGGTAATCGGTGTTAGATGTGTAGCGTAGGAGGGAGATCCATACTTGTATGTATCGCCAATGAAACACCTCTCTTCTGGCTCTGAGAGCCTTACTGCCCTGCATGACCTGCAGGGAGGACAATGCCTGGCGGGCAGTTTATCTGGGGGCGGATTCCTGCTAAAAGATAACGCAGGAGCCCAAAGGTTCTCTTAGCGCCGATGGAAATGGCGCTGTAAGCGTAAAGGTATATGAGAGCTTGACTGCGAGACCTACAAGTCGAGCAGATACGAAAGTAGGGCTTAGTGATCTTCCGTGTGCCTAGTGGTAGGCCCGGAACTTATCGGATAAAAGTTACCCCGGGGATAACAGGCTGATCTTGCCCGAGCGTCCATAGCGGCGGCAAGGTTTGGCACCTCGATGTCGTCTCGTCACATCCTGGAGCTGGAGCAAACTTAACTTACTCTCCTTGGTGGAAACGCCAAGGTAATAAACGAGTCCAAAACGGTGGAAGCCTTGAAGTTTCTTTGGTTTAGCAAATGAAAGGTCAATACCGTGGGAAAGTTACTAACTGAAGTTAATAGTGCCTATCTGGCTGGATTTATAGATGGGGGACGGTGCAATTATGGCAACGATCGAAAAGCATTCGGAGAAGCTACTCGGATATAGAATCCGGGGTAGTGCTGAAAATTTCCCAAATGCTGGAAAAGCACGTTGCCTGGTTAGTGGACATGACAGGATCGGGTTCCGTCAGGAAGTGTGGATCCACTTTTGAGTGGGTAGTATGGAACCAACGTGATGTTTTGTTTTTACTAACGCAAATTAGTTCCTTTTTGCACACAAAAAGGAGACAAGCACTGTTAGCCATTAAAATCCTGAACATTAAGATAATGATAAAAGAATCATTATTTGAAGCGGCACGATTAGCGGATGCATTGGCAAGTTTAAACGTCCGTTCAAGAAATAGACGCAAAAACTTCAGTTCAATGATCCAAGTTAATGACTCCCGTAACGACTGATTTCTGCGTTCACAAACTGCAGAATGAGATAGAACGTTGTTTCTATCACACGGCTCGTACCTAAAGCATTTTTGGTGACATAAATGCCATGGTAAAGGTATAGTCTTACCCCAATAGTAATATTGGAAGGTTGAGGTTCCAAGGGTCCGGCTGTTCGCCGGTTAAAGTGGCGCGTTAGATGGGTTAAGAACGTCGTGAGACAGTTCGGTCTCTTTCCACAACGAGCGTTTGGCTTTGAGAGGACTCATTCCTAGTACGAGAGGACCGGAATGACAGAACCTCTGGTGTACCAGTTGTCCTGCCAAGGGCATTGCTGGGTAGCTACGTCCTGACTTGATAAGTGCTGAAAGCATCTAAGCACGAAGCAAACCTCGAGATTAAAGCCGATCCGCCTCGAGCGGACACAAATCCTGGGAGATTACCAGGTTGATAGGCCGTAGGTGTAAGCACAGCAATGTGTTGAGCCGAGCGGTACTAATATTTGTGCGTCTTTATTTACTTAACGAGTTGGTGTTGAATTTTTGTGATTATTAGACTTTCTGTTTGGTTTCCAGTGAGCTTTTTGCTGCTTTTGGGCAGGACGGTTTATGTTACTAAACCGAATCCGAAGCTTTTGACAACCAAATTTAGTTTTGGGGGCAAGACCCCGGTGATGATAGCGGTAGGGTAACACCTCTTCCCATTCCGAACAGAGAAGTTAAGACTACCAGCGCCGAAAATACTGAACAGAATGTTTGGGAAGATAGGTCGTCGCCGGGGTTTTGTCGTTTTCCCCCAAGCTTTTACCTTGATTTAGAAGTTTTGTGTGCTTATCATCCTTTGTACTCGCTTCGCCCTCGTCAGGGCTATAGCGCTTCGCACTATATCGTCTGACATAAGGTCGTCGCCGGGGTTTTGTCGTTTTCCCCCAAGCTTTTACCTTGATTTAGAAGTTTTGTGTGCTTATCATCCTTTGTACTCGCTTCGCCCTCGTCAGGGCTATAGCGCTTCGCACTATATCGTCTGACATAAGGTCGTCGCCGGGGTTTTGTTTTTCTGCGCAGGGGTAGGGGCGTGCCTTTTTCAATTATTCCGTTGGCGAAGAAGTTCCCGTACTAGCGGGGGGATCAGGGAGAAATTTCCCAGAAATCAATTCTGAGTACCGTCTTTTTATCTCACTAATGTCTAGATCAAAAAGCTCTTTGTCCAGCAAAAGAGCATCGTATGCATCTTCTTTTACCTCAAGATCGTCCATTCTGACTAGTGTTGTTAACAGGGCAAAAACTAGTATATCTAGCTCCTCCTTGTTCGTGCCGTCATAAGTTTCCAAAAAACCCACTATCGCGTCTTTCAAAGGTTCGTTTGTGCCCGTTTTCCTGATTATTTTTATGTATTTTTGTAGTGTTTCCCTGTTCATACCAGCAGGTCGCCTTTCTCCCAAAGTTCGTCCCATCTATATTCCGAGAACGCTTTGCTGTACAAAGATCTAAGTTTTTCCATTCTTTTTATGTCCTTCTCGGCGCCGCTTTTCTGGATTTGGTAAAGGTTTTCAAGAAGCAACGTGAAGTCTATGTCCGTAATCAATTTTCTTTTTTTCTCCTTATTTGCTTCAAGCCTTTTCTTTGTTTCGTTGATGATTTCTTCTTTTCTTTGCTGGGTTTCGGCTAGTATTCTTGTATAATCTTCGTTGAGCCTTTCCATAAGGGTTGCCTTGTACTTTTCCGATTTATGATAATCGACGGTTTTTTCCACATTTTTATCCCAATCTTTCCAATAATCTTCTATAGAATGTCCGGTTTCGCCTTTGTAAACTTTTCTATACCCTTGTGTTGTTAGTTCTCCCCGTCGAAATCTTGAATCAGAAGAGGAGCTTTTTGATCCGGCTGTTTTAAGGTATTGTTCTTCGGATTCCAGTGTATTTAGCGCAGAGCTGTCGGTTTTATCAAGTTTCCCGTCCTTTTGTCTTGCTAGCATGCAAACTACGGTGTTATTTTCAGGTTTCTCACCGTTGTTCATGTTGACAATAACCAGAACCTGATCTGAAGGTATCATCTCGAGCTCTCTGTTGGATTTTCGGTCGCGAAGTTTTTCAAAAATGTTTCTCTGTTTCTCAACCATCACCTGTTTGTAGTAAATTTGTGGCTTGCCTTTCTCTCTTCCCTCGTTGAAATTCGGGAGTTCATTATGTTCGAGCCTTTTTACTTTTGTGAGGTCAAAATCTTCTACCCCGTTATCTCTGAATGCTTTGTCCAAAGTATCTTCTGCGGTATCCCACTTTGTTTCTCTTTTTCCACCACGGAATACATCCAACATTTCATCGTGCTTGGGAGTTTCAGCCCTTTCTTTTATCTCGGTTTCAAGTTTTACTACTTTTTTCTGCCTCTTTTAGCTGATTGTCATTCAATTTGCTTAGATCCCCTTTTGCTCCTAACTGTTGTTCAAATTTTTCAACCGCCATTGACATGACTGTGGATTTTTTCTGAAGTTTTTGTCAACTCAAAAACCCCTAGATTTCCCTGTCAAATAAAGTTATAATCTCCCCGTTCCCTCAACGAAGAGGGGAGAAAGGAGGTTTTTGCCCGTGAAGGTTTCCCAGGAAGCCTGAAAAGGCAAATAACCCACAATGTCAAAATCATCAAAGGTTCATAAGCCGGGTTCGGCGATGGCCAAGCTTATTACTGACAAAGATCTTCAGATGAAAGATTTAAGACCAGGAGATCTTGTCGAAGGCACTGTAGTTAGTGTTTCCCACAACGAGGTTTTGCTCGATTTGGGGGCAAAATCTGAAGGCATTGTTACGGGGTCGGATCTTGCCGACGCCGATGAGTCTTTCAAGCATTTAAAGCTTGGGGACACCGTTCTCGCCAAAGTTGTGCAGGTAGAGAACATGCAAGGGTACATTGTTTTATCCCTCAAAAAAGCTGAAAAGGATAAGAAATGGAAGGGCGCTGAAGAGGCGTTTGAAAACGGTTCTGTTCTTGAAGCGACAATTCTTGAGTATAACAAAGGAGGTCTTCTGTGCGATTGTCTCGGTTTGAGAGGTTTCATACCGCTTTCCCATTTAGATAGAAGCCATTTTGCCAATGATATTGCTAAGTTTGCGGCCGGCAGCGAGGCTGAGCTGAAAGAGTCACTAAAAACTCTTGCGGGTAAAGTTATTAGGGTCAAAGTGATAGAGTTAGATCCTGTAAAGAATCGTTTTGTTCTTTCAGAGAAGGATGCATTGAGTACATATAGCGATGAGAGCCGAGAAAAAAGGCTACGCGAGATTGAACCGGGTACAATACTTGAGGGCATAGTTACAGGAATTATGCCATTTGGAGTTTTCGTTGACTTGGACGGGGTGGAAGGCCTGGTGCACATTAGTGAAATTGCATGGGAGAAAGTGAATAATCCGTCGTCATATTTTTCAGTTGGTAAGACAGTTCAAGTTATGGTTTTAGGTGTTGATGAACAAAGCAAGAAGCTCGCGCTAAGCGTTAAAAGACTTACTCCGAACCCCTGGGAAACTGTGGAGGAAAAATATCCTGTAGGCACGAAGGTTAAAGGGGGTGGTTAGCAAAATTGTACCTTTTGGGGCTTTTGTAACGATAGAAAAGGGCTTGGACGGCCTGATTCATGTTTCAGAAGCGGCGTCTCCTCTTAAAGAAGGCGATGAGGTTGAAGCTGTAGTTATACAGGTCGATGGTACAAATCAAAAACTCGCTCTGAGTACACGCGAACAAGGATAGTATTTGCCCAAACGCAGACCAATTTTGTCCCCTGCCTTATGCGGCGGGGGATTGCTAACCATGATATTAGATAGACTTACACAGCGCGCGAAATCGGTTCTACTCAAACTTCCTGAAAAGGAAGCGGTGTCTAGTGCTAAATACCTCGCAGCTATAGTGGAAGAGGGCGGGATGGGTAACACTTTGCTTCAATCGCTTGGTTCTTATGTTGTAAATAAGAGAAAGATGATATCGCAGACAAACTTGGTAAAGGAAGCGTTTGTGCAAGCCGCCAATTTTGAACATATGTATGTTGGCACCGAACATCTGACTTTAGCCCTTTTCAAAATGTGTGATTCCCCAGACTACCATCGTTTGAGATTTGAACTTATCAAGCTTAGTGTTTTTCCCAATACTGTGAGATCGGTAGACAAGATCAGAAAGACACCTATCCTTGACGCTTTTGGTGAAAATTTGAATCAAAAAACAATGCGGAATATGGACAAGCCTCTGGTGTATCGCACCATATACGAGAGTTTGGTAGCATCACTACTTCTTAAAAACACCCCAAATGTTCTGATATTAGGTGATCCGGGAGTAGGGAAAAGAGCTCTTGTTGAGCTTTTAGCCAGAAACATTTCTGCTTTAGATGTGCCCCCGGCTTTGGTTGGATACCAGGTTATAGAGTTTGATATGTTGGCGTTTATGACGAGTTTATTGAATAAAAGCGGAATAGAAATGGGGCTCGCTCAATTATCAGACGAATTGAGGTCTATAAATCGTGTCATTCTTTTTATTAAAAACTTTCAGAACTCCTTTTTTGCCACTGCTACAGGTTTTGCCATGCCGATTTTTTATTCAATGTTCAAATCGGCTCTAGACACAACAGATATTAAAATAATTGCAACTATGTCTTCGGGCCTGTACGAAAAGCTTTCTGCCGAAAATGAACACATTCTTGAAGACTTCGGAACGGTGGAGGTTGTAGAACCGACCGAGAGCGAGACCCAAAAAATTCTTGAAAGCACGGCTATGTACCTTAGTGAGTTTCACAACGTGGGGATATCAAAATCAATGGTTAATCTTATATACAAAAAGGCAAAAGAGCTTCTTTCCGACGATAAATTTCCTCAAAAGGGCGTAGATTTGATGGATCACTGCTGCACCTATGTTATTTTGAAAAAAAGCCGAATACCCGAGAGCTACAAGGAATTAGTGGACAAAAGGTTTGATATGTTGTCCAAACTGCGCGACACTTTGGACGAGGGAAAATTTGATAAGGCCCTGCGTTTGAGGAAGAAGATAAAGAACTACGATCTTAAATTGTCATCAAAAGAAGAAAAAATATTCACATCCGGGAAAAAGTTGAAAATGACAACCGAGGATGTGAATGAAGCTGTCTCCATTTTTAGAGAAGAGCGAGAGATAGAAGAGGACAAAACAGGGTTGAGAAATTTATCTTTATTGGCTGAGAAGATGAAGGCAAGAATTGTTGGGCAAGATGAGGCGGTGAACCTGGTTGCAAAGAGCCTAGTTAGATCAAAATTAGGCCTTAGATCAAGAAAAAGGCCGATAGGCAACTTTCTCTTTTTGGGGCCAACAGGTGTAGGAAAAACCGAAATGGCCAAAGTTGTCGCCGATCTGTTTTTTGGGGAAAAATCTCTAATTAGGTTAGACATGAGTGACTTTTCAGAGAAGCATACAGTTGCTAGATTAGTTGGTGCTCCCCCTGGTTATGTGGGTTACGGTGAAGGCGGCGAACTGACGTCAAAAATCGAGGCTAAGCCAGATAGCGTAGTCTTGTTTGACGAGATTGAGAAAGCCCACCCGGATGTTCTAAACATCCTGCTCCAGATAATGGAGGAGGGGGAGCTCGTGGATGCAAAAGGCACAACATACGATTTTTCTAGGTCAGTCGTTATTTTGACAAGCAATTTAGGAACGGAAATACTTCACAACAATGAGATCGGGTTTGAAGAAAAGACTTTTAGTGACAAAACGGTTGAGGGAAGGTTGAGAAACAATCTGAAAAAAATACTTAAACCCGAGCTTATAAACAGGTTTGATGAGGTTATTATTTTCAAGAGATTACAAAAGGAAAGTCAGCTTCGGGTACTAGAGTTACTCATAAAAGAGATAAGCGCCACTTTGAAATCTCAAAACATTAGCTTAATCGTGGCCAAAGAAGTTAAAGAATACTTACTAGAGAAGGGAGGCTCTCTTGAATACGGTGCTCGAGCTCTAAGAAGAACTATCGAAAAGGAATTAGTAGATTCTCTAGCGGAATATTTATTGCACCACGAAAAAAGGCCCTTGTCTTTATGCGCTTCTATGAAAGAGGGAAGTGTCGTGATCACGCCCAAAAAGGGTAAGAATTGCTAATATATATTTATGTCTAGACTAAAAAGCGTTTACACCTGCCAGAATTGCGGATACCAGTCTTCTCATTGGGTTGGGCAGTGTCCTCAGTGCAAAGAGTGGAATTCTATGGCAGAAGATGTGGTTGTTGCCGGAGTAACGACAAAAAACCAGTCACGATCAGGGAAAGGCCGCATCGCCTCTCCAATCCAGCTTTCTAAAATTTCGGCAAAAAACATAAAAAGGTTGTCATCTAATATTTCAGAGTTTGATAGAGTTCTCGGGGGTGGTTTTGTTCCCGGGCAGGTGGTTCTTTTGGCCGGAGAGCCGGGGATTGGCAAAAGCACATTGCTAACCGACATAGCCAAAAGCCTGAAAGATCAAAAAATATTATACGTAGCGGGCGAAGAAAGTTCGGATCAAATCAAGATAAGAACCGAAAGAATGGAGTATTCTGCCGAGAATTTGTATTTGCTTAATGAAGCGGGAGTGGAGGAGATTATATCTTCAATGGAGTCAACAAAGAATCTTGGTTTGGTCATCGTGGATTCAGTGCAAGCCATTTATTCGGAGGAAATAGCGGGGATTTCTGGTTCGCTTCCGCAGGTTAGAGGGTGCACCCAATTAATTACAATGGCTGCAAAACGCCTGGGTGTCCCCGTTGTTTTAGTTGGCCACGTTAACAAAGAGGGTATGGTTGCCGGGCCTAAGGTTCTAGAGCATATAGTTGATACGATACTTTACCTTGAAGGCGACTCTCAACATATGTTTAGAATGCTTCGCACTACTAAAAATCGTTTTGGGCCGATTTCAGAGGTTGGCATATTCGAAATGCAGGAAAAAGGAATGAGGGAAGTCAAAAATCCTTCGGAGCTTTTTTTGGAAGAACATGTTTTTGGCACCTCGGGTTCTTGTGTGACTGTTGTCATGGAAGGATACAGGCCCCTATTGTTTGAGGTGCAAGCTCTTACTGTCAGAACAAGTTTTGGCTACCCAAGACGCACGGCAAGCGGTTTTAATGCCAATCGCCTTCAGGTTTTGGTTGCTACAATAGAAAAAAGAATCGGGATAGATTTAAGTGGTTACGATATATACCTAAACGTTGCCGGAGGTTTCAAGATTAGCGAGTACGCCGCAGACTTGGCGGTTTGTCTTGCCGTAATATCTTCCGTCAAAGACTTGCCCATAAAGGAAAAAAGTGTAGTATTCGGCGAAATAGGTTTAAACGGAGAGGTAAGAAGGGTGTCTCATTCTGAAAAAAGAGCTAAGGAAGCTCAAAAGTTGGGGTTTGAAAGTATAATCTCGCCGGATACCGTTAAAAATTTAAGAGAAGCGGTATCAAAGGGCCTGTCCGTGGGATACAATTTAGATAGTGGAAAAAAACGAGCAAAAGACAACAACAGAACAACACCAAACAAAAAGGGAAATCCCCCAGTTAAAAACTTTTAACCCTGTTGCAAGGGTCAGCTTTCTTGTCATATTTGCTATTCTTGGCTTTAACCTTTCACGTACGGCGTTTTTCATGGAGCTTCCATTTTTCGGTTACCACAACTTTCTTGAAGTTTTGGTATCGGCGGTTTCTGCTCTTGTGGGTTTCTATGTCTTTCCCCTTTTTTTGATAAGCGCGAAATATTGGACAGAAGCTACTATTAGAAAGGTTGTGAATGAGATAGTTACCAATTTTTGGGAGCAGCAATCTCGTAGGATTCAGGATGCTCGGAGAGAAAAACAGAGAAGAAAAATTGAGGAAGACTCGGCAAAGAGAAGAGCAGAGCTTGAACACGCCATTGTTCTGGATACCTCGGTTTTGGTTGATGGAAGGATAATGGATATAGTGAAAACAGGCTTTCTTGATAACCGCTTTGTTATATTGCAGGAGGTGTTGGACGAGCTTCAAACTATCGCTGATAGCAAAGATAAGATAAAAAGACAACGAGGCAGGAGAGGCCTGGACATAGCCAAGGATTTGAAAAGACACGGTCGCGTAATAGTTCCTGAAATGAAGTCAAACGGAAGGGGAGTGGATGCCAAGCTTGTCTCATTCGCTAAACAGCACAGACTTAGGCTGATGACTATGGATTTCAACTTAAATAAGGTAGCTCAGGTAGCTGGTGTAAGAACCTTGAATCTAAATGACCTTATAAATAGCTTGAAAACGGTTATGCTGCCAGGGGAGGCGATTAGGGTAATGGTATTGCAGGAAGGCAAGGAAAAGGAGCAGGGCTTGGGTTATTTGCCGGACGGCACAATGATAGTAGTTGAGGGGGCGAAAAAACATTTGGGAAGCGAGGTTGAGGCCGTGGTTTCAAAGGTAATTCAATCATCAGCAGGAAAGATTATTTTCTCAAAGATATCAGAAGGCGGTAACGATAGTAGAGAACCTGCTGATTCTTAATATTCCGCGTAGTTTAGAGAATTCACACGATTAGTATATTTCTAATAAAGTTGGGAAGTGGCTGACCAGGGTAGGGGTGATTTAGCAAAGCACAAAATATTTAGCCATAAAAAAACACTCCATGGAGGCGACATACAGAGCGGCAACCGCAGAGTGTTTTTATCGAAGCGTGTTTGCAGTCTTTAACTGCAATAAGTCCATGCTTCAGAGCAGACGAAGCATGATTTATAAAAACTCTACATTTTTTATCACATATAACAAGCGATGGAGATTGGGCTTAAACGTCGTTTTTTATGAAATGTTAAGAGGTTTGTCTGTATATTATTATGTTCGTTGCTGTTATGTAAGTATGTACTATTGTACATTTATATGTAGTAACCACAAAGGCGCAAAACCTATAAGTTAAAATTTAATGTGGATAACTTTGCGAAATGTGGATATTTTGTATTTGGTTTAACATAAATTATGGTTACCAACAAAGTAAAAACAACCATTCTAATAGATAAAACACTAAAGAAGCTGGCTCAAGTTCACGCTATACAAAACGATATGACGCTGGGGGAGTTGATAGAGGAAGCGTTGAGTAAGGTTTTGATGTAATTGGCTTGATGTTTGGGTGATTCCTCATCTGAGTTAGAAGGCATAAGGTGGTTTGGCATACTATCTTATAGTATGGTATGATGGCGAAAAATGAAAGGAGGAGACATGTTTAATATCATCGTAGGCGGCGTTGTTGGGTTTTTCGCTGGGTACCGATGGTCAATAATTTTGACAATTGTGTACTTAGTGTTATTAGGGCTAAGCTATGTCTTCCTATTTCCGCAGCTAGCCCCTTCATGGGACCCAACTACTATCGTCCTCCAATTTATTGGAATGATGGTGGGTGCCACGATCAAGTTGTTTATGAAAAAGGAGAAAGCAAAAAAAGGGTAGGTTGGTCGGTCTACAGATTATCAAAAAGCATACACGCCAAAAAGATAATCTGTAGACCAGTTCTTTTCTAAACTCCTATTAAAGTCCACCTGAAGCCCCATAGTGTTGACATATAGGCATGTTTCTGCTAATATGCAGTGTGTTCTGGAAGGAGACGTACAACCGCTAAATTTTTAGAACAATCTCCAGAATACACAATTTAGTTAGACTGTTGGTTTATGCGCCCGCGAGGCTTATAAATTAGCAGTCTAAAAGCTGCTTTTTACCGGTGAATAATATCGGTAAAAGTACTTTGACAATGCGTGTGTGGGAAAATCTCCTTAATAATTGGTTTTTGGTTAAGACGGTTTGGCTTTTTTTTGCTATTCCGTTGAAGGATCTTACACCCCTTTTGTACATATCTTGGTTATGAGATGTGTGCTGGAGGGGTGTGTGGGATCTAATATTTAAACCAATATAAATCTAAGGGCTGTCAGCCCGACCTAAAGGAGGATGAAATGAAGATTTTTGCAAAGCCGTGGACGATACGCCAAGTTTTTTTCTTGGCGGCAATTGTCCTGTGTGTTGTGATTTTGGCGGTGCTCAGTGCGCTTTCAAAAAAAGCACCAGCTACTGTCGCGGCTGAGGTTCCGAAGGCTGTTGAACAAGCAGCTCCCCCCTCAGCTCCGCAAACTGCACCTGAACCTGAGATCGTTGTGGAACAGAAGGTTGAGCCAGTTGCACCCGCTTCCGTAGCTCAATCGGCTCCCACCCAGTCTCTACCAATGATTATGAGTATCACTCAGATTGGCGGTGGTGAACTCATTAAGGGGTGGGAAATCGATCCTGGTTACCCTGCTGTTAATACCGGAAGTGTGACTTTTCCGATTATTACCGGCAACCGGGACTGGGATGGGATCCACAAAAAGGACGGCAAGCCTATCATTATCTGTGTTGCGTCGTCCGATCCAGGTTCTGCTGAATCTGCTGGGAAAGTCTACGCGTCTGCAGATAAAGGGTTCACCGCTGGGTTCATCACAACCGATCCAGAATCTATTAAAGTCACCACGACCTGGAATCCAGAAAACGAACACTTCAATGTTTGGGTGGAATGCTACATCGTTCCTTTGGACAAGACGGTCGATGACGCCCTGAAGGAGAAGCTTATTGAAAAGCAGGCAACGGAGAAGAAACCTCTGTCATTTGCCGTGCTTACCGATGGTAGCGTCTTCAAACTTAAGGACGTCGCCAAGTAAGACCCACACCCGCACGAACCGGAGAGGACCAGAACAAGAACCCAGTCTAATTCAGACTTTGGCTCTATATCTGTCCCCTCCGGTGATTTTTTTATTGTAGCCGCGTCCAGCGGTTTTTTTGTACTTTTTTGCCGACAATCCCTATTAAACCCCCGGCCCCCTCGTGCTACCATATATTCAATGTATCCAGACAAGCTTCCGGAGAAGATAAAAACCTTTTTTTCAGATAAATACATTGCCGCGCTGACGGCGATAATCCTTTTCCATTTCGCCTTAAACATAATCTGGCAGACAGTCAACACGGCACCTCCGACATGGGACAGCGCGGGGCACATTGTCCTTTCTTACATTTACGCCGATCGAATTCCCGAGTTTTTGGGCGGCCACACAAATCTTTTGTCTCTTATCAAAGTGTCGACGTATTATCCGCCTCTTTTGCATTTCCTTGGTAGTCTCATCTTTCTTTTCATAGGTAGAAATTATGAGTTTGCTCTTATGTTGGGAAGCATTTTTTTAATTATTGCCCAAATCTACCTGTATTTGATAACAAAAGAGGTAACCCAAAATAAAAAGACCGCTGTGTTAGCCGTTCTCTTTTTCTCATTCTTTCCCCAGGTTTGGGAGCAGAGTAGGCAATACCACCTTGATATCCCTCTGTGCGCTCTGTTATTGGGCTCGTTTTACCATTTAATAAAATCACGCGGTCTCATAGATAAATACCACTCCGTTCTCTTTTTCCTTCTTTTGGCTTTTGCCCAGCTTACTAAGTGGTACGCTTTTGTGTTTCTTGCTTTTCCTTTCATTTACCATGTGTTTTACTCACCGCTAAAAGCAAAGGTTCTTCACGACCGTATTAGGTGGACAAACATTATGATGGATGGCATTATCTTGCTTCTTATTGCGGCGCCCTGGTATGTTGTCAACTTCAAAACAATATTGGAAAATGTTCGTGTTTCGTCCACAGCAGACGCCGGTGACCCATCTGAAGTTTTAAGTTTTGAGAGTCTTTTTCACTACATCAAGCTTTCTACCACCCACCAAATAGGTATGGTCTCAATGCTTCTATTTGTTATTTCCGTGATGTTTCTTTTTAAGCAAAATAAAAGTTTAGGAAAATATGTCTTGTGGGCGACCCTCACTCCCTATCTTATCCTTACTCTGATTCAAAATAAGGACCTTAGGTACATACTGCCTTTAACCCCTCTTTTCGCTTTTTCCATAGCCTGTTTTTTCACAATGCGGCCAACAAAAACTTTGCCTAACATTGGCATAGGGGTTTATAGTTTTTACCTTCTTTTTTACTTCTTCTTTTTCTCTTTTAACCAATACCGAACTCTTCCGAAAAACCTGTATTTTGTTTCAACCCTTTTTGCAGGCCCCGGTTACAAAATGACTTGGGTTGCCGAGCCGTATTCCTATTCGTACAACGGGCTAGATTGGAGAGGGGAGGAAATAATACATACAATTAATCAGATAGCTCAGGCCGAACCAAACATACACGGTAAATACAGGGTTCTCGAGGTATCTGATAACAGATATTATTCAATTGCGTCTTTTGATATGTTCCTGTTGGAAAACAGATACTACGATATGAATCTGATGATTCCATATAACCGTCCCGATGCTATGAGTGAAGAAGAACTGGCAAATTATCTATCTATGATGGATTTTGCCTTAATACCGCAAGATCCGGGACCTCCGGGGCTAAGAAACATCGCGATTTTGAGGCAGTTTGTGAGCTACTTCCTGGAAGGGGAACACCCTGACTTTGAACTTGTTAAGTCATTCGAACTGCCCGACGGAAATGTTTTATATCTTTACAAAAGAAACAATTATCTGAATTACAACAACCCAATTCTTAATCAAGAACATTTGAATGTTTATATGGGAAACAATTTGATATTAGATAGAGAATTGTTGCCCAGAAGGTCTTTTAAATTTAGGTTATATAAAGACAGCGGAGATGTGGTTGAAATGGTATATCCCGAGGGGGGAGGTAATCAAATGAGGGTGAGCCTTGAAGGCGTGAGCAAGGTTAAGATTGATCTGCCTGTTAACGAGATGAATATAAAGGAACTTCATGGGTGGCGTTATTATGACCAACATTTCATTAGAGATAGTAAGTACGATGAACTTTTGAGAGGGTCGTTTGATACTTATTATTATTTCCAAGGGCGCCTTGGTCCCAAATCATACTTTTCTCCTTTCACAACTCTGGACGGGGCAGTTGAAGTCGTTTTGCATGACAGGGAAGTTGAAATTTATCTGACTAGCTTCGAGGATCCTGTATATGTTGCCTATGCCTATAGCGGTTGGAGATGGGAGTCTGCTTTGCTGGATGGAAAGAAAGGAAATGTTTCTATACCCTTGAAAGATTTGATTCAAATTGAGGTTACGAGTAAGAAGCAAATCATTAGGAATTTTAACAAGAACTGGGACTTTTTCATTTGTTATGATGGGAATGCGGTCTGTTATTACCCCTTGGTTGAAATCCTATAGTTTTGACTTTTGGGGGGTTGCGGTGTAGAATCAGCAAAATTTTCCAATAATAAACAAATCCAAAATTAGGAGGAGTGAAATGAAAGCAAGATTAGCTTTTTCTTTTGTTTTGTTGTTTTCGATTTTGGTCGTGTTTAAACCGCCCACTGTTAATGCTGCAAACTTTGTGCTCGAAGGTGGTGTCAACACCAAGGAGCAGTGGCATTCCGCGCGGGACGGTTCTAGCCTAGATGTTGTGACCGAATTTGGGTTTTACGATATCGTTCCAACGGTATATACCGAACCGGGACTATTGGTCACCATTCGGGTTGCCACCGAGCGAGGGCAGGATCCCTGGATCGGCAGGGGGACGGGAACGTTCACTTGGAATTCCGATGGGTTCTGGGAGTTTGTTGTGTCGGCGGATGAGACCGGAGTGGTGGAGGTTGTGGTACACATGGATAATGTTGTGTCTCTTCCTGGCAAAACGGTATACGTTTACGCCTGGTATGCAGACCAACCAACTCAATCCTGGTCGGCTACGATTAGCAATGGAGACACTCCCTTGGCCCTGGCCGGTGGTATTAATACACCACATGGTTGGACCAGTGCTGTGATCGGGGGCAACATCGACGTTGTGACAGAAAACTCTTTTGACATTGTCGGGACGGTTTATTCCGAACCGGGTTCTGATGTCATTATGAGGGTTGTCACTGAGAAGGAACAAGACCCCGTTATTACTAAGGGCACAGGTACTTTTGTATGGAGCGCCGACGGGTATTGGGAATTCTCTGTTGTGTCTGATCCTGACGGGGTGGTGGAAATTGTAATCCACTCTGAGGTCGTGGGGCCTTTACCCGGTCACGCAGTTATTGTGTCAGCCTGGTATCCCGGCCAAGCCTCCTATTTCTGGCAGGCAACTGTGAGTAACGGTCAGCGTCCTGTCAGTCTCGGAGGTGGGGTCAACACGACAGAACAATGGTATTCCATGCAGAGTGGTTCGGCTCTGTCCATAGTTACCGCGAACCCATATGATATTGTTCCGGTAATTAATACCGATCCGGGATTGCAGATCACTATCCAGGTTGTCGCCGAAAAGGAACAAGACCCATTGATAACGAGGGGAACAGGATCTTTTTCGTGGAACCCTGATGGTTTCTGGGAGTTTGTTGTGGCGGCGGATGGAGCCGGAGTAGTGGAGGTTGTGATTCACAAGAATGTAAAGCCTCTACCCGGCGAAATCATCACCGTTACCGCCCGGAACGTTCAGCCTTACGTGCAAACCTGGTCGGCTACGATTAGTAACGGAATGTACGAGGTCTTCCTGCCTCTTATCGTCCGTTGAAACTACGCGGCATCGAGATGAATTGGATAATATCCACTCTCGGTGCCGTTTTTTTATACTTGCCACATGCCAATGCCAGATTTGCGTCAGCAATTGCCCAAACCCCCCATAAAACCTATACTTAAAAAGTGCATATCAACATTCCGACCTTTCTTAAATTCAACAACCTGCCCAAAATAGGTTTTTACCCGATACTTCTCTTTGTAATAATCCTAATAATTTGCATAAAAAACTACGTTCCAAACACCTTTTTAACTGGATGGGACACCCTTCATCCCGAATTCAATATGTCTTTGTATTGGCGCCGCATTCTTGGGGGAGTGTGGCAGGAGCATCAAGGATTGGGAGCTGTTGCCTCGCAATCCCACGCATCGGAAATACCCCGAATGCTTATACTGATGCTGATAAATCTCTTTTTTGGCATCAAATTTATTCGTTACGCTTACGCTTTTCTTATGCTTTTTCTCGGCCCTTTTGGAGTTTACTTTTTTCTTAAAGATATTCTTCTAAGAAAATTTCAGGATTCGCCTCGCAACCTTGGTTCTTTCATTGGAGCACTTTTTTATTTGCTAAACCTCGGAACCCTCCAGCATTTTTACGTTCCTTTGGAGATGTTTTTGACTCATTTTGGGTTTTTAGGTTGGTATATGTGGTCTTCTTCTTCGTTCTACCAAACCGGAAAAAGAAAGTTTTTACTTCTTTTTTTCATTCTTACGTTGTTCGGGGCATCGCAGGCTCATACTAGCACTCTTTTCTACGCCTATTTTATTTACTTTGCCGCCTACTTTTCGGTAGTCTTGTTGTCTGACCTTTCCCAGAGGAAGGTTTGGAAGCCGCAGTATATTCAAAGAACTACGATAATCTTAGTTTCCGTGCTTCTCACCAATCTTTTTTGGCTTCTTCCCAACACTTATTTTGCTGTTAACCACGGCGGGGAAGTGAATATGTCCAAAATCCACAGTCTTTTCTCAAACGAGGCCTTTTTGGCAAACAAAAAATATGGGGGCACCCAGGATGTGGCGATTTTAAGAAGCTTTTTGTTTGGGTGGGGAGAGCATGTGGGCAACGCGCAGTATGGGGAGTTAATGGATGAGTGGGTCAGGCATCTTGATAGCCCAGGAGTTTTGCTAATCGGCTATGGCATGTTTGTTTTCATATGTCTTGGTATACTGGCCACTCTTATCAGAAGGGAAAAGTTCGCTATCGGAGTATTCACCTTTTTCGCTATAGGCATATTTTTTCTATTCAATGTTAATCCGCCCTTTGGAGGGCTCTTTGTTCTTTTGCAGGAGATAGTACCGCTTTTCAAGGAGGCTTTCAGGTTTCCGTTCACTAAGTTTTCAATAGGACTGATGTTCTCTTACAGCGCCTTTTTCGGCTATGCTCTTGCATGGTATTCCAACCTTTTCTACAAAATCACTCACAAAGTTCTGCTTCCAAAATTTGTGCATGGGGCAGTACTAGTAGCATCAACCATCCTACTTATTTATTATATGTGGCCTGCCTTTGCTGGAAATTTAATCAGCCGGTCAATGAAAGTAAACATTCCGGATAGATACTTTGAGATGTTTAAGTATTTTGATTCTCGGGAGGAATATGGAAGAGTAGCGGATTTTCCCGTGCATACCTTTTGGGGCTGGATGTATTACGACTGGGATCCCGCAACACGCCTTGGGTATCAGGGAGCAGGGTTCTTGTGGTTTGGTATAAAGCAGCCTTTGCTAAACCGTGAGTTTGATAGATGGAACCTTCTTAACGAGCAATACTACAGAGAAATGTCATATGCGGTTTACTCAAGGAACCCAGCTCTTCTGTTGCAAACACTGGATAAGTACAAAATCAGATGGTTGTTGCTGGACGAATCGATTATCGCTCCGGCGGCAGATGCGAAACAGCTTTTCTACGATGAAATAAAAAAGCTGTTTGCTGATACTGGGCGTATAACTCTTTCCCGTGATTTTGGCGGAGGCCTTTATGTGTATGAGTATGAGCCTGCCATTCCTTTCTCAAGATCGGAATCTTTCGACCGGTTCTATTCTGTGGGAGATGTGATTTACAAGGAAC
This sequence comes from Patescibacteria group bacterium, assembly GCA_026004595.1. GTDB lineage: Bacteria > Patescibacteriota > WWE3 > UBA101185 > UBA10185 > UBA8498. The sequence continues at coordinate 29,578 of BPJL01000004.1, read as the reverse complement.
CTTGGGATCCAATATATTCATACTACCAACCTTACGTGAGTGGCGGCCAAGAGGCTTTTCCATATGTAGGTATATTGAATACAGATGAAACTCTGAAAGAGGAGCATGTTCAAGCAGTAGGCGGAAACATATTTATTAACCCCAAGTTTGTTACCGGAAGCGAGTCAGTTTTAGGTGTTGTTGAAAAGGGCGGGGTAGGGCAAGTTCCGTTAGTTGGAGTGTTTGAAAGACAGGGGGAGTCCGGAGGTTTTAAGTTTACCGTACGTCATATATCTTCCGGAAAGGAAATTTGGTCAGCTTTTATTGAAGGAACGCCTGTTGACATGCCTGTGGTGATATCGGTCAACAACGATCCCAGAGGGCTGTTTTTTGGGCCAAATGATTTAGGCCCAAAGGAAACCACTTTTTATTACAAGATCGGAGATTCGGGATCCAACATTGTGAATATCTATGCGATGGATCAAGGAGAGCCTCTTTCAACCGAATATCTCGGGCAGCTCGAACCATGCAGCGGTCTTTATGAACTTAGCTCCTACGAGGTTAGGTATCTTAATGATGGATTTACCTTGATTGGTGAGGGTGTGAGAGCTTGTCTAACCCTTCCTCTTGGGGCTTTTTTAGCGGAGGGGTCTCCTATCTACATTCTGAAAACGGAGGTTGAGCCCGATAATCCTTATTCTGTGTGTATATTTAGCGATAAATCGGGTTTATGTGAAAATTTTTATAGGGACGGAGTGCACATGTTTACGGCCAGCGGCGATATGAGTCATTACTTTTTGCGTTTCAATTCCAATGCGTTGGGAAGGGAGGGCCCAATATCTACTACATTTAGGAACACAACGCTTTATAAGGTAAAAAACGTAGTTTCCGCCCCTGTAGATTTGGATGTTTCAGAGGTACTTTCTCCGTTTGTGTCAGAACCCTACAAAATTGACGAAAATATGTCTTTCGGCGGAAAAGCTGTTGATTTAGATCATTACCACAGGTACTGCAATCTGCTCAAAAACCAAGAGAACATTCCGATTTTAGGTTCGGAGCTAGGGGTTTTGACATATTCATCGGGGGAAAACGCGATTTGTGACTCCTTTCCATTTCCGTACTTGCCCCAAAATACCGGCTATCTTCTTGAAATTCGGGCAAGAAATGTTGCGGGGGCTCCTTTGCGTGTTTGTCTCACCAATGAGTTTTCCAAAAGATGCGACTTGTATGTTGAACTCCTCAAAAGAAATAGGATGCAAAGTTACTATTATTTGATACCTCCGATGGGCAATGAGATGGGGTATACCGTAAACTTTTCTAACCTTGTATTTGGCAACGATTACACCGAGAACCAGCTTGAGGTTGTAAGGATGACGCCAATGCCCTATGAATATTTGAGGAATTACCATACTGAAGTCGCGCCAGATACAGGAGCTAAACTTTTAGTTCTCAACGAGGCCTATGAAAAGGGATGGGTTGCTTTGTGCGGCGTTGCGCCTTGCAAGGCTCGGCATGTCAGCGTAAATAACTGGGCGAACGGATGGGTTTTTGACACGGCGGCAGATATTTCAAGGGTAAGGTTTATTTTCTGGCCTGAGATTCTTGAATACATTGGCCTTTTGATTCTCCCGCTTCTAGCTTTTTATTTCATTAGATACAAGGAGGCTTATGAAGAGTGAAGTATTGATAACCGGCGGGGGAGGGTACATTGGAAGCCACGTTGTTAAAAAATTTCTAAAGGAGGGACACAAAGTCTTTGTTTTAGACAACTTTTCAACAGGATTCAGACAGGCGCTGGACAACCTCAAAAAATATGGAGAGCTTGAGGTAATTGAAGCTGACCTGACAGATTTTGAAAAGGTTCATCAGTTATTTTCCCAAGGTCCTTTAAAAGCAGCAGCAACTGTTCTGCATTTTGCTGGGGCTCTTGTTGTAAGTGAATCCATGCGAGACCCAAGAAAATATTTTATCAACAACCTTGCCGGTTCCGTTAATTTGTTGGAGTCAATGAAAGACGCCGGTATCAAAAATGTGATATTTTCTTCAACCTGTGCTGTGTATGGAGACTCGCAGTATGTACCAATGGATGAAGAACATCCCCTTAACCCCACAAACCCATACAGTGAGTCCAAACTTATGGTGGAGAAAGCCATAAAGTGGTACGCGGACATATTCAAACTAAAGTATGTTATTTTCCGCTACTTCAATGTTATTGGCGCCGACCACGATTCTGATATTGGATACAGTTCATATCCTCCCACACACTTAGTGCCCAACGCAGTTAGAGGAACGCTGGGGTTGGCACCGTTTAAGGTTACATGCGCAAACACCTTTAACACTAGAGACGGGACGCCGGTTAGAGACTATGTCGATGTTTGTGATTTGGCAGATGCTCACTATATGGCAATGTTGTATCTAGAAAAGGGCGGCGAGAGCGACATATTTAATTTGGGAACGGGCAGGGGATATTCTGTCTACGAAATTATTGAGCAGGTTGAAAAGCTTGTTGGAAAAAAGCTGGATAGATCCCCCGGGGAGGCTAGGCCTGGCGAATATTCTGAAAGCTTTGCGAATTTTGGCAAGGCAAGCAAAAAACTTGGTTGGAAACCCGCCGCAACCCTTGAGAAGAGCATAAGAAACCTTGTCAAATGGTTTGAAAAGAACCCAAACGGCTTCTTGGAACCCCAAGTCCCATAGTGTTGACAGAACGGGTGTTTTAGGTTAAAATACCGCCACGATTGGTTTCTGAAGCCAATCCAAGAGTACTTATTTTCCCTGCCAAATCAACAAAAACAGCATATTTACCTTGCCTAGGGCAAGATGGGTATGGGTTTTATTATTTGAGTAAAATGAAAAATAAAGGTTACAAGTTAATAGCTTTGGCAGCCTTCGTAGCCGGCTTGTTCCTTTTGTCAAATGACAAAGCCCTTGCCGACTGCGAGTCAAATTACGGGGGAGGAGAAACCTGCATATACAACAAGAGGTTTAGCATAGAGAAGAAAGTAAGAATTGAAGGGGACGACGATTGGGAATCCAAAGTCACAGATGTCGATGAAGATGACGTGGTTGAGTTTAGGATTAGAATCAAAAACCTTTCAGACGAGGATATTGATAAAGACTTTGATGATATGAAGATGTCAGACTCTCTACCCAAAGAAATGGAAAGAGTAGGGGGCTCGGGCCTCACTGAATATTGGGATGATTTTGATCCCGGCGAGACCAAGACTTTTATCATAAAGGCCCAGATTGATGAAGACGAATTCGACAGAGATGAGGCTTTTGATAAATGTGTTGTAAATAAGGCCAAGGTTTATTGGGATGACGAGTTTGAAGGTTCTGACACCGCAACCGTTTGTTACGGTAAAGGAAAACCTAAAGAACTCCCCAATACCGGTGCCGTTTCAATCACAGGTATATCAGGAATCGGCCTTTTACTAGCTGGAGCCTTGATGAGAAAGAGAAAGTAACTTTTTGTATGTAGTTCTCTTCGCCGGCCTATGCCGGCGCGAGATCCCCGTTTGCCCTTTGCTGTTTAGGCAGGGGGCAGAATGGTTGGGTTTGGGTTCGCTTACTCGACCATTCTGTCTTCTGCCTAAATGTTTTTGTAGACTATAAGAAGCATTACCTATGAACAGTTCACCAGGCAAGAAAAAGTACATATTTGTTGTTCTTGTGTTATTAATCCTTTTCGGAGGTGGTTATATTTTGTATAAGAACGGGGTTCTTGCCGGGGTAGCAATTGGTGTTTTTAGCAAAAAGGAGCGTGAGGCGGTTGAGCAGGGGGCTGTTCAGGAGCAGGAGTCAGTATTTGAGGCGTCCATAGAACCTATCTACCTTCCTCCCGTAAAAGTTTCAATAAAAGAGAGAAATATTTCAGCAAAAATAGTTGAAGTTGGTGTGTCTGGCGACGGCTCTTTGGACACCCCTAAAAACTGGAATGAGGCAGGATGGTATAAAAAGAGCGCCAAACCCGGAGAAAAAGGCAATATTATTATCAACGCGCATTTCGATGATAACTATGGCCGCCCAGCCGCGTTTTACCAGTTGAAAAATGCAACAGTAGGTGATACAGTTCTTTTAGAAGATAGTTTAGGAAGGCTGTACGCTTACCAAATTGTTGACTCTTTCCTAGTAGATATCAACGATCCCGATAGACTTAAAGTTCTTGAGGATAAAAGCGACAAAGCGGAAATGACCCTCATAACATGTGGCGGCGTTTGGCTTCCGGGTATGTCTACGTACGACAAGCGGCTTGTTGTGAAGGCAGAGCTTATCGAAACTCTTTAAATACGATGAGGTTTGAAGTCGGGAGGTAGCATGGGGCAGTGGCTATCTCCCGGCTTTAGGCAAGTGCCTTAAACAGATTGATGTATATATTTTTCAATTTCAACAATTAAATATGCCAATAAAAAAACCTGCAGATGCAAGTAATAATAACAATTTGACTAATAATAGTGTTCAATCTTCGGACAATGATGTGTCCAGAAGAAAAGCTTATCGCTCAAGGGCTTCAGATGACGCGCCGTCAGAACCGCTTACCACTGTGAACTTAGAAAACGACGCTAAAGAGGTGTCTACACCGCAACCTTCTTCTTATCAGACAAAAACTCATTACTCCTCATTTGAAGATTCAGTTTCAAATGGTGACGCTGTCGCTATAGAAGGAATGCTCGAAGTACTCAACGATTATGGAGTTATAAGACAAAAAGAAAGAGTAGAATCTGATCTTCCTCGCGATGTTTATATCAGCCATTCGCAGATAAAAAGATTTAGTTTAAGAAAAGGGGATATGATAAAGGGATACGCCCGACCTCCTAAAGAAGGGGAGAGATACCTATCTCTTTTGAGGATAGAGTCAGTGGAGGGTCTGGATCCGGATACTGCCAAGAAAAGGCCTCATTTTGCCGAACTCACACCCATATTTCCTGACGAATGGTTGAAGCTTGAAACTACAAAAGATGTCATATCCACCAGGCTAATAGATTTGATTGCACCTATTGGTAAGGGACAGAGAGCTATGCTGGTAGCTCCTCCAAAAGCGGGAAAAACATTTCTGTTAATGGATATTGCCAATGGTATAACAACTAACTATCCGGATATTGTGTTAATGGTAGCGTTAATTGGTGAGAGACCCGAAGAAGTCACGCATTTCAGCAGAAATGTCAAAGGCGAGGTGTATGCAAGCAACTTTGACGAAAGGGCAGAGGAGCAAACCCGTGTTTCGGAGCTTTGCCTTGAAAGGGCCAAAAGACTAGCTGAAAGAGGCAGAGATGTGGTCATATTAATGGATTCTATTACCAGGCTCGCTCGTGCCTACAATATGGTTGCCCCGCCTTCAGGAAGAACGTTAACCGGTGGTTTCGATCCGGCGGCTTTGTACCCGGCTAAGCACTTTTTTGGAGCAGCCAGAAACTTTGAAGAAAAAGGTAGTTTAACGATTATAGCCACAGCGCTAGTTGAAACCGGTTCAAGAATGGATGATGTTATATTTGAAGAGTTTAAAGGTACTGGAAATATGGAATTGCGTTTGGACAGGAGTCTTTCTGAAAGGCGTATATTCCCGGCTATTGATATAAAATCAAGCGGAACAAGGCACGAGGAACAGCTTTTTGACCCAACAACTCTAGAAAAGGTTTACAGATTAAGAAGAATGGTGGATCTTCTTGATGATCGAGATGCTACGGATCTTGTTATAGAGCGCTTGAAGAAAACCAAGAGCAATAAGGAATTTCTTGATACCCTTCACACAGGAGCATAATCTTTTTAGGACGATTATGTACGGATCCTTTTCCAGCGGTGTTTTAGTTTGCCGATATTACAACATGTTGGTAAAATCGGTAAAGCGCCGATTGGGTGGCGCATACTATGGTTTTCACTATCAAACGCCCGGCGTCTAAACGCTTTTTTCAGCTAAGTTTTGAAGGATTTAGACCACGCGGACGGAACAAATTTGAGCAGTTATTAAATGTATGGGCGGAGTTTATCCGTTCGCTATTAGAGTATATTTGGAATAAGCTTACAGACTTGTTCTTCTTGGCCGGATCTTTTGTAATTTTTATATTGAAATTGCCATCTTCGGCCAAGTCGTTTCTTGTTAAAAAGCTTATTTGGTCAAGAGGTAAGATCGGAAGGCCGTTGGCTTTTGCGACCGTAGTAGGTGTTTCTTTAGTCGTTTTTACAATTGGAGAGGTTTTGAGTAGCTACGATTTTATTGCCAGTCCAGAGGTGAGAGCCGACTATATACCAACCTCTAGCGATATCATTCCTAAAAAAGAGATGGCGGTTACAACTTTGCCCGAAATGCGGCAAAGGACCGAGCCGTTTATATACAGAGTTGAATCCGGAGATACCCTTTACAGCATAGGCAATAAATTCAAAATATCCACCGACGCCATTAAATACGTTAATAAGCTATCAGATAATTCTATTCTTAAAATTGGGCAGGAGATAACGATACCGCCTGTTGCTGGGTTAATTCACACTGTTGAGAGGGGAGACACTCTTTCTTCAATTGCCGCCAAGTACGATGTTCCTATGCAGGCTATTGCTGATTTTAACTATTTGTTAGACACGTCAAGTCTAGCCTTAGGAACAGAGCTTGTCATACCTGGTGGTAAGGTTCCAAAGGTTGTACCGATAGCCCCAATTTATTCGGGAGTGCCTTCCACTGGACCCGGTACTGTTGCGGAGGCGGACAGGGGTTTCTGTATTTGGCCTACTACTGTGAGGGTCATAACACAATACTATAGCTGGTATCACAATGGAATAGATATAGCTACTCCGAGGAACATACCATCCCCGCCACTTCTTGCTTGTGCATCGGGAACGGTTGTCAGAGCAGGTTGGGATCCGTTTGGGCTCGGTTTACATGTGAGGATAGATCACGGTGATGGTTATGAAACCGTTTACGGTCACATGAGCCGAATAGATGTAAGCTATGGGCAAAACGTGTCCAGAGGAGAAGTGATTGGGTTGATGGGAAGCACTGGCAGGTCAACAGGCACACACGTTCATTTCATGGTTAAGTATAATGGGATTGCTCAAGATCCGTTTAATTTTGTCCAATAGTTGCTGGATGTAATTATTGGCTGGGTCCGGGGGGCAAGATTTTTAATATGATTGATTTGGTAAAGATAAAAGTAAAAGCAGGTGACGGTGGAGATGGCAAGGTCTCTTTTTTGCGCGGAAGAGGGGCTCCAAAAGGTGGGCCGGATGGTGGCGATGGGGGAGACGGAGGAGATGTTTATTTTGTGGCCGATAGAAACTTGGCCACATTGAGGGATTTTAGGGCGAAAGATATTTTTGCCGCTCAAAACGGTGATCCCGGAGGCAAGAAAAAAATGTTCGGCGCCGATGGAGAAGACCTCCGTATCCCTGTTCCTTTAGGAACCCTGGTTTACGAAATTAAGGATAACAGAGAGATTCTTGTAGCTGATCTCAGCGAAGATGGCCAGGAGTTTTTGATAGCAAGAGGAGGTATTGGGGGAAAAGGGAATTTTAGGTTTAGAAGCGCTACGAACAGAACTCCAACCCAATTTACACATGGGACTAAGGGCGAGGAAAAAATTGTAAAGCTTGAGGTTAAGCTGGTTGCCGATATAGGCCTTATTGGTCTTCCTAATGCTGGAAAAAGCACTTTGCTTAATAGGCTTACTCATGCTGAAGCTAAAGTTGGGAGCTATCCCTTTACAACCCTGTCGCCGAATCTCGGTGTAATGGAGCTCGAAGGTGGAGAAACCATAATTTTGGCAGACATTCCCGGTTTGATTGAGGGGGCATCGGAGGGTAAAGGGCTGGGTGACGAATTCTTAAGGCATATTGAAAGAACCAGAATATTGGTGCACTTAATCGATCCCCTAGAGGGATACGAGTCTCATTCGGGCGGATCTCTTGCCGATAATGCATTGTCTAACTACTACAAGATCCGAAAGGAGCTGGAAGTCTATGGCAAAGGTTTATCTGAAAAGCCCGAAATTAATGTTGTAAATAAAATTGATGTGACGGAAATCAAAGGCGCTTTTGAAGAAATTAAAAAAGTTTTCAAGGAGAAAAAGGTTGAAGTTATTGGTATATCAGGGGTGACGGGGGAGGGAATATCGGATTTGATTTCGATTGTCAGGGAGATGTTAAAAAGCAATCCCAAAAGGTTAGTTTTTGGAACTGAAAAGCCGGTAAAACTCTATACGATAGATAATCTTCCGAACAAGAGGGTAGTTTTTGGGCGGACAAAAGTATCAACATTTAGGCCAAGGGGCATCTGATATAATACTTTTTGCACTTGCGTTGGCCTAGTCAAGATTTTGGGCCGTTAGCTTAGTTGGTAGAGCGCTTCCATGGCATGGAAGAGGTCAGGAGTTCGAATCTCCTACGGTCCACCAATTGAAAAACATAAAAAGAAACCCCGCTATGCGGGGTTTCTTTTCTTTTAAGCTGTTAAAACCTATGGTCTGGGGAGAGCCTTGATTGGTTCTTCTTCTCCTACTTTAGTCAAGGGCTCTTGTTCCACTGGTTCTTGCTTTTGCGTAGCTGATATTTGTTCTACGGTCGGTTTTGCCTCAGTTGGAGTTCCAGCCGCCTTGATTTTTTCATTTACAGCCGCGAGGTCCTTTTCAAGTATTTTCATGTCTTCCGAATCTGCCGGAATCAAAGTTTTAGTTACTTCAAAGGCTTGTTTTGCGCTCTGAAAGTCGTTAAGCTGCATCATTGCTTGTCCAAAGTTGTAGTAGGCATTGGCATAGTCACCTTTCAAAGCAAAAGCTTGTCTGAATTGATTTGCAGCTGATACATAATCTTTCATTGCGTAGTACATTCCGCCAAGTTCCAATCTCAATCTCGGGTTTGTTGGGTCAAGCTGTATAGCGGTGTTATAAGCCCCTACAGCCCATTCAGAAGCGTTGTCTGCCACATTTATAATACTTCGATAAATCAACGCTCTCATCTCCCAGTTGGCTGCGCTCAGAGGATTTATTACCTCGGTTGTTATTCTTGTTGTGGCTATGGCTTCGGAAATCAAGCTCTGTATTGTTTGTTTGTCAACGTCTGTAAGGTTCTCTTTTCCTGCCAAACTGTTAGCCAGAGCAAGATCTGTTTGGGCGAATGAATTGTAATAGGTGTCTCTGGACGGGTTGGCTCTGATTGCTTTTCTTTGGTTTTCGTACGTTTCTCTACCATCATTATTAACCAGAGCAAGAATAGCCCGTCTCATGTAGTATTCACCCATATAGTTGCGACTCCAGAGATATCCACCGTAGACAACAGCCAGTATTATTGCACCCCCAAATATGAATTTTGAGTACTCTTTATTAATGGCTGAGCTTTCGCCAAGAGAGGCAACTGCTTGAATGTCTGTTGGTCCTATTGTTGATACCTGAGCAACTTTACTGTGTTCGTCTATGCTTGTGTGTGCAGCTATAAGAAGAGAGAGTAGTGTGAAAAGCACAAATACCGAGGCAACATTAGCGTGTATAAACACAAAAGAAGCCAGCATAGCCATAAGGGAAAGACTGAGAACTTCCGTAAGCCCTTCCTGATTATCAGTAAACTTTATCTGATTGGCCAGTTTCATAATTCTTGATGCTAAGAATATAGAGGCGATAAGACCGAGTATTCCGACCGTCGAGATTATGTTAAATACCTCATTGAAGGGAATATCAAATCTTATGTTCCAAAAATCTGTGGAGTTTAGAGTTATTGGTCTGAAGCGTGTGAAATTAGTCTGAAACGTTGCTGGCCCTGTCGCGAGAAGAGGGAAGTTTTGGATTGTGGAAGAAGCCACGACCCAGCTTTCTCTTGCTGGTAGACTTAGTTCTTTTGGATAGTTTGGATTTATCAAAACATTTCTGGTTGTGGGCACCAAAAACACTATTGCAATTGCTGCAGTTGTACCTAAAACTGCAAGGTAGTAGACCCCATCTTTGAATATTTTCGAAAGATCAACGTAAAACACCATCCCCAAAATTCCTACTATCAATACAGCCCACGCAACCAAAGCGCTCGTTAGCGCAACGAAGAAGATATTAAGTATAGTCATTCCCACAAGTCCGATTTTTATTATCGGATTTTTCTCATATGCGATAAGCACTAGTGACATAACAATAGTCAGAGCCGCAAACATTGCTGTCTGAACGTTTGATCCATATAAAGAGAAGTTTTGCATTTTAGCGTAGGGAGCCGAGGAAATGAAGATATTGAAGTAAGCCAACAAGGAAACCAAAGTTGAAATCCCGGTGCCGGCTATGAAAGCATAAAGAGCCCTTTTAATGGATTTCGGATTTCTGTACAAAGGTGTAGCTACATAATAGTAGACAATAAATACTAAAGTGGAGAATAGTCCGAGCCATCTTCCTTGACTTCCAAATATGCTTACCGTTTTGTTTATGGAAAAGACCGTAGCTAAGGCATAAACTGCTGTGAATATCACTAAAGGGAAATCAATGATAGATTTTACCACCTCCAACTTTTGGCCGATCATGAGTTTTACTGCCCAAATTATGGTTAAGAGTATTGTACAGAGAATTATAAGGGTTAGCTTATTCATCTCAAAGAATTCTGTTGTGAGCGGCAAGAAGAAAATTGGTACAAGGAACGGCAATATGTAAACCAGTATAGCTTTTGATATTACATCAAGTATGAGGGTCAAATTATTGTTTTTGTTCATGAATAAAGTCTGCACACAAACATTAGTGTTGTCAAGGGGTATTCTCGTAAAGGGAACGCAAGCGGTTTTTATTGTTTTTACGCTATCTTGATGTCCACCAGTTAAAAGTTGCATTGTAGTATACCGGTGCGTCAAGCTTTAGTTCAAAACCCTCACCCGGTCTCACGTTGGTTACCCAATAGGCTGTGGCGGGGGAGAAGTTTTGGGTAAAAGTGACATATATTTTTGCACCGGGCGCAACTTTTTCTTCTTTGATAAATACAGACGAGCGTCCTTTAGGCACTATACCTTCTCCGGAAGCCATAATTTCTAATGTTTGCGGCGTTTCGCTGGCTGATGAAAATGCTTCAATTATGCTCGATTTATGCTGTCCTAAGTTAACGAGCCCTAGCTCGTTGGCGAAAATTACAAGTAATAGCAATAGGGTGGAGTACGAAATTATTTGATTTCTAACCTCCTTGGATTTTATAAGGTTTATTAGGTTGGTGTACTTACTTTTGATCTCAATTTGTTTCGCTATTTCGTCATTGCTTGCCCCCGCCTCTTTTAATTTTTCTATTGTGATAAGTTGACTGAGCACCGACTCGGGGTAGTGGCCACGGATATTACCATCTTTATCCCTTTGTCTTGTCATGTGAGGAAGCCAACCTATTTTGGTGTAGTATCTTAATCTGTTGTAGGGATCTCCCCTTCCAAAATCTACTCCCATAGTCTGGGCTTTTTTTATGAGTTCCTCTATGCTCAGCATTTTTTCCATATCCGCATTATATCAGATAGTATTTTCTACTTTTCTTAGAAATTAACAACTTGTTATTTTTTTGCTCTGTTACATATTAAACGCGATGAGCAAGGTTTTAGATTTTGGATCCTCAGAGTTTCCCGAATATATAAAGGAGTGTAAAGGATTTCCGCATAAACTGTATTTGATGGGGGAGCTTCCAAGGAACTTGGAGAGGTGTGGGCTTGGTGTTGTAGGAAGTAGAAGGGTTTCTTCCTATGGAATTAGGGTTTTGCGCGAACTTTTTTATTTTCTTAAAGAAACGGATGTTGTGGTTATTTCAGGGTTTACTGCTGGTGTTGATTCCCTCGCTCATAGAATGGCTTTGGATTCGGGTTGCAAAACTATTGCCGTAATGCCGTGCGGGTGCGATGTTGTTCACCCGTCTGAGAACAGGAACCTGTATAAGAGAATAATAGACGGAGGAGGGGCTGTTATATCGGAGTTTGAAAACGGCTTCCAGCCCCGAAGATGGACCTATCCGAAACGGAATAGAATTATCGCGGCATTGTCAAAGTTTTTACTTGTAGTGGAAGCGTCGCTGAAAAGCGGTTCAATGATTACAGCAGGGTACGGATTCAAATACGGAAGAAAGGTATTTTGCGTTCCCGGAGATATCTATATGGAGAGATCAAAAGGTACAAATGTTTTGATTGCAAGGGGGGCTAGGATTTACGTGTCCCCGGAGTATTTTTTAAAGGAGATAGGTCTGGAGTCAGCAGGAAAAGTATTAAATAATGGCAGTTCTGGGGGTGAAGCTAATTTTAAATCCACAGAACGCGCAATTTTAAGTATTCTTGCACAGGGAGAGAAAAATTATGATAACTTGTTGGCCATTCTCGGTGTTCAATTATTTGATATTAACCTGGTGCTTTCTAACATGCTTATAAGGGGTGAGATAGGCGAAAAGGAAGGGATTTATTATGTACTGTAAGCTAAAATCCTTTGCGTTTAGGGGAACTGAGGTTATAGATTTGGAGATTGAGGTGACTATTTCAGAAAGGGGCATTCCTAGAGTGGACGTGGTGGGTGTGAGGGGAAGTGGCTGGCTGAAAAGTATCAAAAAGATTAGAACCGCATTCGGAAATTCTGAAATTCCATTTCCGAACAAGAAAATTATGCTAAATATCACTCCTCCCCGCATCCTAAATGATATTGTAGATATAGAGTTTACAATAGCTATGGGTATTTTATTTGTTCAAATGGGGCGTGTTTCTGGATCATCGGAATTTTTCTATGGAGGTTTGGACTCCTCGGGTTTTTTGACCCCCTCTGCAAAAACTATTTTTCTAGATGATATGTGGTCGGTGGGAAGAGGGGCTAGAATTTTTCTGCCCAAGGGTTCGTATTTTTTCACCGGAGAGGATAGCGGACTTGAATTTTTTTGAAATCTCCTCTCTATGTGAGGCGAGAGATATATTTTTCAGCAACAGAGAAGTTAAAGGATCTAAATGTCATCTTGTGTCATGTGTTTTGGACGGTGCACCTGTGCAGGAAATGGAAAACCTAGAAGATGTTATTGGAAATGAGTGCGCGAAAAGGGCTTTAGTAATAAGCATGGCGGGGATGCATAACATTTTATTGCTGGGCCCATCGGGAACAGGAAAGTCTCTATTGGCCGGTAAATGCCCCGGCCTTATGACTGCGACGGGGAGGGAAGTAATTATTGAAAGGATGAAAGCTGCGGCTCTATGCGGAACCACGATAGAAGATGTTGCGAAAACTCCTTACAGAAGACCCCACATATCCGCAAAAGAATCGGAAATAGTGGGGAATGCTGAACATCCTGGAGAAGTCACTTTGGCACACGGAGGAATATTGTTTCTTGACGAAATGCATCTTTATCCCGGCAAGGTTTTAAACTCACTCAAGACCATCATTGATAGAAGAGAGGTGGGGTTCAATTACAAAGGCTTTCCTGTTCGGTATCCCGCCGATTTTTTACTAATAGGCGCAGCGAATAATTGTATGTGTGGTTTGGCAGGATCGCATGAGAAACAATGCAAGTGCACACGGGGAGATCTCAACACCTACAATTCAAGAATAAGTCCATCGTTGCTTGAGAGGTTTGATCTTCTTACTTATGTTTATGGGTCACCCAAAGATGCTGTCAGAGGTCAGGCTGAAAGACTTAGCACCTCTATGGATATAAGAAGTCAAATAAAAAATGCGGTCGAAGCTCAAAGGAAAAGGTTTATTTTCACAGGTTCCATGTATAACTCTCGAATACCTTTTGACAAAATAGATGGTGTGTGTGAGCTGAATAAAGAAGCGGCGGCTCTGCTAGAAATGGCAACCGCAAAATTTAATCTTTCTACGAGGTCGGTTCATAGGATAAAGGCGGTGTCCCGTACGATTGCCGACATGAGTGGGGAAGTTATAATTTCAGCGCGGCACGTTGCAGAAGCCATACAATATAGGGTAAAGAATGACAAACCTTGAAATATTTTAAATGATGATGTATATTCCGGGTATTATGATGCTGGAAAAAGTATCAAAAGCTTTAGCCGACAAGAATCGTCTCAAAATTATTCAGTATTTAAGCTCCGGTGAAAAAAATGTGTCGGAGGTTGCTGATAAGTTAAATGTAGAGGAAAATTTGGCGTCTCACCATCTTAGAGTCTTGGCATCTTTAGGTTTTTTAAAGAATGATAAGAAGGGAAGGGAAGTTTACTACAGAATAAATGAGACTCGTTTTGTTGCATTATTAAGGGATTTAAATAGAAGCAAGGTTTTTAGAGACATACTATTGAGATCCTTGGAAGAATAATTTTTCACCCCAAGCTTCCCCTAATTAATCCTTTTTGTTTGTGTTGTTTTTATTCTTTTTCTGACTTCATATCCATGCGTTTATTATGCGGTAATTAATATAAATGAACATCTTATACCACTATTGGAGCCATTTTCATGCGGTAATTTTGCGGTTAATATACAGTGATGCACTTCTAGTGAAAATAGACTATCTGATATTTATGTTTCTTCAACCCGGAGTTAACATTTGTCGTGTTCCCAAAAGGTTCTAAATTTGTATTATTTATATTTTTGTCCTTCATTGCGGGGTATCTTGTTTCTCAATGCCTATCTATTTTTAACGCTGAAGAAGGTATAGGACAGGGCGCAGAAAAAGTATGCGAAGAGGATGAAGAAATAAGTGTAGAAATAGCCGGGGCAGTTGCTAATCCCGGAGTGTATAGCTTGAAGAAAAACTCGCGAATCATGGATCTTATAAAGATGGCAGGGGACTTTACTTCTGATTATGATTACAAATGGGTCAGCAAAAATCTAAACCTTTCTCAAGTTCTTAAGGATGAGCAGAAAGTTTTTATACCATCTGAATTTTTAGGATATAGCGAGTTGTCAAAGGGAGCTTTCGTGAGTATTTTTTCAATTCCGGGCGACTCAGGCACGTCGCAAAGTTCATCCTCCTTGTCGTCTTTACCGACTCCTTCCAATGACAGCGGCAAAGTGAATATCAACGAAGCCACTTTTGAAGAGCTTGACGCCCTTCCCGGAATAGGCGAAGTTTATGCCGGAAAGATAATCGCGAACCGCCCCTATACCGGAGTAGAGGAGTTTAAGCAAAAATCGGGTCTCTCTAACTCTGTTTACGAGAAAATAAAAGATTTAATTGCGTTCTAAATGCGGGATTGTAAGGGAATTAATTTTTGAGCGGGAATGTTCAGAATCCAAAACATATTTCCGTTCAGGAATGTTCGGGAAATAATTTGGCAGTGAGTATTCTGAAATATAACCTCGGTCTTTCCCTTATTATTATTGCCGCCATGGTTAGGGTTTTGAATTATTGCGCACCTCAAGGGGGAGTGTTCTCCTGTAACGCGAAACAAGAAAGGGACCCCTTCAAATTTTTTGATCCGATAAAAGAACGGCTTTCGGCAAAAGCCCGATCTTTTCTGCCCAGTCCCCACAGCGAGCTTATTCTGGGGATGACAATTGGCGTTGATGATCTTTCAATGTCGCCACGCTTCAAAAATGCCCTAAAAAGGACTGGTACGATTCATGTTGTTGTTGTTTCGGGGTTTAACATGAGTTTGGTTGCAGGATATGCCCTAAAAATTTTTGGAAGTCCGTACAAAATTGGGAATCTGCTCCTTACAATTTTGTCCACCCTTGTTTACGCCGCCTTTACAGGCTTTGAGCCCCCTGTTTTAAGGGCGTGGGTGATGTCTTCTTTTATGTTGGTGGGGAAGTATTCGGGCCGTCTTTTGAATACTCTTAGGCTGCTGGTTGTTTCATATTTTGTTGTTCTGCTTATTAACCCTGGAAATTTTTTCAGTATGAGCACCTATTTAAGTTTTTTGGCTACGCTTGGTTTGGTTGTTTTTGCTGATCCGATAGAGAAGTTTTTTGAGAAGTTATTTAAAAAAAAGACAGCAATCTTTAGCGACTTTTCGTCCAGTCTTGCTGCGCAGATTACGGTGTGGCCTTTGATAAGCGGTGTCTTTGGGCAGGTAAGTTTGATTAGCTTGTTGGTGAATGCCTTGGTTCTTTGGATGGTTCCCATAACAACTATTTTAGGAATTCCGGCCCTTATCCTGCCCGGGGGTCTTATATGGCTTTTGTGCTTTCCGTTCTGCGATTTTTTCGTAAGGGTTGTGAACTATTTTTCAAGGTTTGAAATTGCTAGTGTGGCTTGGAAAATGCCTTGGTGGGGTATGACAGGATACTATCTGATGTTGTTAATTTTAGTAGTTTGGATTGTGAGAAAAAGGGAGAGATTGGGATGAGGGGGTTTCTTGGTTTTCCCTTGTTTTTTGCAGTTTCATATCTTCTTATTTTTCAGGTAATTATTGGCGCCGCTTCTCTTAGAAATCCCGGTTTACGTTTTCATATTATAGATGTGGGACAAGGAGATGGTATTTACATTGAGATGAATGGAAAGCCCGTTGCTCTTATTGATGGGGGAGCAGATTACACAGCGGATCCTTACATATTGGACAGAATGGGCCTGGGATGTTCATTGCCGATCGTAGTCTTGAGTCATGCACATGATGATCATTTTGTAGGTTTGAGGCGGATTTGGGAAAGGTGTAACTTTGTCATATTTAGATATAACGACGTTATTTTGTCTGAGGGTGCCCTGCCCGAAAACAGAAAATATTTTGTCAAAAATTCAGTTAAAAAAACTTTTGACGGTGAAGAATTTATTGTTAACAGAGTGAAAATTAAAATGCTTGTACCGTTCGGTAATTTGGATGAAATGCCAAAAAATATAAATAATGCATCTGTTGCTGTTTTTATAAAATACAGCGATTTTGAGGGGCTGTTTTTGGGAGATCTTGAAATGGAGGCGCAGGGAAGGATTGATCTGGACGAGCTAGAAAAGGAAATTGACGGCAGATTGGATGTGCTCAAAATAGCCCATCACGGAGCCAAAAACGGCCTAAATAAGACTTTGGTGTCGCGGCTAAAGCCTCGTGTTTGTGTAATATCTGTCGGTGCTGACAACAAGTTTGGCCACCCCTCCCTGTCAGTTGTGGAGACACTGGAGGAGCTGGGTTGCAGTGTCATTAGAACCGACCTTGCGGGCAATGTTGTGGTAAGGTCTAGATGAATGATATTATGCTCTTGTCTATGGACATAAAAAGCAGGATTGAATCAATGATTTCGGAAGCGGTGTATAAACTCTATGGGTTAGATAAGATTGATGTGTGCGTAGATGCCCCCGAGAATGAAGATCACGGCGACTACTCTACCAATGTTGCTTTCAAGATTGCCAAAATTCTTGATAAAATACCTTTTCACATAGCTACAGAGCTTTCACATGAGCTCTTTTCTGAAAATCTAAAAGTAGAATTTGAGGGCAAGATATATCCGATATTTGTAAAAATTGAACCTGCCGCCCCTGGTTTCATAAATTTTACGTTATCCGAACTATTTCTTTTTCAAAACACCCTAATAATTAATGGTTGTGAAGATGTCTATGGGTCAAACGATTTCGGCAAGGGAAAAACTATTGTAGTTGAATATTCCCAGCCCAATACTAACAAGCCGCAACACGTCGGACATGCTCGAAACAATTTCATAGGATCTTCCCTTTCAAAAATTTTAAGTCATTGCGGATACAAGGTTATTAGGACAAACTACGTGGGCGATATAGGTATCCACATTTGCAAGAGTATGCTCATGTACTTGAAATATGGTAATGGCAAGGAGCCAGATAAAAAACCGGACCATTTTGTGGGTGAGTTTTACGCTATGTACGAAGAGGAGAGAGAAAAAAATCCTGAGATTGAAAGGGAAGCTCAAGAACTTCTCCGTCGATGGGAAGCTGGAGATGCCGAAATACGTGCACTTTGGAAGAAAATGAACAGCTGGGTTTATGAAGGTTGGAAAAAGACATATGCTGACCAAAAAATCGAGTTTGACGAATGGGAGTACGAGAGCGAAAAAGTGAATGTAGGCAAGGAAATTGCTATGTTGGCTCTTGAAAAGGGTTTGGCTGAAAAAGACGAAACGGGTGCCATAATTGCCCGTTTGGAGCGTTACAACCTGCCTGATAAAGTTCTGCTAAGAAGCGATGGAACCTCAATCTACTCAACCAAGGATCTTCAGCTAGCCAAGGATTGCTACGAAAAATACAAGTTTGACAAACGTCTTTATGTAGTTGATGTAAGACAGGCAGAATACTTTAGGCAGCTTTTTAAGATTTTGGCGCTTCTCGGATTTGAATGGGCTGACAAATTGGTGCATGTTGCCTATGGAATGGTTTCTCTTCCCGAAGGCAAAATGTCATCACGAACCGGTGTGGTCATGAACGCTGATGACGTTTTTGAAAAACTCGTTGAATTAGAAGAATATGAGATAAAAAACAGCATAAAAATGCCGAGAGTTGTGAAGGAAACAGCTCAAAAAGTTGCTCTCGCGGCTTTTAAGTATGGAATGCTAAAAGTAGACGCTGCGCAGGATATGATTTTCAATCTTGATCTAGTGGCCAAATTTGAAGGCAATACCGGCCCTTACTTGCTATACACGTATGCTAGGGCCAGGTCAGTTTTGGAAAAGGCTGGATTTGAGCTCGGGCGGGGAAAATACCAGCACGTAGCCGCTCCAAAATCTGTGTTAATGCATCCTAAAGAGAGGGTTTTGGCAGGAGCCCTGGTTCATTTTCAAGAAAACGTGCTGGAAGCCTGCAAAGATTTAGCTCCAAGCCGGATCGCCAACTATGTATTTGATGTCGCGCAGAAGTTCAATTCGTTCTACGGTGATGTGCCTATACTCGATGCTAAGAGCGAAAGCCGAAAAAGACATTTACTCTATCTTACGTACGCAGTTTCTGTTGTGCTCAAGCGAGGTCTTGATTTGCTGGGTATTGAAGTAGTGGAAAAAATGTAAAAGCTTTATACTTTTTTCAATGGTTCTAAGCGGTAGAAAAAGCAAGAAAATATCTGTGAACCCCGGATTAAGATTTGTTAGATCCGTACTTTCTGTGATTGTGTTGGCGGCTTTAGTGCTGGGGGTAACGTTAGGAGCAAAAGAACTTTACTCATTGGACTCTGCCAAATTCGGTAGGCTAGTTTCTTCTTTGTTGTCGAAGGTTCATATTAATGTTAGTGAGGAACAGGTTGGATCAGTGGCAGGCAAGTTCGCGGAGCGCATTTCCCAGACCAATTTAGGTTCAGGAGTATCCACAATCAGATCAGAGGATGAGAGTGATAGAAATGTTTATGCAACGAAAGATGTTTTGGTAAAGTTAGCAGTGCTGTCTGATATTCATGATGATCTAATTAACTTGGAAAAAGCTCTTGATGAGGTGAGGGCGCGTGGTATAGAGTACGCGTTTGTGCTGGGTGACCTGACGGGGTATGGAGATGTTGCGTCTCTGCGCAAGGTAAAAGATGTTTTGGACGCTTCAGGCCTAGTTTATTATGCACTACCTGGAGACCACGATTTGGCTCAAAGCCTCGATACCAGCAACTTTAATGATGTCTTTGGCAAGGAGTATGGCAAGATAAAGATCGCTGGTTATAATTTTATATATTTCAATAACTCAGCCAACTTTACTAAGATTTCACCTGCCGCCATCTCCTGGCTTGAGAATGAGATCTCTGATGCCGACTTTATATTGCTCTCTCAACCTTTGTATACCAAAGGTTTGACGGCGCCGTTTGACAAAATATATATGGGTAGCACGAATGGAGAGTTGAAAGATGAGAGCCTTGCAGATGAGCAGGAGGCCGTTTTGACGCAGGGTCAGTTGTTATTGTCTTTGATAAGAAGAAATCCTTCGCTTAAGGCAGTTGTGGCGGGCGATCATCACAAATCATCCTTCCTACAGGATGCGGAACGAACTAGCCTTATGCACTATGTGGTTGGTGCTGTTACCTCCACCCTTAACGAGTATCCTCAGAGTGCCCTACAAACTTCTAGATTCAGCGTACTGTCTATTTTCCAAGATGGAAGTTACAAAATAGAGGACGTGGTTCTAGACTAGGTTGAATAGTAGTGTTATAAAGTAATTTATGATTGAAAGAACATTGGTACTCCTAAAGCCAGATGCTGTTGCACGCGGAATAACGGGTGAGATTATTGACCGCTTGGAGCAGACGGGATTGAAAATTGTAGGCGCCAAACTTTTGAGGGTGGATAGGTATTTTGGGGCTAAGCATTACAACCACAATGATGAGTGGAAAGAGGTAGTGGGAAAAAGGAGCATTGCTGATTGCGAGAAGTTTGGCTTGGATGCGAGAGAGGTCTTTGGGACAGGTGATGCGAAAAGAATCGGTGAGATTGTAGATGAGAGAAACGCTGAGTTTTTAGCTTCAGGGCCGGTTTTTGCCTTGGTTTTTGAAGGTCCAAACGCTGTGGCTAAAGTGAGAAGCATGGTGGGACCGACATTTCCCGATACGGCGCCCCCCGGAACAATTAGAGGGGATTATGGCTTGGATTCAGCATTTTCAGGTATGATCAGGAAAAGGACCACTTATAATGTGATACATGCTTCGGGGTCGATTGATGAAGCCAAGCAAGAGATTGATCTATGGTTTAGGCCTGAAGAATTGGTTGATTACAAAAGGGTACACGAAGAGCTCTATAAATATTAGTTTTCCGGGATTTTCCAGCATGATAGCCTTGGTTGATATATAATTGCAGGTGTTGTTTGTATGGAGGGATCGCATAGTGGCCTAGTGCGGCGGTCTTGAAAACCGTTATGTCCGTAAGGGCATCGTGGGTTCGAATCCCACTCCCTCCGCCAGTTGTTTAAATCCCCACTTTTATGGGTTAAATGTAGCCATTCATAGGGCTTATTGTCTTGATATGACGCTGTTTCTTTGTCTTTTGTCCTTGTGTTTTTACTCATGTATTTTGCAAGTTATAGGCCAAAACTACCTACTCGATTAAGATCTCGTGTTTTGTAAATCTATATTGTCAAATGTCGGCCATCTTTCCTTGTGCGTTTGAGTTAGGTTTTTGATATCAAGGTCATTTTCATCGTTTAAGGTTAGGGTGATAAATTTGCTTCTTGTAGTAGTGAGGTTACAATCCGTAATACTTTTACTTTGTTTAACATCATAAAATAATTAACAAAAGGCTCTTCTGGTTTGACGAAACGCCCAAGCTATAGTACACTATAGGGCATAATAATCTTTGCGTTATAATCAAATGCACCTACAAAACACAAAGGAGAAGAGATATGTTTAATAAAAATTATATAATTCCCGTTTGCCTGGCCTATCTGGCTGGGTTGTTGGTTTCTTTTGGATCCTATTTAATTCAACCTTCAGTCCTTCCGGGAGGTTCTCTTGTGAGCGGGTTGATGGTAGGGCTTTTTTGGGCGGCTCGTGGCAACAGCCGCGGTGAGAAAGCCTTTCTTGTGCTTGCCACTGCAAGCGCAGGTGTTCTTGGTTGGGCTACCCACCTTTTATTTTTATTAAAGTAAATTAAATTTTCATTTAAACCCCTTCTTGGTTGAAAACTGTAATTAAGTTGACCAACGCAAGGGGTTTTTGTTTTCCATTAACTTTTTTAATAAAATACTTATTGGTTACATAGACAGATATTTTCTAATATCGTTCCACTCCCTTCGCCAAATACAAAATCCGATTTGGTTATTATTACAAGCTTCGAGGCTTTTTTTATATATAGTTCATAGATTGTGTTCTGTATATAATAAATCCATGAACCTCATTCTCCTCCTCAAAAAGAGCAAAGATCTAAGACTAGTATTAGCAATGCTTCTGCTAGCTTTAGCTTTTTATGTAGCGGCAAGCTTGACCGGAGAAAGAGCGAAAGAATGTGAGAGAAAGGGAGGTACATGGCTTAAAAAATACAAAGAATGCGAAAATGTCAGCTTTGGAGAATGTCTAGAGATGGCTGGATTTTATAACTTCTGCGCCAGTCCATGTAGGCATAACGAAGAAGAGAATATTGCAGAGATGTGCACATTTCCCTGTATCAAAGTGTGCGAGTTCATCCGCCTCAAAAAATGAGTAAGCTGGAAACCGCAAAAAGGGTTCTAAAATTAGTTTTTTCGAGTGCCTCGTTTAAATTTTTCTCCTCGCTAAAATAAATCTCGTCACAATAGATCTTGGTCGCCATAGTATGGACTGGGTGATTTTAGTGTAGCGGGGTGTTTCTGTAAAAAATCTATTCTTCTATCTATTATGAGTTTTCTGTGATTACCTATCACTGGGGAGCTGGTCTTATGTAATACCTACCTCATAGAACTGCACGTTTTGGTGGGTTATTAGTATTAAGCGCGTTTCTTACAGCCCCCCCCCATTTTTTCTGTACAAGGTAGTTCGGAGCAGGGTTTATTTTACCGCTGTGACCTTGTTATTTATTTCTTTGCTGGCTTCAAGAAAGGAGATTAGGCCTAAAGGTTTTAGTCTTCTTTTTGTAATTTATAGATAGGGGCGGTTGAAGTATAAGATTTTATTACAGTGGTTTATACACCCACCACTTTTATTGACAAAATCCTGTCACTAAAAATCGGAGTCTGACATTGTTGTTCATTGTGGTTGTATTTGCAAGTTTGGTGAACCAATATGGTTTTATAGGGGTTTATTGGTGCCTTTTAGCATCTTTCAAAATTATAAATAATTTCTCTGATAATCAATATATTATTTTCAACCAGAAAACTATTATTTTCAACCAGAAAAGGTTCCCTTCTTTTGAATACTTTTATATTCAGACGGCCTCTGCCGCCTATCTGGTTTATTTGTTTTATGTTTTTTACAAAAAAGAAACTTCAACCGCCACTCCTTTGATTTTTATAGCGCTGGCTTGAGATACATCCGAGCGATTCATTTATTTGCCGTTTCTCCAGTACCTTTAAATATTATGGGTATGAGAAAATTAGGGAAGGCGTATGCAAGGGGCCTTTTTATTGCTTCTGTTTTCAGGTTTTATCCCTGGTTTGTTTTTTCCATTTACAAAAAAATTTCAGAACGGGTTTAGTAGGAGGAACTATTGATTATGCCTTTTTTCACCAATTACGACATAGGTGCTACCTTACATACACCCTGTGTTTACAAGAAAATGTATTTGTGGACAAGAGGATAGAGGCCTATTTCTTCAGAGTTTTATCCATATTTATATAGCAATGCAAGGGAAAGAAGAAAAATGGCACTGGATTAATGAGTTCCATGAATTTAATACAATATGTTATTTTCGCAAGTCTATGAATTTTCGGGGTCAGCTATTTTTGATAGCAAAGTTGGGCGATCCCTAATTGATCCTGGTTTGGGTTGACAATTTTGTGTTAACTATGTTGGAGGATAGTTATTTGAACAAAAGTGTAATAGAAAAATATAAATTACCTTTCAAGATCTTTATTGTTGCCAAAAAACTAATGTTTTATGTGTTAAAATCTTAGAGGTTTGCTCCCGTAGTTCAACGGATAGAACGTGTTCCTCCTAAGAATAAGATGCAGGTTCAATTCCTGCCGGGGGCACCAGAAAAAGCCTTGAGGTAATACGGATTATAATTTTCTGGCTAATTAGGCAGGTTATAGCACAGTATATTGATTTTGGTCAGAGCAACTTTTCGGGGAATATACCTGGTTTCGGGGTGTAGCTCAGTTGGCTAGAGTGCACGGTTCGGGACCGTGAGGTCGGCGGTTCGAGTCCGCCCACCCCGACCAAAAGAAACGAAGCCTTTTTCCTCAAACTCTTTAAATGGGGAATTTAGCTTATGTGACAATAATTTGTGGGCTTTTAGGGTAAGGTTCGTTAACTGCTAAACTACCATGATTTCATTTTAACAGTTATTAGAGCAGGGGATTAGATTGTATCTTCGGTAACAGTTATCGTGTCCAATGGGTTAGACAACTTGCTCATTTTTTCATAGGTCGTAATTGAAGCTCTAAGCAATGCAATAAACTCGTTGTCAGGTTGCTTTGTGTTGGTGGCGTTTGAAGTAAGTCTGTTAAATTGTCTTTTCTTATAATATCAACCATAACCAAATTATAAAATCAAATAGGGTTCAAATTGTGCCACTCTAAACGAAATATAATCAAAAAACTCGTCTACGCTTCCGCTAAACTTTTGTATCGCTTGGTAGTTGTTTGATACTATGTTTAGTAGTTCAAGATTAGTTTCTACTTTGCGACCATAATTGACTTTCAGAGTTTGAAGGAAGAGGCAAGGAAGACCACTCCGCTAAAGGCTAAAGGCAGAGACAAAGCTCTCAAGTGAAAGTAGAGTAAGAAAAACAAAAAGAGGCCAAAGAACAAGTCCTTAGCCTCTTTCAGTGCACATTAGATTACTCTAATGTGCCGGAACATTGTACCAAAATATTTATGCCTGTCAAGACGTTTCTTTGTCTCGGTCCATGAACGTCTATTTAAAAGATAAAAGTTCGGGTCTGAATATAAGAGCAAGGCCGATCAAGAAGACGATTACCCCCCCGACTAAGTGGGAGTATTTGGCGTACTTATTCTTTATTCCAAAGGCTTCTAAGGTTATCATGGCGCCAACAAAGACTACCATGTCATCAAGCATAAACACGAAAATATAGAACAATAGATAGAGATAGTACTGAAAGGTTGGGAGACTGTTCATGCTTAGCACTTTAGTAAATACGGCCGGCAAACCCGCCGAACACAAGAGTTCAATTAAGTTTACAGCCACGGCCAAAATAGCCATTCCCGCGGCTGCGGCAATCAAACTTCTCTCCAAAATCACTTTCTTGATTTTTTCAAGCAAGTTCTTTCTTTTTTCGTTTTGCGAGACTACGCAGCCCCCTCGGTTCTTGTGGTAGTCATACAGGTAATAGACGCCTAATCCAATTGCGAATATGCCGACAATATACCTGACCGCCACAGCATATCCGATTAAGAGAAAGAAATTCAGCCACGCTGCCAAAAAAAGGAAATACATAAACCCGGAGCTCAAGATGAACACCCCTCCCAGTATCCACATCTTTTTTCTATCTTTTGTTCCCAAAAGAATGCTTATAAGAAATAACAAAACCCACATTGCGCAGGGGTTGAACCCGTCCATCAAAGCTATTACGAAAGTGAAGAGGGGCAGGGGCAGTGATTCCAGATCCAGTTTAAGCTCAAAGAAAGGTTTTTCGCTTTCGCCAACCTCGTCTATCTCCTTTCGATCAGCCGCTATCGGGGTATTTTTGGCTTTTATGTCTGGGTTTTCCTTTAATACTTCGGCAACCACATCTTTTGGATGAGATTCAAGAGCTTTTTCAATGCTGTTTTGAATTTGCACTCCGGTTGTTTCGGGACTGCCAAACCCGAGAATTGTCTCGCTCCCAATAACTAGAAAGGGTACGGCGCCGGACTCCGCCCCCAACTTTTCAGCTACTTTTGTCATCAGGCGAAGGTTGTAAATGTTATTGGTAATCTCGTATGAATTTATTGTCAGCTTTGGGTATTTTGGAGCGATTTCGGCGAGAAACTCTTCTTCTTTTTGGCAATGAGGGCAGGTGTCGCTTTGGAACAGGTAAATGTTTAGCTGGCCGCTTTCAGCTCTGGCCGGAGCAAGCCAAAAAAGGAAGCCCAAGATAGGCACAAGGAATTTCAACGACCCCCTTGCTTTTCTCATCTATTCCTCCTTGTATTGTTCAATCATTTTGAGAAGTTCTTTTTCCTCGACCTCACCGCTAACACGTGTTATCTCTTCGCCGGAAGAATTTAGGAAAATAAAGGTAGGAAGACGTCCAGCTTCCAGCCCGTATTTTTCAACTATTTCCGGGTGGTCGTCGTATTCGTAGTATTCAGTTTGAAGCCATGGATTCTCTGCTTCAATTTTTTTCCAGATAGGCCTCATGACAAGGCATCCTGAACACCAGACAGCTCCTATTTTTAATACTTTCATTGGGTTATTATACAATCATGGGAGAACTATGTTAACAGGTTCGGGAAGAAAAAGAATTAAACTTTCTACAGCATTGATAATTATGGGAATTTTTTTGCTTTTGGGGTCTTTTGGGCCTCTCTTGAAAGACGAGATTTGGTTTTACCTTAAAGAACTGAAGAATCAAGAGTACAAGTTAAATGCCGAAGGTGGGGAAGAGGACAGCATTTTCGGCCGATTTTTATCCTCTGACATCATAAGTTTGGTGCCTGTTGATACAGAATTTTCCATAATAATTGAAAGGATCGGAGTTAACGCTCCTATTATCGCCGATGTTTCGGTTACTGACGAAAAAGCTTATAAAGAGGCGCTTAAGCATGGGGTTGCCCACGCGGGGGTTTCTGATTATCCTTCAAAAAATGCTGGAAATGTTTATCTTTTTGCCCACGCCTCTCTGAATTTTTTTGATTTGGGCGGTTATGCTTCGGTGTTTAATTTGTTGAGAAAACTTAATTATGGAGATAAGATCCACGTTTTTTACAAAGGTGATGACTATATATACGAGGTAGCCAACAAAGAAGTAATGAAAGGATGGGACACCCGGCCGCTTGTTCGTCCCGTTCTTGAGCCTGTGCTGACTTTACAGACTTGCGATCCCCCGGGCACGACTATAAATAGGTATGTAGTAACCGCTGTTTTGAAAGATGTGGTGGAAAAGAATTCTAAGCCGGTGTTTGAGGATTGATGTTATCTTATGCCAACGGTATAGATGTCTGTTTGCTCCCCGGATTTGAAAGAAGTTAAAATCAATATTTTATCACCGCTTGGTACGGCGAAAGCTTTGGGGTACATTAGGGTGTTATTGTATATTTCAACTTTGTTGGTTCCGTCTATCCTTATTAAGGAAATTATGCCCCTCTTGTCTTGTTCCACATTACCCTCAACCAAAATTAGATGGAAGCTGTCTGAATACCATGAAATATCGGGTTGGGGGTCGGCTACATTTGTGATGAATGCAGTATTCTCAATTTTCTCACCCACTGGTATAGGTCTTTCGAAGTTGTATATTCTGTATTCAAGGGTTTCTCCGTTTTGCACGGTGTACAAGAATTTTTTGTCATCCGGCGCCCATAATACACGAGGAGAAAGTGCTAGTTTTTTAATGTTTTCCGGGGCATCCAGCTTTTCTACAATGTCTTTTCTTTTTTCTATTAAAAGTTTTTCCCATCTCTGTCTTATGTTTTCAGGGTTCGCAATTGTTGTAGCTGTGTGGGTTGCAAGATCCACTATGTAAAAAATGCCTTTTGAAGTTTGCACTAAAAGCTGGGTTTCGTCGGGTGACCATTCAATGCTTAATCCCTGAGAGTATTTGACGAATTTTGTGTCTTGTACTGCAAGTTCAGATGTATTTCTGAATAAGCCGATGCCCCCGCTAAGGTTTGTTACCCATATGCCTGGTTTCTCGCTTCCCTCTGAGAAATAAGCAATTTTGTTTTGGGAGGGGGAAAGTTCGGGGTATTTGGCTCCTGTATTGGTTAGAGGTTCTAATCGAGGGCTTTGTGAAACAAGAACAGCTGTGATGTCAGTCACAAGCGCTTCATAGATTTCTATCTCTTTGGACCATGGAACAAATCCTTTCTTTTCTATAGTCAGTTTATGTTTTCCGGGTTTTATGCCCGACAAGGTATCGTCTGTTGCTGTTACAAGTTTTCCGTCAAGATAAACGCTTGCTCCATCGGGGATTGATTTAGCGCTCACCATGCCTGTTTTAGATAAGTCTATGTTTGTACCTTCGCCTCTGTTTATACGATAACCCGAGGTATATAGGTAGAGAATAGATGTAATTCCCATTATTACTACAATGGTTAGGATTTTTTCTAAAATACTGATTTTTTTCTTCTTTTCGGCACTCACGACGCCCATTTTACCAAAAAAAGGGTCTTTTCCAAAGGCTGGGTGGTTGCTGATGGGGTGCGAGGCGTTGAGGTGTGGTGAGTCGGAAATATGGGAGTAGGAATGTAAGGGTAGTGGGAAATGAAAGGTCTTTGGTCAAAAAAGCTATTTGGTTGGTATAATTGCAATCATATGACGCGTGGCAGACGGGTAACCATACTAGGCGTTGAGGTTGATATGGACTACAGTATTGAGGATGTAATGGAGAAGATAGAGAAAGTTTTTCTGAGTGAGGGAAATCACTACATATGCACCACCAATCCCGAATTCATAATGGCCGCTCAGAAAGACTCATTTTTTAAAAATTATGATAAACAATGCCGATATGTCTTTGGCAGACGGTTCAGGTGTGGTAATGGCAGACTACTACATTAAGCGAATGAAAGATGTTTTACTGCCAAAAGCTGTCAGATTTTTGATGGGTCTTGTTGTTGGGATCCAAACTGCAATTTATTCTTTTTTGGCCCCTTCAAAGTTCTCACCAAAAGTTACGGGTGTGAAACTAAGTGAGGAAATTTTTAGACTTTCAGCAAAAAAAGGGTTACAGCGTATTTCTTTTGGGGGGAATGCCTAGAAATTTATTTGGTTCAGTTTCATATAAAGGTTCAAAAGATGTTGCTTCTGCCGCCGCCGACTATGCCCAGAAAAAAAATATCCAGGTGCGAATATAATTGGAGCTACGTCTAAGTTTTCGTATAAAGAAAGTGATGACGGAGAGAGTATCAGGTACATTCAACAATGTATGAAAGATAATAACATTGAATGTCTGGATTTTCTACTGGTAGCCTATGGTCAAAAAAATCAAGAAGCATGGATAGTAAGAAATATGAAAAAAATTCCTTGTCGCTTAGGTGTGGGGGTAGGTGGGACTTTTGACTATTTGTCAGGGGTTAGCAAAATGCCGAGTGATAAATTGACAAAAATGAACCTGGAATGGTTGTTCAGGTTATTTACTCAACCGTGGCGTTTTTCTCGTATTGTCAGAGCCTTTCCTTTGTTCCCTATCAAGGTTTTTCTAGAATCGTTGGCGCTAATTTTTTCATAGTTCACAACACATAATAATCACAATTGCAACAACATTCATCTGTTGACACACTATGCTATAAATGTTTTCATTTAAATATGATTAATCTTGAAGATAAACTTTATACGTCCACTGAAGTAGCAGATATTTTGGGAGTTAGCCTCCGTTCAGTTTATAGGTACATTGACGAGAAAAAATTACAGGCAGAAGTCAAAACTGCAACAGGTCGTCATAGATTTACAAAGAAAAACATTTTAGATTTTTTGTATCCAGGTGGTGAGGGTGAAAAAGAGATGTCGGAAGTGAAAGAAAGTCCTAAAGTTACAGTTAAAGAAGAGAAAAAGAGTGTCGAAGAGAAGGTTGAGGAAAGGGCCCCTGAGGTTGATGTTGAAGAGAAAAAGAAAGAAGCTACCGCTAAAGAGGAGCCTAGAGAAGAACCGCAGGAGGAGCCCGAAGAGGAGCCAATAGATTGGTTGGCAAAATTTAGGGAGGCCGCAAAAAAGTTTGATGAAGAAAATGCAAGAAGAATAGAGGCCTCTTCTAAACAAGAAATTGAAGAGCCGGCTGAAAAAGAATCGTTTGCCAGTATTACGGAACAAGAGCCGACGGCACCCAAAAATCAGATGTTTTACTACAGAAGCAGGTTAGGGGGGCTCAAGGATATTGCGCAAAAACATTGACAAATCTTCTAGAAATTCAGGATTGGATTATGCCTTCACAATGAATGCGGGACTGTCTTTGTATAAGGCAATAAAGCCCTTTCGCTTTTGCATGTTTATGTGAGGTCAAAGGATAGGGATTTCTTTGAGAGGATTTTAATGCTTACTCCTTCCGATGAGAATAATGCACAGCTGTGCATAATGGCCAACGATGATAAGGAGCTGTATGCAAATAGCGAAGAACTGCATGGGTTG
>BPJL01000003.1 GCA_026004595.1 Patescibacteria group bacterium | reverse complement strand
GAACCCGATGGGTGGTTCTGCAAGTACGGGGGAGGGTAGCGAAGACAGTGAGCCCGTTGGTGGTTCAGTCTGAAATTAATAAATTATTGGTTTTCCCTTTAGGAGTGTATTTATCTCGTAACTTGATTGTATGTTTAATTATGTTACTATATTCCTAGCGCATAAGAAAATCTAGCTGACAAGCTTAAATACGGAAAAGAAAGGAGAGTGGAGATGAGAAAGATCATAATTTTTATACTTCTGGTTTTTGTTTCAACTTCCCAATCTGTGTTTCCTTTAGTGATGGGAGGAGTAGAAAAGGCCGAATCTGTGGGTGCCTATAATGGCGGAACGTTGCCTTTGCGGCCTGTAGGTCGGTGGGTAACCAACTGTGACCCCCCGCAAGTTCTGCACATAAGTTGGACAACGGAGCTAAAACTCAAAAACGGCCTTTATAAGGTCGTGGCAGATTTTAGGAAAGGCCGCCGTCCCGACCTCAAGCTTAAGGAAGCTTTAGGAGGCAGTGTTGTAGCCTTCAAAATCATGTATGAAGGGGATACAACGGCATGGCTTGAAGTGATTGATGGAAAGCTTGTGGGCACCAGGTCGTTTAAAAACTCCAAAGCTGTCACCTCCTACCCCGGCGGATACATAGCATTAGAGCGTGACATTAACTCATGGGGTATTGATTGGGTGGCGCTACATGAGGAACTTGAGAAAGCTGCGGATGAAATCATGGAAGGTATAGATTTGGAAAAATTTTGCCCGCCCCTCCCCAGAAAGAAGAATAATTGGGGAGAGCTTGTAGGATGAGCTTTTGTGTGTTTTTATGCCGCCTCGATGTTTGTATTGTCTTTTCGGGGCGGCGTTTTTTTTTTGCTCCCTCCCCACTTTCGCTCCTTGCGTTTTCAACCAATTTTTACACTGAGCAGGAATTTGCTACGAGAAGGGCTACTGGTGGAAACAGTCTGATTTGTTGAGTTATAAAAAGGGGGATTAATTTCTATTTCGGGCAGTTGAGTGGGTATTTTTGAAAATTTGTTGTACTATCTGCCCATTTAAGCCTGAAACAATTCTTGTCAAAACTTGAAAGGAGAAGAAAATATGAATGGGTATTCGGTACACCACCGCTGCATTAGTGGGGTGTTGTTTGTCTCTAGTACCCAGCCTGTAGTAACGGGAACGATGCAGCCAGTATATACTTTGGAGAATTTGGAGCCCATTGTGGCTCCAAAGGCAGTAGTGAGAGATACCGCAACGTCCTGGCCAACTATTACGGATACACCTAAACCTTCCCCTACACATACTGAAAAACCGATTCCTACTCCAAACAGAAATCAAAGATCGTGGAAGATGATTGAGCTTGGGAGTACCAGATTTTGATGGCTCCTAGCA
Source organism: Patescibacteria group bacterium (assembly GCA_026004595.1). Taxonomy (GTDB): domain Bacteria; phylum Patescibacteriota; class WWE3; order UBA101185; family UBA10185; genus UBA8498. The sequence continues at coordinate 106,822 of BPJL01000003.1, read as the reverse complement.
CGACAAATTAGTTTAGACTGTACTTGTGACGGGATTGCACCAGCAGCTTTTCCAACACTTTTTGTACTAACTTGGGTATGTAATCCGTTCCGGAGGAGGCAATGTATTAGTTGATAATTATACTAATCTAAGGCTCCCGTTCCATTACACTCACAGATTTCTGAATAATTTATTTTATTTTTATTGCTTTATTGCTACAGCTTGGTTACGAGTGTATAATTTTATTAACATCAGCAGATTGTTTTTATATGAACCACGTGATGGGTAAAAAAATAAAGTACATTTCAGTTGTGGTGATAATTTTTTTGCTTGGTGTAGGAGCGTTTATGCTTGTTCCGACTCTTATGGAATTTTCTACCATCGAGCTTTTCCGGAAAAAGGACAATGTTACTGGACCGATTGGGGAACAGAGTGTGTTTGAGGAAAATATCAACAAAGAGGCGAAGGAAATAGATACCCCCAACAGTTTGTCATTTAAAAATTCCATGAGAAGTGCCATGGAGTTCATATCATATAATAGATCTACGGATCCTTCAGAAAGACCGGTATTGGGACGAAACCAGATACTGATTGGCGTTTCGGGAGAGAAGAATGGTAAGAAGTATATACTTCTGGCGTCAACAGATTCTGAGTTTAAAGCCACTGTTGGGGACGAAATATCTTTCGAACCTATTGTTTCTCCGGAGGATTTAGTAGTTCAAAATAAAGACGGTACGGACGCCCTTTATTATTCTTATGAACTAAAGAATTATCGAATTCCAGAAAGCTTGAGTGTAGGAGACAAAGTTGTTTTTAAATGTAAAATACCCGGTTGTTTCAACAATGAGTTATTGTGGGCCTTTGTATTTTCTGAATATTGATTTACATCTGGAGGTATTGATTGTATTGGGTTTTGTTTGATGATATATTTTTATACATCATGATACATTTGGGAGGGTTTGCGCCCATTTCTTTTGAATGGGTGTAGGTGTGCAAAGTGATATTATTTATTTATATAATAGTACAAGATTGTGTGTCATAATTTTATGAGGAGGCGGGGGATATTAGCATTATATTCTGGTGGCGGTTTGAAACCGGTGGTGGCTTTGGTTTGGTTTATAGTTTTTTCGCAGTTTAGTAGGGTAAGTGCTTGGTGTACGTATGATGATGATTATTGGTACCAGAATAGTCAAGCAATAAGTTGTACGAACCTTACCTATACTTCTAATAATGATATGGGGTCATATGGTATGCAGTGTACAGCATGTACAGGGTCGAGGGCGTGCTTGGTTAATTCTTCTACTAGCAAGTGTGAGGGATCTGGGAATGAATGGAGAACTTCAGGTTATTGCTGTCATTATTGGACGTGCTGGTGTGACTGTCAAAACAATAGACCGGGTTGTACAACAGGTGGCGGTGGGGGGCGGTGGTGGCGGCAGCACAACCCCCCCAAGGACAGGTCCAAGTACGAATCTGGCAAGATATGAACAGCAATGAGACGGTAGAATGGCCAAATGAAGCTTGGGGTCCAACAAACCCGGCTTGTAACACTCCAGCCGGGCGGCACTCTGGTTTTACCATGATGCTAGGAAGTACAAATATAACGGGGCCATGGACATGCGACTCTTTCGGGGCTAGAATGGCAACATCAGATATAGATACAGGAACACGAACCATTACTTTATCAGGTCTTCCGTTAGGTTACGAATGTGTTTGGTCTACCTATTCCAATAGTAGTAATTTTAATAAATTTGATTATGGTTGTTCGTCCACGAATGTGCAGGTCGTAGAAGGCGCGAACAACTATGTGTGGTATCGGGTAAGGCGATCAAATGCAGCTCCTACCGCTAGTTTTTCCCCCACATCTGTCCAGTATGGTCCGAGCAGTATATTTAAATGGAAGGTTAATGTGATAGACCCAGATCCTAACGGTACACTAAATATTAAAACAACCCTTTCCCCCGGTACTAACGGCACATTTTATAACGGTTTTTTTGATCTTCAGGGCTTATGGAACACCGGCGGTGGGCCAATATCCTATTGTAAATGTTTATGGGTGGCACAAGACCACTGGAAATAGAACTTTGCTTGGTACAGTTACTGTAAGTTCAACAGCAGGGGCCCCTGGCACATATCAGGTGCCGGTTAGTTCTTCGGATTACGCCTTTTTCGATATCGAGTTCACAAATGATTATTATTCCGGTGGTGAAGATAGAAACCTTTACGTTGATTATGTGAGGTTTGCTGCATGGCAAGACTATCTCGTCCAAGCTGAAGATTCTACCTCTGTGTTTTTGGATAGGGGCGATAGTGATGATTTTTACGATATACCAACTCTTAGTACTACCACCCCCTCAGGTGGAGGCACATTTGCAGTTATTGCGTGGGGGTGGTAGTTTGAGATTTCCCGTTATGTGGAAGGCGCCCGCTACAGCTCAATATGCTGTTTCGGGAACCATTTCGTTTGATGTTAAGGACAATGGAGGCTTGGGACCTGTTGTAAACATAAGCACTTCTCCTTATACTAGATCGGTTACAGGATTTTTGTGGACTACAGCAAATCCTCCTGTGTGCAGTGCTATTCCTGCTTCGGGTAACTCTATATATTCTGGGACAACGATTAGTGTTATGGATGATACTGTATCTAAGGGGCCGGTGACTGTAAATTCCACCGGTTCTTATACAATTAATGGTATTTTTGGAACAATAAACAGAGTTTGTATTTCTAATCTGCCTAATAATTTGGGGCGCAACTTACACCGTGGTTTGTAATAATATCCTTCCCACTAATATTACTTTAGGATGTATTTCAACGGATTATACAGCTTCGCCGCCATTTACTACACCTACAACAATAAATATTGGAGTGAAAGAATCTACTGCTAGAAGTTGGGTCGCTGCTCTCGGCGGAGATGTGTATGCGTCAAACTACACTATGACCTTGCCGCCCGCTTTAACCAACAGTAAGTTAAGGCCCAGTTTTCCGAGCGGAGTAAGCTCTAATTACTATGTGATAGGCTACTCCCAGCCCTCGTCTACAATATTCTCAGAATCCTTAATGAACGTCGGGGCGACCGTGTATTCCGAATCTAATATTTCAGCTACTAACCTCGGTTCTAATTTTAGGCAGATAAACAAAGTGTTTTTTGCAGGACGAACTTAAAAATTGGGTTCAATCTATGAAGACCAAAGATAACTTTAGGGTAAGTACATTGCCCCCATCCTTTAGCGATAAGGATGTAAAAGTGCTTGAAACATCTAGTATTCCGAATAATTATAATTATACGGTATCTGGTAATGGTATTGCTGTGCTTGTTGTTCCTGCAAACGGAAGTGATAGGAGGCTAAACATTTCTAATGTAACCGCCAATGGGACAGGTCGGCTTATGATCATAACAGATAGGGATGTAGTGATAGGGGAGTCGTCGCGCGGTTCAGATCCAATATCTTTTGAAATAATCAATCCCGCCCACATTCAGGTTTCTATAATTACTTCAGGGAATATTACAGTGGCGAATGGGCCGTCGCCTTTTTATACTCTTGTCGCCGAGGGACCGTTGGTAGCTAGTGGAAACCTTACTATTAGCAGAGATCCCGGACATCTTGTGAATGAGTTACTTCCAGCATTTTTTGTAAAATATAACCCTGCTTATGTCTTGAGATTGAACAACATAGCCGCGGATGGTTCTGTCCCCGTACTAAAACCGCTATTTACTTTCGATTTCTCTCAGGAGGAAAAATGATATGACCAGGTATAGATTGAAAAAAGATAACGGTGGGCAGGCTCTTCTATTTGTTGTGGTTGCGTTAACAATTTCAACAGTTGTGGGTGTTGCTGTAGCAACAAGAACCTTATATTTATCCAAAAGGGTCGCATCCACGGATACCTACGCTAAAGTTTATTATGCCGCTGAGGCAGGTGTGGAGAGATTTGTAGCGTTATCAGATGAAGAATTGAGGAATATTTCTGGTGATGGTGGTAATGCTGGAAGCACTTGTGGACCAACCAGTGCCAGGTGGAATACGACAGGGGATAAGTGCGAGTTCGAACTTCCTGAAACAGAAGATGGAGGCGAAATAAAGACTCTTACGACAGTAGATGTAAAGCAGATTCAGTATAACGATCAAGAGGGGACTAATAACAAAAATTATTCAGTTAACGTTTCGCACGGTTCTTTTTCAACGATTAATCTCAGAAATTATTCAGGTGGTAGCATAGTTTTGTGTTGGAGGTGGGATGGGGCGGGTTCTAGAGCTTTGTATTACAGGCTTCACTCTACATCGGGGCTTATGTCGAGGAAGCTAATAGTTCCTCCCGATTTTTCCGCACCAACGACAGGCTCAGAGTTGCCTTTCGAAACGGGTACCAGAGGTTATAGATACTGTAGTTCCGCAATCAATACATCTTTCAATCCCTCACATGTAAATGTGATGTCTTTAGGAGGGGATGCGGTTGTTGGAGTATTTCCTTCATTGACGGCGGATTTACCCTTTCAAGGATTCGAAATAGTTTCCACCGGCACGTTAAAAGAAGGGGTAACACAAATTAAAGTTGTAAAATCTATATATGTGCAAAGGTCGTACCAGTACGTCCCAGGTTTCTTTGACTCAGCTATTTATGTCGGTGGAAATATTGTTGCCAATTGATAATTGCTGTGGTACCCTAACCAATGCCTAAAACTCCCTCCCAAACAGGGCTTAGGTGAGGGCTCGCCGTAAGGCTGGTCCAAAAGTGAAGCTCCATGTGTATAAGCGTGGTGTCTTCCATCGCGTTTTGTCGGTTAGTGCACGTAGCCAAAAGGTCTGTCTGCAACGCTTCTTCGGCGCTTCCGAACCGCGATGAAAAAGGGAACCCGTTTTGCTTTTATATAAACAATATGTGAAGGCTTATCGGTTCCCCCAACAAAATTAACAAAAACTGAAAAATTAAGTTTTGCGCGGCAAGGACAGCCCATTTAAATAGGAGGTATTTATGCCAAAATATAAAACGCCAAAAATACAAGAACTAATTGAAGCTGGGGTTCATTTCGGCCATCAGATAAAAAGATGGCATCCCAAAATGGAGCCTTATATTTACACCGTCAGCAAAAACATTCACATAATTGATTTGGAGGACACTGAGCGCCTTCTGAAGGAAGCTTGCGAATTTCTTTACAACCAAGCGTCTGAAGGCAAGACCATAGTTTTTGTGGGAACTAAGAAACAATCCAAAGACATAATAAAGGCCGAAGCCATAAGATGCGGGGCGATGTATGTAAATGAAAGATGGGTAGGTGGCACAATTACTAATTTCCAGACTATAAAAAAGAATCTTGATAAATTGATTAAGTACATAAAAGGCAAAGAGACCGGTGAATTTGATATATACACAAAAAAAGAAAGGCTTCTTATCGATAGAGAAATTGAAAAGATGGATTTGGTATACGGTGGAATCCTAAACCTTACTGATACGCCCGACGTGCTGTTTGTTATTGACCCAAAAAGGGAAAAGACAGCAGTAAAGGAAGCCAAAAACGCAAAAATACCTGTAGTGGCTATAATTGATACAAATGCCGATCCTACCGGAATTGACTATATAATTCCCGGCAACGATGACGCTATTAAGTCGGTAGCCCTTCTTGTGAGAACGGTGGCAGATGCAATAGAAGAAGGATACAAAGAGTTTGACAAAAAAGGTCGCGTGATTGCCAAGAAGGAAGCCGAAGTCAAAGCCGAGGCTGAGAAGGCAGAGATGGTGATCACAGCTACCGAAAGCCCAGTAGTTACTGTTGAAGTTGAAGAAATAGAAGAAAAGCTTGTTGAGGAAGAACCCAAGAAAATTGAGAAGCTGGTAGAAAAAGAAGCTGAACCTGATGTGAAAACTATGGAAAAGAAAAAACCCAAATCAAAAAAGAAAGCCGCAGATTAAATTTACTAAAGGAGGAAAAATATGGAGTTAAACGTAAAAGATATAAAAAGGTTAAGGGAAGAAACGGGGGCCGGGGTTTTGGAGGTAAAACAGGCCCTTGAAACTTCGGGCGGGGATTACAAAAAAGCATACGAAGAACTTATGAAAAAGGTCGGTTCAAAAGCCGCTAAAAAATCCGAACGCGTCGCCAAAGATGGCCTCATTGTATCCTATATTCATGCAGGTGGGAGGGTTGGAACCCTTGTTTATATGGCCTGCGAAACCGATTTTGTAGCCCGCACAGAAGATTTTCAGAAGCTTTGTAAAGAGATAGCCATGCAAGCGGCTACAGGCGATTATAAGACCGTAGAAGAGCTGCTAAACGACGAATACATAAGGGATCCCTCAAGGAAAATATCGGATTTAATAAACGAAACAATCGCTAAAATAGGTGAAAGAGTAGAGATAAGAAAGTTTGTGAAATACAGTGTGGGAGAAGAGTAACCATCTGTGTTTGCGGCATTGATTTTTCTGATATCATTCAAATATGAACACCTCTGAACTAAAATCAAAGCTTTCCAAAGCTCAAGAGTTTCTCAAGGGGGAGCTGTCCCAAATCCGCACCGGAAGGGCGTCTCCTTCACTATTAGAAGGGATATTAGTTGAAGCCTATGGGACAAAGATGACCATAATAGAGCTGGCTTCAGTAATGGTTTCCGATTCCCAAAATCTTGTAGTTACACCTTGGGATAAGACTCTTATCAAATCCATCGCCAAAGCGATAAGAGAATTCCAACCAAGTCTCAATCCCGTTGAGGAGAGTGATAGAATTCGTGTTCCGGTCCCGTTACTTACCGAAGAAAGAAGAAAAGAAATGGCAAGGATGGTTGGCGTAAAAGTTGAGGAGTGTAAAAACGCAATCAGAAATATTAGACAGGAGGCAATGAAGGACATTGATAAGATGTTTTCGGACAAGGCAATCGGAGAAGACGAAAAATTCCGTTTCAAAGAAGAGGTTGAGAAGATTGTTAAGGAATATTCTGATGGGGCCGACGAGATCGGCGAGGTAAAGAAGAAAGAGATTTTAACTGTTTAGTACGTTATAGGAAAATAATAAATGACTCTATTTATATTTTTGCTAATATTGTCAGTTCTGGTGCTTATACATGAGCTTGGACATTTTATTGCAGCTAAGTCTAACGGAGTTAGAGTAGAGGAATTCGGGTGGGGTATTCCTCCGAGAGTAATTGGGAAAAAATTCGGGGAAACAGTATATTCAATAAACCTTCTCCCGTTCGGAGGTTTTGTAAAACTCACCGGTGAGGATTTTGAAAAGGGGGAGGAAGATACGGGAGATCTGGGAGAGGCAGGTGTTCTCGATTCAAAGAGCTTTGCTTCTAAAACGCCAAGGCAAAGAGTAGCCATACTTATTGCCGGTGTATTTATGAATGTAGTTTTGGCCGTAGCGCTTTTTTATCTTTTTATGTTTGTGAATGGTTTTAAAACCTTTCAAATGCCCCTGATTTTTGATTATAAGTTCAAGTTTGGAGAAATTTCAAAAATTGGCACGCTTGTATCGGGCATACAGCCGGGTTCTCCAGCAGATAAGGCAGGGTTAAGTCTCGGAGAAGCCGTTATGGAAATCAACGGTCGGAAAGTATCGGATATAAACGAGTTCAAAAGCGTTCTGGCCTCTTTTGACGGGGCGCCCGTTACTCTCACTCTTCTTGATCTAAAAGACACTTCATACGACAAAATAAGATACGTGGAGGTTACACCCGAAAAAGATGAGGAAGGCAAGTATATTTTCGGTGTATATCTTGGTGAATCTGTTTCCATTTCCTACAGAAAGCCCCTTGAGCGTCTTTTCGTTGGGTTTATACACTCTTACAACGTTATGGGATATTCTTTCAACACCCTTGAAAAAATGATAGCTCTTTCTTTTAAAACTAAGGATATAACACCCGTTTCTGAAGGAGTGACCGGACCTGTCGGAATATACAACTTGGTGGATATGGTTCTCAAGTATGGAGGTCCTAACGCTTGGCTAACCTTGCTAGACTACACGGCATTGATGTCTCTGAGTTTGGCTTTTGTCAACATTCTGCCTTTTCCGGCATTAGACGGCGGAAGAACTGCCTTTGTCCTGTTTGAAGGAGTATTCAAAAAGAAAGTTAATCCCAAAATCGAAGCTGCTTTTCATAGGATAGGAATGGCCGCCTTGTTAGTACTTTTATTGTTAATTACGGTAAAAGATATAGCTCGGTGGTAATTTGGTTTGTAATGACAAGAGATTGAGCAATTTCTTTTTACCTTATAGTTTCAAGCTTGCTGACTATCATTTGAATAGGAAAAACTTGACTCTCAGAATATACTAGAATCCATAAGATGTTTTTGGTAGAATCTGATGGCTCCATGTGTGTAGCGCACTCTATAAGTAACAAACAGGAGTAGAGATTGCCAAAAATGTGAATAACTTTGAAAGACATATTTTATTTTAAGTAAAAGGGTTTGGAGGTGTTTATTGTTTAGCAGGTATAAAATGTTAGCACTAATTCATAAGACCTGCTTATTTATATGACAAAAATAAAGATTAGAAATGGCGAATCTTTGGAACAAGCTTTAAGAAGGTTCAATAGGGAGGTCCAAAGATCCGGTATTTTAGATGAAATAAAAGATAGGGCTCACTATAGAAAACCAAGTGAGTTAAAAAGGCAAAAGTTTAAGGAACTGGAACGAAAGTTTAAGTTTGAAAGGCTAAGAGGATGATATTTGACGAGATAAGAAAAATGGTTTTTGACCTTCAAAAGTCTGGCGATACATTTAAGCTCGGAGTGGTGAGGTATTTGATTTCTCAGGTTCAAAACAAGGAAATAGAGCTTCGCGGCCAGCAAAAAGAATTAACTGATGAGGATGTTTTCAAAGTTATTAGAAAGCAGATAAAAAATAGGAAGGAGGCGGCCGAGCTTTTTGAAAAAGGAGGCAGAACCGATCTTGTAGAGAAAGAAAAGAGAGAATTGGCTGTATATGAGGAGCTTGCTAAAATGTTCCCTTTTGAGCTGGAGCCGCAGGGTCAATTTACGCCGAGAAATAAATGAGCAAGAGAATACTTGACACTCTTAAGAAAGAGAATATCTATATTTCCTTTTCAATTGTTGGCGATAAAGAAATGCGTAAGCTTAACAAAAAGCATTTGGGGCGAGACTACCCCACAGATGTGTTGTCCTTTCCAATCAATGATAAAAGTGAAGACGGCACTTATTATTTGGGTGATGTGGTGGTAAATAGAGACCAGGCTAAGAGGCAGGCTCAAAAATACGGAAATGATCTCGAGCATGAAATAGCGGATCTTGCAGCTCACGGTGTATTGCATTTGCTTGGAGTTCATCATGAGGGAGATGGTGAGGTGGGGGAGGGAAGCGGACGATGAAGATAGTGGTCGGGCTCGGAAATCCCGGAGAAAAATATGCGAAATGCCGTCATAATACTGGCTTTATTGTTGTAGATGAAATTGTGAACGCCAAAGGTCTTTCCTGGGAAAAATCACGAAAACTGAAGTCGGAAATATGCAAGAACGGAGATGTACTTTTTCTTAAGCCGCAGGTTTTTATGAACAATTCGGGAGAGGCGGTTGCCGCCGCGAAAGAGTTTTTTGGTGTTAATGCGGAGGATATTTTAGTAATTCATGATGATGTAGATTTGGCTTTCGGGCAGATGAAAAGGCAGTTTGGCGCAGGACACGCCGGGCACAAAGGAGTTATGGATATTATGGAGAAGCTGGGTACTAAAGATTTTGAGCGTGTCAGGATTGGTATAGGAAGACCTCCCGCTGAGTCTGAAATAGCCGTGGAAAACTTTGTACTTAAGGATTTTAGCTCCGAAGAGTTGGAGAAGATTAAAAAAGTAGGCACCCTTCTTTCTGAAGGCTTATGACCACTCAACTAAAGCCATCGAGGTATGTCTCAAGGCAATATCGCAGCACCATCATTTGGGTTAATTTTACCCTTATAGTATTGACAGGTCAGAGACATACAATTATTATGCCCGTAAATTGGGGGGGGGGGGAGCAGCCATAGGCATTTGACAGTTGTTTTACTTGTATCTTGATAATTGCGGTTTGTCTCCTAGTGGGTTTATTGGGAATTTTAATAGCGACTACATGGCTAAAGTTTCTTGCGCACCCTCTGTGAGTATCGACATTTGATATATGCAGAGGGAGTGTAAGAATAATACGATAAATACCCTAAACCTAAAAAAGGAGAGAGACAATGAAACTGTCAAATGTACGTATCGGGTTGATCGCTCTGTTAATTGTAGTTGTCTTCACATCTGTGTGTTTCGTCAAAGTCTCTGCTTTTGAGACCGAAATTGCCGATTTGAAGTTATCGAACGAGGCATTAAAGGCTCAGTTGCAGTATAGCATGTCTTTGGTCGGGCAATGTCGAGCCGATGAGTTGCAGTACAAAAACAAAATCAACTCACTGTCAATGGTGGTTTTGGATTTGGCCACCCAATTGTTAGCTGGTGATGCTCCAGCAGTACCTAAATAAACAGCATCGATCCGGAGGAGCATAGTGAGATAACCAATTTCATAATAGATTTTGGCTTTACACTTGTCTCCTCCGGTAATTTTTTAGCAAGAAAATTGCGTTAGAGGCTAATTTTTTTAAGTGTGTAGTTAAATTTTTCAGGTCCCCTAGAGATGTAGGGGTTGAGATTGGGTGTTATAAAGAATATGGCCCAACATCCCAGATCGTAATATCAATTTTTCCTGATTCTTTTTGCTGGGGGTGTTAACATAGTACATCGGCTTTAAACCTTTCCTGGAGAGAATAATAATACAAAGCCTTGAAAAATATCCAAACTTCTTGATTCCGAGTCGGCATTCCAGAGACAGTGTGGGACATCCAAAAAAATTTGTCCATGTTTCTCTATTTGCTAAAACTCGCAAATCAATAAAAGAATTTTTATATCGCAGATATAATAAAAACTCACTATTTCCGCTCATGCAGGTTGGTATTTTCAGTCATACTCCCTCTTGTACCAATACAGATTGGTTGTATCCTGTTGGCTAGTTGTAATACAGTTAACTTGTTTATGTTTTATACTAAGTATCGTCCGCAAAAATTCAGCGATGTTTGCAGACCGAATGATGCGGCTGATGCCCTTTCCAAACAGATACTAAATGAAAAGACGTCCCACGCGTATCTTTTTGTAGGGCCAAGAGGCACAGGAAAGACAACATTAGCTCGAATTTTAGCCAAGGCTCTAAATTGCCCCCATATTACTTCAAAGGGTGACCCCTGTGATAAATGTTCCTCGTGCGTAGCCATAAAGGAAGGTTCATTCGTAGATATGATTGAGATAGACGCCGCCAGCAACAGGGGAATTGACGACATCCGCGAACTCAAGGACAAAATAAAGCTTGCCCCGACTATGGGCAAGAATAAGGTATATATAATTGATGAGGTTCACATGTTGACTAACGAAGCTTTTAATGCCCTTTTGAAAACATTGGAAGAACCGCCAAGAAAAACAACTTTTGTTCTTTGCACAACCGAGCTTCACAAAGTGCCTGACACAATAAAATCAAGATGCCAGGTGTTTAGATTCAAAAGAGCGACTTTGCCCCAGCTTTTGCAGAAACTCAAAGAAATTGTCAAGAGCGAAAAAATAAAGATCTCGGAAGAAGACTTGGAAAAAATTGCTCTGGCCTCTCTAGGCGGTTTTAGGGATGCCGAGACCCTTCTTCAGCAAGTGGCCGACGGAGAAATCAGTGTTGATTCGTTGGTGGGTATGGGCTCAAAGGAGGCTTATGTTGAAATGACAGATTTGTTGATGTCGGGGGAGGTTGGTTCGGCGATCAAGATGGTGTCCAAGATTTACGAGGAGGGATTGGATTTGTATGTTTGGGTAGGTGAGTATCTAAGGTATCTTCGGGAACTGCTTTTCATAAAATCGGGTGTCAAAGAGGAAGTGACAGGCGCAACTGCAGAAATTTTGGACAAGATGATAAAGCAAGCATCAAAACTATCGGTGAACTGGATACTTAACGCAATGAGCGCAATTTTAGAGGAACACAAAAACATTAGATCCTCATTCATTCCCCAGCTTCCAGTAGAAATAGCTTTGGCGAAGATCGGAAACCCGTTGGAGGTTAGTGAAGAGAATAATTTGGTTTCTGATAACTTACCAAGTGTTTCTCTAGAATTTTCAAATAAGCGAAAAAAGACGACATTAGATGAAGTTGATGAGGAGTCACAAGACGAGCCAGAAGATGAGAGTTCTGAAGAGATTAGCGAAGCAGTTGAAGAGAAAAAAGAGGTAAATGAAGAGAACTCTTTGTTATCTCTTGAAACCTTAGAAGGAAAATGGAAGGAATTTATAAAAAGAAGCCGTGAGCTGAATCATTCCTTAACAGTTCTTCTCAAGTCGGGAAAACCTGTAGGAATTGAAGGTAAATTTGTCATACTTGAGGTTTTTTATCCCTTTCACAAGGAGAGATTGGAATCTCCCCAAAACAGAAAACTTGTTGAAAAACTGATGTCAGAAATATATGAAGCGAAATTGTCTTTAAAATGCGTTTTGAGCAAGGAAAGACCGAAAACTTTAAAGATCGGGGAAACCGGAAACCTAACCGACTTAAATATTGCCCCCGCCGATACCGCATTCAGTAAGGACTCCGTTATTGAAGCGTTTGATGGAACCCTCCCTTTAATTTGATAGAATAGACAAGTGAAATTACCCCAATCAATTAGCAAGTTAATAGAATCTTTTGAGCGGCTACCAGGCATTGGCCCAAAAACTGCACAAAGGCTTACTTTCTACTTGCTCCATTTTCCTCAAGAGGAGTTGGAAGATTTTGCCGGAGCTCTTGAAAACCTGAAGAAGAACTCCAAACTCTGTTCTATATGTAAAAATGTATCAGAAAATGATATTTGTTCTGTGTGTGGCGATCCTGCAAGAAATAAGAGAATGATAGTTGTCGTAGCCAACTCTTTAGATGCTTTTGCTATTGAGAGAGCTGGGTTCAAAGGTGTCTACCACGTTTTGCATGGAATAATAGATCCTCTCAATAACGTAGGGCCCGAAGAAATTTTCATAAAGGAATTGGTAGATAGAGTAGCCGAAATTGCAGAGGAATTGACCTTTGAAAGCCTGGAAGATTATGAACCTGTTGAAGTGATTTTGGCGACTAATATGAGTATGGAGGGAGAGTCAACAGCCCTTTACATCTCCAGGGCTTTGCGAGAACGGGGATTAGATAAATCCAAAGTAAAAATAAGCCGTATTGCGCGAGGCCTTCCTGTTGGAGGGGATGTTGAATATGCAGATGATGTGACTTTAGGTAGAGCTCTTGAAGGTCGTCATGAGATCAACTAATCCTATTCATCATCTTCCACCCCCATTTAAGTTTTTTTTGGTTATGATAAAATCTTCTTAATGAAGCTATATAACTCCCTTACAAGAAAAATTGAGGACTTCAGTCCTTTAAACACTGAGATGGTTACAATGTACGCATGCGGCCCTACTGTTTATGACCACGCCCATATAGGAAATTTTAGGACATATACCCTTTCGGATTTAATATATAGAACGCTACTGTTTAATGACCATAGAGTTAAGTTTATTATGAATTTGACGGATGTCGGGCATCTGACTGGAGACAATCTCGGTGACGCTGACACAGGGGAAGACCGTATGGAGAAATCATCTGCTAAAGAAGGAAAGTCAGCGATAGAAATAGCCAATTATTACATCAAAAGATTTATGCAGGATTATGAAAAAATGAACTTTTTGAAGCCCGAGAAATTTACTAGAGCAACGGAATACATTGAGGAGCAAATTAAGCTGGTCAAAATATTAGAAGAAAAGGGATTCACATACACAACTACTGACGGTGTGTATTTTGATACGTCAAAATTTGAAAGTTATGGACAATTATCAGGTTACACGGTCGAAAATGTAATGGAAGGAGCTCGTGTGGAAGCAAATCCTGAAAAAAAGAATCCCACGGACTTTGCTTTATGGAAATTCTCGCCAATTGGTGTCAAACGTTCTCAAGAGTGGCCATCTCCTTGGGGGACTGGATTCCCTGGGTGGCATCTTGAATGTTCTGCGATGTCATTGACAGAGTTGGGAAATACAATTGACATACATGTCGGCGGTGAGGACTTGAGAATGGTACACCATCAAAACGAAATAGCTCAGAGCGAGTGCGCCACCGGAAAAAAGTTTGTGAGATATTGGGTTCATGGAGCACATATGATGGTTGATGGTGGGAGAATGGGAAAAAGCCTGGGAAACGCATATACATTAACTGACATAGAAAAGAAAGGTTTTGACCCTATGGCCTTGAGATATTTTTTTATGACTTCTCACTATAGAAGTAAGTTAAACTTTACTTGGGAAGGGTTGCAAAGTGCTCAAAATGCCTTAAAGAAGTTGTATGAGCTGGCCAGGAGTTACAGCAGGGATCCTTCGGCAAAAGTGTCAAAAGATTTTATCAAAAAATTTGGTGAAAAGATTAACGATGATTTGAATATGCCGGAGGCGCTGGCGGTTGTATGGGAGATGATTAAAGCCGAAGTGGGCGAACCCGAAAAATTGGCAACTTTGCTTAAAATGGATACAGTTTTAGGTTTGAGGATGGAAGAGAATCTTGCCCTCGAAACGCCCCAAAAAGTAATAGATATGGCAAAGACGCGCGCTGAATATAGAAGGGCCGGAATCTGGGATAAGGCAGATCAAGCCAGAAAGCAATTAATGGATATGGGTTATGAGATAGAAGATCTGCCGGACGGGAAATTTAAGCTAAAGAGAAAGATCTGATTAGTCAGATCCATGTTCAACCCTGTGTGCTGTTACTCTGTTTTTAGCCACCTTACAGCGTTAGTTCCAATATATTGGCGTAACAGGTATCCGTATTTGGGGCTGTAGGTAAATTCTTCTGAAGGAATTTGAATGTTGTCTGTTCCCTGCAAAGTCCTCTGAAAAATGAACTTATTTGCCACAAAAACACCATTTAATTTTAGAGTACTTGTTTGATCACCTTCTGATGTGTCGTATGCGGTGTAGAAAGTGCCATCTGAGTGTATGGCGCAGTTTATTTCAGAAACGGTTTTCCTTATTTCAACATCGCCGGAAACAACAAACAGAACGGCGGCATTTTGGGAGAGCAGCAGCTCTCTGTCAAATCTTAAGTTTCCATTGACAAAAATAACCTGTTTTAGATTTGTAGTCTCGTAATTTCTTGGGGTAGAGGTTGAGTTTATGGTCAAAGACCCGTTTTTGATGAATACACCGTCTGTCATAGGGAGGGTTGAAGTAATTTCGGTCGGGACTTTTGTCATGCCCCGGAGTTCACTGTAGGATAAATCGGTGTCAATGATATTATCTTTTACTACCCATCCCCTCGTGCTTGTGAAGAAACTAACCTGCGAATTTCCGGCTTCTATGACGCTGTCAGTATTGGCTTCGTTGGATTCTGACAGCATATTAATTCCCGAACGACTTCCAAATATGCCCCCTCCTCTGATTTTTATCCAAGGGCCATTTATACAAAGGTCCTTGTAGGCGGAATTTCCGGCCATATCTTCGGCGTAGAACCTTACAGTTTTGCATATTCTCCAGTTGCTGTTGCAAAAATCCGTTTTTGGTGTAAGCAGGATAGCCGTGGTTGATCCGGGTAGAAACGGGGGTGATATTAAAATAGCCCATCCGCCTGGTTGCCAAGTGCTTGAGCACCTCATCAGATCCGAATAGACTCCGTAGCCCGGATTATTTTCGGTATGATACTGGTACTTGTCAGTCAGGGTTGAGAGTCCTGAAGTTAGGTCATCGACAACGGTTGTTACATACAAGTGATGGTCGCTTGGGCCAAATAGCCCACGATAGGCGTTTGAGTTGCGCCAGTTTCCAGGAGGTGTTTGATCAATTTTGAAAAAGGCGGACTGAATTGGTTCAACGTTGCCCGAACGATCTGTGGAGTAGTAATCAACTGTATGATTGCCATCGGTAGACACCGTAAAGGAGGTATCTGCAGATTTTAAGGCGTTATTTATCGAGACTCCATCTATGTTTAGAATTCCTACACCATCAAGACCAACATCCATGTAAACACCGATAGCGTCGGTTATGCTTACTGTATAGTTTAAGCTCAACTTTACCCATTCTGTCGATCCCGTGATGCTGGAACTTTGGCCAAGAAGAGTGTAAATAAAATTGCCCTCTACATCTTGAGAAACGGCGTACATTTTGAAATAAGCATTTCCGCTTGCCGATGTTGTTTTCAGCCAGACTTCAGCGCTCATACTGCTAAGAGGATTGGCTACTGCATAGTTTGCGGCGTTGTTTATTGAGTGCCACCCCCGCAGCGTTGGCGTATATTTTTATAGAAGTGCTGTCAAAAAGAGGGGAGATTGTATCCCGGCTGTAGGTTGTATATATATCTTGAAGCCCCGCCTCCCATGCTTGTGTGTTTATTGAGGAGCTAGGATCTTGTACTTCAAAAGAAGGGTTGGGGGCGAGATTTAAAGTATCAGATTTGCGTACCACAACCCAGCTTCCGCCGTCTATTCTGTAATTGATAGTTGAAACCCCGCTTCCCAAATCTGTAGATGATAGAACGATATTGACGGGCGTTACGTACCAATTGTTCTTGCCGTTGGGAAGGGCTGGGGTTTTGGATAAGCTGGTGTAGGGAGGGTCTTTTTCGGCAAACGAAGGCTGTGCCATAGAGAGGGCAAGTATTGCCGGCATAAGGAAAAAAGTAATTTTTTTCAGGGCAGTTTTTGGCGGAAACATTCTGCATATATGATAAGTTGAGGCGGTTTGAGTTGCAAGGTTTTGGTTAGATTGAAGTATTTAGCTTATATGACTTTTTGGTATACTGGGTGTAAATGGGTTTAGATACAGAAAAAAATTCGAGTGGGGGAGGTTCTGTACAGACTCCCGAAAAAGAAGCACAAAAGGGATCACAGAAGAGTGATAGGGACGAATTTGGACTTACAGAGGAAGATTATAGACGATGGGCAGCAAGTGAGGGGCATAGAAGTGAGGATTTACTTATGGATGTTCTGTGCAATTATTTTGAGATGAAACGTCTTGAACCGGGGGAGGTTCCGCCTCCGCAAGGTGTACCAAAAGGCACTTATTACATCGGGCATTTGCCCGGTACAAGTGATTGGAAGGGAGAAGGAGATTTTGTTATTTACATTGCATTGAAAGATAATGCTCATTCTGAAGATGGTTTTTTAAAAATTAATTTTGATTTAACTACTGCAGATCCACTTAAAGAAAAAAACGCGGCGCATATCAAGAAAAAGCTGGATAGGGAGGACTCCGGAGGACCTCTTTATCTCAATATTCCTAACTGGGCCATCGTACAGGCCCAAAGAGGAGGAGTGAAAGGATTAAGTTTGATTGCGAAGAGAATGAGTGAAATGCTTAATAGAGCTGCTGATAGGGCAAAAAAGTTGCGTAACAAGTAAAAAGGCGTATAATCCCATAACTTCTATAGGATGAAAGGAGAAAGTGATGGTGATAAGGCGGGATTACTTACCCGTACAGATAAAATTGTTTCGTGTCCGATTTGTTGAAGGATACGAGAGATTTATTTTGCTTGTTGTGGGAGGGCGCGACAAGCAGCCTGTAATTGCAGTTTTCAGGTCATACGAAGCGGCAGCATCTTTTTGCTTACAGCTAGATATCGAAGTTCCGGAACCCCCTTTATTTTCAAAAGAGCGGTTCTTTAAGGAATTGCGAGATCTTAGTAATACCGATCCGCGTATTGCCGAGTTAAATCTCTTTGAGCTTATTCCTCACCTGCTGGAAATTGATTCTCCAAAAAGAAGGAAAGCTTAAACTTCTCTTGTTAGTAAATCCCCCCGTTTTAAATCTCAAAGATTTATTCGGGGGCTTTTTTATTCCCAAAAACCTCTCCCGACTATATAATCACTCCGTATGTCATTAACCATTGGAACCGCCAAACCAGAAAAAAAATTCTTACCCTGCTTGTACTTATTTGATATAGTAACCGGTTTGCTAGGTTCAAAAGGGAGTATCAATCTGTGTCTCTATCCATAGGAATTGTCGGTCTCCCCAACGTTGGCAAATCAACACTGTTTAATGCTTTACTCAGGCGCCAGGCCGCCCTTGCGGCTAACTATCCCTTCGCTACAATAGAGCCCAATATTGGTATTGTGGATGTCCCCGACCCGCGTCTTTATGATCTTGCCCAGTATGTCAGAAACGATTACGGAGCCAAATCGGGAGATCGAGAAATACCCGAAAAAATAATAGCAGCGGTAGTAAAGTTTTATGATATAGCCGGTCTTGTTAAAGGTGCCTCTAAAGGCGAAGGTCTTGGCAATGAATTTCTTGGCCACATCCGAGAAGTTGATGCCGTAGTTCAGGTAGTCCGCGACTTTTCTGACGAAAATGTTGTACGAGCGGGGGCGGTAAATCCGGAAGAAGATATTCAAACCATCAACACCGAACTTATCCTAGCCGATCTTCAATCTCTTGAAAAAAAGGTTCCCACCCTTGAGAAGGAGTTAAAAACTTCCAGAGATCCTAAATTGCGACATAAACTAGAGGTTATAAGAAAAATTAGAGAAACTTTGGATAGAGGAGATCTTGCATCCTCTTTGAACCTTGAAAAAGAGGAAATAAAACTTCTTAAAGACCTTAATTTGCTTACCATGAAACCTATGATAGTAGTGTTAAACACAGACGAATCAAAATTGAGTACTCTTAATACTCAAAATATATATATATCAGGTAAAGAAGCTTTAGTAATTTGTGCTAAAATAGAGGCGGAATTGGCAGATTTCTCCGAATCGGAGCGCGCATCTTACATGAAGGAGCTTGGAATTTCAGAACCGGGACTAAACCGATTGATAAGAAAGAGCTATGAGCTTCTTGATCTTGAATCCTTTCTCACTATGGGACCTAAAGAAGTAAGAGCGTGGACTTTCACAAAAGGCGATAAAGCACCCCGTGCGGCAGGTAAAATTCACACAGACTTTGAACGCGGATTTATATCTGCCGAAGTGATAAATTACGAGGATCTCAGGCCGTTAGGAAGCTTAAAAAAGGCCAAGGAAAAAGGTCTGGTTCGTCTTGAAGGTAAAAACTATACCATGAAAGACGGCGATGTTGTAGAGTTTCATTTCAGTGTTTAAGCTCGCCTCTTGCGCAAAAAACGACTTTTTTTGTACTATTTGTAGGCTAAATCGATTCTAGTTACATTAGACGTCTTTGGTGGACACTATAGGCATAATGTATATAATAGACTCGTTGGCAAAGAAATTTTCTTAAAATATGAAGCAATACGAAATAATGAACATATATAAAATTGAACTTGCTGAGCAGGGTGCTAAAGAACTGTCCGGCAAGGTGTGTGAAATGATTGAGGAGGCTGGGGGCAAGGTCACATCCGCCAATTTCTGGGGAAAAAGAAAATTTGCTTATGAAATTAAAAATCAGAGAGAGGGCTTTTACGATGTAATTAACTTTGATATGGAGCCCGCCAAACTCAAAAAATTTGAAAGCAAGCTTAAACTCATAAATGGAGTTTTACGGTATTTAATTACAGCTCAGAGCTGACATTTGGAGGGATATGGCATCAAGAAACCTGAATAAGGTAATACTCATAGGTAACCTCACGAGAGATCCTGAGATGAGATACACTCCTCAGGGAAACGCAGTAGCAAGTTTTGTGGTGGCCACGAATAGAGAATGGGTCACACAGGGTGAAAAGAAACAATCTGTTGACTTTCACAACATCGTAGCTTGGAATAAATTGGCCGAGATATGCGGCCAGCTCCTTAAAAAGGGTACCAAGGTTTATGTTGAAGGAAGACTTCAGACTAGAGACTGGACTGGAGATGATGGGAAAAAGAGGTACAAGACTGAGATAATAATTGACGACATGATAATACTGACCCCCAAGAAAGACGGGTCCGAAGGTGAAGAAGAGATTCCTGAAGAGGAGTTTGTCAGCGGAGAAGAGCCTGAAGAAGATATAAACCTTGATGATATAGATCTTGGGGATTTAGATTCTTCAAACTAAATTGAACAACAGGCCCCTGCCTGGCAGGGGCCGCACCAAAACCTATGGCGACAAAAAAGAAAACAACAAAAACGCAGAGAAAAGTAAGAAAGAACACCGAGTGCTACTTTACCCAAACCGGGACGACCCCCGATTACAAAGAGGTTCTTGTGTTAAGGAGGTTTATAAGCGACAGGGGAAAGATAATACCTCAAAAGTACTCCGGTGTGACATCAACACACCAAAGAAAGTTGGCTCGAGAGATTAAGAGGGCTAGATATATGGGTCTTATCCCATATACAGAAAGACACTCCATCTGATACTATATACTCATGCCCGTTTTAGCTGCCTACATAGGTTATTCAGGTGTCAGCACAGCTCTTGAGAAGTCAGACGGCTCTTTTGTATTTCAAAGGTTTCCGTATTCTTATTCCCATGAACTTTTTTCCAGCGTCTGCGATGAAAACATTTTTTATAAGCAGGTTTTGGATGCTATAGCAAAAGAAAACAGAACGAAATTGTCCGATTTTGATGTTCTTTTAACTGGTTTTATTGCCCTCCCAATGCCGGATCTTAATATTAAATTAGCTGCAGATGCCTATTCTCTTATTTCAAAACACAACGAAGACTATCCTGTATTAGTTGATGAAAGCACTATTCTGACAAGAGACAGGTTCCTTTCAGAGGTACCTGTAAATTTTCTTACGAACAATGAGTTTTATGCCAATCTTTCTATTTACCCCCAGCTAATAACGCGTGATTATGAGGATCAGGTAAGCTTGGACGGTTTGATTATTGATAAAGTGAGGCGGGCAAACATAGATCCCGCTTCCGACAAACCCATTGTTTTTACAGGAGATCGGTTTGCGAAACGTGATTATGAGCCGGTTTTCAAGTATTCGTTAGCTCTAGATCTTATTAATAGCCCTGGTTGCTACTATGTAAAAATGGACAAAAACAATGCCGTTCTTTTGGCCGCGCTGATAAAAGAATACAATTCAGGACTGGATGTAGATTGCTCCGAAATGATAGAGGATGTTGGTACGTTTGTCATTGCGCCTGGGCAGACCGAGGTATTGGTGACAACTGCTCTTGAAACAAGCCAGTTTTTTGACCTTAGTGGGGGTGCGGTGTTTATTCTGCCTCTCGATGTCTCTGTCCCCACCAAAATCAGCATTAAAAACAGAAATGTGGGCAATATTGAGGGAGAAGTAACGGGCGGAAAACTTGGAATCCTTTTTGATACGCGCACGCGAAGAAACCAGCTGATTTCCGATGCCAAAGTAATGAGCGCGTTTATGAAAGAAATCGATGAGGCCCTTAGAGGCATTTAAATATGATCGCTCCTGTCGTTAGAAAAATAATAAATGACAAAGAGGTCTTGGTTTGAACGATACCTCCCTAACAAAGGCACCTTATTTGTGCAAAAAGGCGATGTATTAGAGCCGTTTCAAAAACTTGGCGACTGTATGCATTCTCCTAATGTAATTTATTTTCCAAGAGATTTTGAAACCGGCCAAGTTCGTGAGAGAAAAAGTATATTTCCAAAAGGGAAATGTTATAGGCAAATTATATGGGAAAAAAGTGTTGGCAGAGGCCCCTGGTTATATGAGTTTTGATGAAACATCTCAAGAGTATTTTTATGAGGAAATGCCTGTAAAATACACTCTACTTTCGGGTGTCTGGGGTGAAGTTCAAGATATAGTCCCTGAAAGTTCAGTGCTCATTAAAACTAAAGTGACTGAAATTGATCTTGTAGCCGCAACGAACACGTTTGCTTTTGGAGAACTAGTTGTATTCCCGAACCCAACCGAAATACTGGAAAAGTATTATTTAGAGAATTTTATAAAGACTACACAGGGCAAAATAGTTTATGTTGGGCACAACGCCGACCTTGAAATAATGAATAAGGCAAATGACCTGAAAATTTCCGCTGTCATAGCAGGAAGCGCCGATCCCGCAAGTTTCTCTTATGCAAAATCGGTCAATTTGGGTCTTGGTGTATTGTCGGGATTTGGAAAATTAGAAACCCCCGATTTTATCTACAGGCTCATCAATTCGGTCGCCTACAGGCACGTGTTTTTCCACGGGGACTTGGGTGTGTTGAGGATACCAATGGCTTCTAATGAAGGAAAGCTTTCCGAAGAGAAGACCCAACCTGTACTAAAAAGAAAAGCGCTGCCCAAAGTAGTTAAAAAGGTGGTGAAAGGTCAGGTAGTGCAGGTATTGCAGAAGCCTCATTTTGGCAAAATAGGTTTGATTGACAGAGTTACAGGATCTAGTATATTTGTAAGGTTCGGTAATGAACTTGGTGCGGTGGAAATTGATGTGCCTAATTTTTACATTATCGAATGAACAACATGAGTCCATTTGAAAAGTTTCAGCGATTTTTGATCACGGTTCTTATTGCCGTAGGTTTTTTCTACGGAGGTTACTATTTTGGAAAGAGCGGTTATATCTTTGAAGTAAGAAAAAAATCCTCCGAAAATCGAAATAAAAAATCAGTATCCGGGGAACAAAGAGATAGACTTTGGGCTTTTCTGGGAGGTCTGGGAAATTGTGAATAAAGATTACTTGGAAAGGCCGGTTGATGCTCAAAAAATGCTTTATGGTGCTATACAGGGAATGGTTGCCGCTCTTGGCGATCCGTATACCTCTTTTCTACCTCCCGCAATCAACAAAAATCTTACGGAACAGCTTGACGGAAAATACCAGGGTATAGGAGCCGAGCTTGGTCAAAAGGACGGACAATTGATAATTGTTTCGCCTCTTGATGGTTCTCCGGCTAAAGCTGCGGGTTTGATGCCAGGAGATAAAATTTTAATGATTGAGAACGAATCTACCGTGGGTATAAGCATTACAGAGGCCGTCGCGAAGATAAGAGGAGATGCCGGTACACGGGTTAAGTTGACAATACAAACTGGCAACGATGCCCCCAGAGAGATAAATTTGACTAGAGATGTTATTAAAGTAGCAAGTGTAACCTGGACGGACAAAGGGCAGGGAACTGCCTACATTAGAATAAGCAGATTCGGCGGGGAAACAAATAAAGAATGGGACAAGGCGGTGGGGGAGTTGGTAGTTAGTATGCGGGAGCTTGATGCCGTAATTGTTGATGTCAGAGGCAACCCTGGCGGTTATTTGCAATCGGCTGTTCATATTGCTGGCGAATTCTTCGGTGGAAAGCCAGTAGTGTATCAGGAAGACGCGTTAGGCAACCAGACTCCGATGCTTGCAGAGACCGCTGGAAGTTTCAAAGACGTTCCACGCGTGATTGTTTTGATAGACGAGGGAAGCGCTTCGGCATCTGAAATTCTTGCTGCAGCCCTTAGGTCGCAGATTGACGCAAAATTGATAGGAAAAAAGTCCTTTGGAAAAGGTACCATTCAAGATGCTCGGGATTTCAGCGACGGTTCTGGAGTTCATATCACTATCGCTAAGTGGCTGACTCCTGATAAGGAATGGGTTCACAATGTCGGTATAGAACCTGATATTGCGGTTGATATAACAGACGAGGATATAAAAGAAGGGAGGGATCCTCAGCTTGATGCGGCTCTTGAGCTCGCAAATGAGCTGTAGTATGATTCCAAATCATTGAGGAGGTAATTTTGTATGAAAAAACCTTCAAAAACATTAATCGGGATTGCTTGGCTAGTCTTTTTCATTTCCCTAATTTTAATTTTGGATGTTAGGTATAGCGGTGATAAGGCACTGGTTAACCAAATGCGCATTTCTACACCATCTTGGGTCAGTGGAATCGCAGGCAGGGTAGGAAGATTTTTTGGTTCCAGAGAGATTCAGTATTCAGCCCCTCGTGTAGTGACCAAACAACAAGTTGTTGATGAGGAGTCTACTGTTATAAAGGCTGTTGAAAAGGTTTCTCCGGCGGTTGTGTCAATAATTGTTAAAACGATTAGTTTTGACTTTTTTACCGGTCCCGTAACCAGCGACCAGGGAATAGGTACAGGATTTATTGTCGATCCCAACGGTTTGATAGTTACAAATAGCCACGTAGTAGATGACCCTAGAGGCGAATATACAGTTGTTTTAAATGATGGCAAAACCTATGAGGTGTCAAAAATTCATCTTGACGAAGTATCCGACCTTGCTATTCTTGAAATATCGGCAAGGAATCTACCGACTGTTGAATTTGCCGACTCAGATACCTTAAAGGTTGGGCAGATGGCAATAGCTATTGGTAATGCCCTCGGACAGTATCAGAATACTGTTACTGTTGGTGTAATTTCAGGAATATCAAGACAGCTCCAAGCGACAAGTGGCTTTGGGGATGTCAAGACTTACGAAAACGTCATACAAACCGACGCAGCTCTTAATCCGGGCAATTCGGGGGGTCCTCTTGTGAATTCGGCTGGGCAGGTTGTAGGTATAAATGTTGCTACAACTATTGGTGCCGACAACATTAGTTTTGCTATTCCTGTGAATACTTTGATGCCGATTCTTGATGGTTTCTTGAAAGAAGGAAGGATTGTAAGGCCTTATCTTGGGGTGACTTACACAATGATTACGCCCGAAATATCCCAGATTAGAGATATGCCGGTGGGCGCTTTTATCTCGACTGTTGTCCCCCAATCTCCCGCTTCAAAAGCCGGTCTAAAAAGAGGAGATATCATTACTAAAGTAAACGACACTGAGCTGAATGAAAAGAATTCTTTATCTTCAGTAATTTCCAAAACCAAAGTTGGGGACAAAATTAGCCTTACAGTTGACAGGCAAGGCAAGAAGATAAATCTGGTCGCTGAAATCGAAGCAGCGCCAGAAAATTTCAGATAGATTGTCTTACTTTAACTCATTGTTTAAGTATTCAAGGATTCCGCCTATCTCGCCGTCCATTATTATTCCAATGTTATGCCATGATTTGTTTACTCTGTGGTCAGTAACTCTGTTTTGGGGATAGTTGTAAGTTCTAATTTTTTCGTTTCTCATGCCGGTTCCAATCTGGCCCGATCTTAGTTCTGTAATGCTTTTGACCTGCTGCTCCTGCATTTCGGTATACAGCCTTGATCTAAGCATTTCCAAAGCCTTTTCTCTGTTTTTGCCCTGAAAACGTTCTTCTTGGCATTCCACTATAATCCCTGTTGGTTTGTGTGTTAGTCTTACTGCTGTAGATACCTTATTTACATTCTGACCGCCCTTCCCTCCGGAACGGAAAAACTCCCATTCTAAATCGTCAGGGTGTATGTCAATTTCTACTTTTTCCAGTTTTGGGAGTACAGCCACAGTTGCGGTTGATGTGTGTATGCGGCCGCCGGCTTCTGTAATTGGTACTCTCTGAACTCTATGAACTCCCGACTCGTGTCTTAGCAATCTATATGCTTTAGTGCCTTTGATCTCTGTTGAGATTGTTCTTACGCCCCCAATTTCATTTTCTGATCTAAATAGTTCGGTCAATCTCCATCCCTTTTTTTCTGCGAAGCGGGAGTACATACGATACAGATCGTGGGCGAAAATTCCTGCTTCGTTTCCGCCAGTCTCCCGCACGGATTTCAAGAATAGCAACGTTCGGATTTACCTCGCTATCTACTTCATCAGCGACTTTCGCGCTGTCAGCGCTTTCGTAGTTTGAGTTTGCCAGTTGCTCTTTCTGGATCTTAAGTTTTGATATCTCCTCGTCAATAAGGGGAACTAAGCTATCCTCAGCTGTAATTTTCATGTCCCCATACTCCTTTATGAGATTATCTATTTTTTCAATTTCTTTTTTAATATATTCCGTGTAGTAGTTCATATTTACGTTTCAACGCCCCCCCCCCAGCTCTATAAGAATTATATCCCTGGCGGGCTCCTTTTTCTGCCATATTTTTGTTTTTGGGAGATGAGTTTTCGAATTTACCTACTGTTCGTTTTCCTTGATTTGAGCTAGCATTTCTTTTACGCTCATTTCTTTTAGACCGGCATTGCCTTTTTTGGCTTTCTTGCTTGTTTTTATTTTTTCGGCCACTTTCTTTTTCTCTTCTGCTATTTGCATTTTTTCTGTTAAATTTGTCAATTCTCTTTTCAGTGTCAACAAACCTTCTTTGCCCTGTATAGTAAGGATGGCACTCGGAGCATATCTCTACCGATATAGAGGGTAGGGTAGACATTGTTTTTGAAGGTGTTGCCACAAGCGCATGTGACCACACATTCGGTATTTAATTTAGGGTGTATTTCCTTTTTCATAGCGTGAGTGAGTATACCAGCCTTTTGGCAGATTAACAAGGTTTGTGGTTTCCTTTCTCAGCCAGGAACACGCCTATGGCTATTAGTATGCCCCCCGACAAACATAAGAGAATTGGGCAGTTCCCCAAGCAGTATGTAAGCAAAGGGGAAAGTAAAAAATGGGGGCCAAGTAGCTAAATATTGCGTAATCAGAAGCTTTTCCCTTGTGGCAGTGCCCACTGATTAAGCCAATACGCGATTATTGAGGAAAAAATTGCAAGATAGAAAAGACCTGCTATTCCCCTAATATCTATGGTTAAAATATCAAAGTTTTGGGTTGATCCAATTCCCATATTTTCAATAATGGCAAGCGGGGTCAAGGTTGCGAGCCCGACAAAAAAAGAGGAGAGAGTGATGATTGTTGCGGAGTAATTTCTTGTCATAGGACGCAGGTGGAGAAATCTTAAAGTCCTCTTTATTTTTTCCGAGCCTTCACCCATGGTGTACTTTTGTCCAGATTACATAAACAACCCAAAGAAGTGCATAAAAAAAAGCTAAAATATTTCCTAAAGTGCGTTCCAGCATCGATACTTCGTTGTTGTGACTAAGAAGGAGAGGCTCAACCACAACCAGAAGAGTTCCCGCGCTGGCCAAAAAAAGCCCCCAATTGACCCAGCCGTTGATTTTGTCACGGTAGTAGTAGTGGCCAGCGTATACTGTGAGCACCGCGCCCATTACACCAAGAATTGCCAAATCTAGAGCTGTAGTGAACTTGAGTGCCACGAAGGGAATGACTAGGGCAGTTTGAGAAAAAAACTCCCAGCAAGAACAGGTTAAGGTAGTCCTTCTTGTTAATAGGTTCTTTTTTCAGTTGGTGGGAGAGAATAGGAAGAACAAAGATGCACACGATTAGAAAACGCAGAAAAAAGAAGGGTGTAAAAGGTGGGATGTAATCGAGAGTGTACTTTATAACAGCCGTGGCTGCGCCCCATATTAGGTGTGCTCCCAAAAAAGCTATCATTACTCTTTTGGTATTGTGTTGGAAACGTATTTGGGCAGTTGTTTTTTTGGCATTCTTTGGAAATTATATGATACTTTGACCATTTGTTAGAACCAGCTTCTTTTTCAAAAATTTATACTTGCAAGTTTTTTGAAAACCCGGCTTCCCTTGTCAACGTTTAGTTGTTATTATGAGAGCTATGGAAATTACGTATATCGGCCCATTCGTGCTTTAAAATCAAGGGTAAGGAGGTTTCTATTGTTATAGATCCCTACGATCCGAAAATAGGGTATAAATTGCCCAAGCTGGAAGCTGATGTTCTTCTAACAACTCACGACCATTATGACCACCATAACATCGGTGGAGTAACGGGGTACAAACTTTTTAATTGAGGGCCCTGGGGAATACGAAGTAAACGGCGTTTTTATATACGGAATACCCACCGCCCACGATGATAAAAATGGGGTGGAAAGGGGAACCCAAACGATATACAACATTGATATAGATGGATTTACGCTTATGCATCTCGGAGATTTAGGCCACGAGCTTTCCAAAGATACCATAGAGAAAATACCGAACGTGGATGTGCTAATGATTCCTATAGGTGGGGTTTTTACCATAGATGCCGAAAAAAGCGGTAAAAGTCATTTCTGCGATAGAGCCGGGAATTGTTATACCAATGCACTATAAGACCGATGATTTAGTTGGTTTTGACAAGCTGGGTGGTCTGGATAAATTTATGGACGAAATGGGAGTTGAAAACAATGTTAAAAAAGATGATAAGCTTAAAATATATTCAAGAGGTGAAATACCGGAAGAGACCGAGGTAGTTATTCTTAAACCTGCCCATTAAAAAATGTCTGTGAGAAAAAGAGTCTCAGTAAATAACGAACAAAATCGTAATGTGCACGTGCCGCCACACGACGAGCAGGCGGAACGTTCAGTTCTTGGTGCCTTGCTATTAGATAAGGATGCTATTGTGAAGGTGGTGGAATTTTTAAGACCCCACCACTTTTATCGCGAACCTCACCAAAACATATATTCGGCAGTTTTGTCTTTGTTTGAAAAAAGAGAGCCCACCGATCTTATTACGGTACCAAACGAGCTAAAAAAGAAGGGTCTTTTGGCTTCCGTGGGAGGTGTAGCTTATCTGACTGAACTTGTGAACTCTGTGCCTACGGCTGCAAACATAGAGGCCTACGCTAAACTTATAAAAAATGACTATATTAAAAAGAGCTCTTATATCTGTATCAGCAGAGATAGGTGAACTTGCTTTTGACGAAGGTGAAGTAGCAGAGGTTTTAGACAAGGCCGAGCAATTAGTGTACTCAGTTTCGCAAGATGCAATGTACCAAGACTTTATACCCCTGAAGGATACCCTGGAGATTACATTTGAAAGGCTTGACGAACTAAGCAAGAACAGGGGCGCACTAAGAGGGATTCCGACCGGATTAAAAAGTGTTGATAGATTGCTGTCAGGTCTCCAAAAGGAAAACCTGATAATCCTGGCGGCAAGGCCCTCCGTTGGTAAAACATCCCTAGCTCTAAATATCGCGCAGTATGCGGGAGTGGAGAAAAAGTTTGGAATAGCTATATTTTCGCTTGAGATGGGGCGTGAAATGCTTGTTGACAGAATGATATCGGCTCAAGCGGGGATTGATAATTGGAGGATTGCAACTGGTAACCTTGATGATGAAGATTTTGAAAAATACGGAGTAGGCGGCAGGCGAACTCGCCGAGGCCCCGATATTTGTTGACGACACGGCCGGCATTAGCATGCTTGAAATGAGAACAAAGGCAAGAAGGCTCATGCTTGAGCAAAAAATAGACCTGATCATAGTGGACTACCTTCAGCTTATACGCGCTCCTAAAGCCGAGAGCCGTGTGCAGGAAGTTTCGGCAATTTCACAAGGCTTAAAAAAATCTTGCCCGAGAACTTAAAGTTCCTGTTTTGGCCTTGTCCCAGCTTTCAAGAGCGGTAGAGCAGAGGGGCGGCGACAAAAAGCCCCAATTGTCCGACCTTAGAGACTCGGGTTCAATTGAGCAAGATGCCGACGTTGTTATGTTTTTGTATAGGCCGAATGAAGATGATAGGTCAAACTTGAAGCTTAATGTGGCGAAACATAGAAACGGAGCCACTGGTGAGTTTGACCTGTTCTTTAAGGCAGAATTCACGAAATTCTTTGAGATGGAATCCCAGGCTCAAGAATAAAATCGGAGTAAAACACCCCTCTTTTCAAGCTCAGATCATGTTATAAAATGGTAGAATTGACTCGGACGGAGTTTGCGAAAGAAATATATGATAGGGCCTGCCGTGGTGGCGGAATGGTATACGCGGTGGTCTCAAAAACCACTGGGATCTGATCCCGTGTGAGTTCGACTCTCACCCACGGCACCATAATTTATGATTGCCACAGACCTAAAAACAGGAAGAATATATCAGGAGAACGGACAGCCGCTGAAAGTGCTGAAGTATGAGCACATCAAAGTAAGCCGGGGCAGTGCCAATGTAAAGGTTCGTGTAAAAAATTTAGTGACGGGGCAGGTTCTTGAAAAAGGTTATATTTCAACAGCTAGAGTAGAAGATGCCGATGTTCAAACCAAAAACGCGCAATATCTTTATAATGACGGGAGCTATGTTTTTATGGATCCTGTAACTTTTGAGCAGTTTAGCATTTCAGAAGATGTTTTTGGGGGACTCATCCCAAGTTTCTGATCGAGGGGGAAAAAGTGGTTGTGCAGTATTTTGAAGGAAGGCCCGATATCAGTTGAACTTCCGGCCTCTCTCGTTTTCAAAGTTGTTTACACTGAGCCTGGTTATAAGGGAAATACGGTTACCAATGTGCTGAAGGAAGCTAAACTTGACAACGGTGCTGTAGTAAAAGTTCCGATTTTTATAAAAATAGGAGATAAAGTAAAGATAGACACCCGTTCGGGAGAATATATTTCTAAAGCGTAAGATGTTGTTATCCGAAAATCTAAACTTCGGTTTTGCTCAAATTTCCACCATGCGCCTTGTCTTTTTGATAGGTTTTGTATTTTGGTTATTTGTGATGTGGTATGAGGCAAGAAAAGATGGTTTTGACGACGAGAGATTTTTTAGACATGGTTTTGGTTTCAACAATTTTTGGCGGCCTGTTTTATTATCTATCAAATCGTATTTATTCATATATCCAAGTTTATAGGCCCAACTACTTTGTATTACAGATGAATCGGGATATCCTTATGGGGTTTCTTGATTCTAGTTTCGGCATTTTTGCCTGCTTTTTACTTTTCTAGGAAACGACGCTGGTCTATATTTAGAATTTTTGACATTTATTCCTTGGCGTTTGGCTTTTTCCTTGTCTTTATAAGTTTTGGAAAGTACCTCATCACGGGCCAGACCTCAATGGTGTGGACAGCAGCTCTCACTCTTCTTTTCTATCTTGGGATCTTGAGATTTAGGGGTTATAGGTTCGTTTCAGGCCTTGTTTTTTCGTTTTTTGTGTTTTACCTAGCTATTTTGGTAGCTATTTTTTTTAAATCACCGGGTTATTTGATATTTTACGTTTCATTGTTTATTATTGGTTTGCTCAATTTGTATTATAGGAGCCAAAAATATATGAACACCAGAAAATCTGCCAAAAGAATTTATAGATTTTATAAAAAGACAGCTGCAGAGGAAGGAGAAGGAACTTCAGGCCACTCAGAGTATGCTGATGAAGGAGGATCCTTATCTAGAATCGGGAAGAACCGAGGGCAATTCGGAATATATGGATGAGGCTATACTTGAAGACACCCGAAAGAGCGTTTCGGATGCAAGGATGGGGGTTGGTTCAGGAATGCTTATTCAGGTGAAAAAGGCTCTAGCCGCCATAAAAATTGGAAAATACGGCATATGCGAAGTTTGTGGCAAACCGATAGATAAGGCTCGTCTAAAAGCTTATCCTCAGGCTACAACGTGTCTTGAGCACGCAGATGATAAATAGTTTTCCCAGTTTTTCCGCGTTTATCAGTCCCGTAAGGAATTGTGATGTTTTCTACCCGGAGTTTTTGAGTTTTCTAGCAATAATTTTCATTATTTTGCTGTATAGAAGCGTCGGGTTTAATTCTAAAGCTAGGTGCGTGGGCGTTATACTGCTGGTGTCGGGTGGGCTTGCAAATTTTATTGAAAGGTTGCTATCAAGATGTGTGTGGGACTATTTTAATTTTCTTGGTCTTTTTAGTTTTAACATATTTTGATTTGATGGTAGTTTTGGGTTCGGGTTTGTTAATATATCGGATATGGGAGAAAAAGAACTAAATATAATTTTTGAAAATGATACCTACCTTGTGTTGGATAAACCAGCGGGAGTGGTTGTGAATCGTTCAACTACGGCTAAAAACCGCACATTGCAGGATATGCTGGAGGAGAGGGGCGAGAGAGAGGTGTCTATTGATGCAGAAGATGAAGATGTGGGCGATTTCGCCTCCAGATCAGGAATTGTGCACCGTTTGGACAAGGACACCTCCGGTATTTTGCTTGTTGCTAAAGATGAACACTTCTTTAAATATGCTTTGGGAGAGTTCAAAGAAAGAAGAGTAGAGAAGGAGTATGCAGCGGTTGTTCACGGTTCAACTGAGGAAGATACATTCGAAATAAATGCCCCAATCAAAAGAAGCCCAAAGGATCCTATGAAAATGGCGATTGTTGAGGGAGGGTAGAGAAGCTCATACAAAAGTCGCCAAAATAATTGAGAGAGAAATAGGTGGAAATAAGTACACATTTCTAAAAAATTGTCCCAACAACCGGTCGTACCCATCAAATAAGAGTGCATTTGGCAGCATTGAATTTGTTCATTGCCGGAGATCCAATATACTGTCCTAAAAATTTACTCATGGTTGGCACAAAGGCTTTCGGTAGAATGATGTTGCACGCGTCCAAAATTAGATTCTTTGACCCTCAATTACATGATTTTGTACAATTTGAATCCCCTTTACCCACGGAATATCTTCCATTCGCTCCGAAAATATAGTAATGTATGAACATATATGAGATCTGTACCTGCCCATGGTAAGAGAAATGCTCTGAAGACTCCCATTCTTCGTGGAGGTAAGTTTGGGAAGCATAAAATCCGCACTATAAGTTCAGGGAAGGAAAAAAGGAAGGTAATCAACAGAAGTACAAAGAAATACTTTTCACAAATGGCGGTTGGTAGTGTGATATTTTTGGGGGCATTACTTTTTTTGGCAGGGTACTCTCTTTACAATTACCTGCATCAGACATTTGCTTCTGCAGGCGTCAGTTTCTTCATATTCCATCACAAATGAAGGTGTAGTTACCCTATCTTACATTGAAGTCGAGGATATAGCTTCTGATCCCGTGATTCTAAAAACCCTTAAATTTTTGATTTTTCAACAAGGAAAATAAGGAATTAAGCATCTTTGACATTCCTCTAGGTCTAAAAGTTGACATGACTGGGGAAATTTGGCGAAGAAGAGATTTATAAGGCGTTTGCTCTAGGCGCCCTCAATTCTAAAACTGCTATAGATGACGGTGTTGTTGCGGTTAATAATGTGTAGTTAAGCGAATATTCGGATATAAAGTGGATAGATATATTTTTAGTCGATGAGTCCTCATCCCGCATTCTTTTGGACTCCCTTACAGGAAAAGGCTTTTTCGGAACTTCTAAGTTTGAGGGCGGCTTCTGATATAAAAAGAAATACCACTAGTAACTTATCGGCGGCAGAGTATTATGATCTCGTAACTTTTGCTTCAGGAGTTGTTTAAAGACAATATTTCGAGGTATTCCGTTACTCAGACTGACGTGGATGACAGCGAAAATCTAGATGGTCAGATTTTAGATATGAACTTTGACGGTCCTATTTCTAGGGAGGGGCTCAGCGTCTCAATTCTTAACGGTACTGATATTCCAGGTGTGGCATCTTTTGGATCGCGGCTTATTAAAAATTCTGGGGGTAGAGTAGTGGGTGTGTCCAATGCTTCTATAAACTACGAGAACAGCTACATTATTACCGACATTGAAGATTCTGTCACCCTTAATTATATTAGCAGGGTTTTAGGTATTTCGAACGTTTTGACCAAAAAAGAGGCCGAAAAATTTAACGAAAATGAGATAGATAGGTCGGATATTACCGTGATAGTGGGATTTGACATTGCAGAGGCTTTGTATTAGTATAGCTCCAGTACTCTCTCCTTTCTACCCCCGTCCCAAATAAGGGCGGGGGATTATAAATTTAAGGACATGTTTTTTGACTTACTTATTAATTGCCGTCGGGTGTTTTCTTCTCGTTGTATTCATTATTTTTCTGAAAAGCCGTTCCAATGGTGAAAACATAGATACAGCCATCATAAATGAAGCCTCTCAAAAAGAGACCGGTTTGGCGGTTTTTGAGGTTCAGTTCAGCAAAAATGAAGATGAGGCGTCCTCTCCGACAAAATCGGCATTAGCTGCGGAGAGTATGTTTGCGGCGTTGCACGGTCTTTTGAAGGAGAAAACGGTAAATCAGGAGCACTTATCGTTTGAAATAGTATCCTCCATATCCGAAGGAATCCGTTTTTACTACACTTGTCCTATTGAAATATCGAAATTTGTGGAGAGCCAGGTTTACGCCCAATACCCGTCGGCGCACATCAAAGCAGTACCAGACTATGCAGATAAGTTCAGAAAGACCTCAAAAGTTTATGAGATAGCCACAATAGATTTTTCCCGTCCATATTATTACCCAATAAAAAGCTTTAGAGATTTTGAAATAGATACATTGAGCGCCTTAACTTCAGCTATAGGCCAAGTTAACGAGGACGAGGAAATATGGTACCAATTTATAGTTAGACCGGTGGCTGATGTATGGCAGAAAGATGGGTATTCTTATGTCCAAAAAGTTCGGGAATCGGGTGGAATGTCATCTAAAAGTGGTTCTGTATTTGGAGATTTCACAAGAATAATTTCAAGGGAATTTACCGAAATTTTGTCGGGGCTTGCAACCGGCGTTTTTATTTACAAGGAGAGGGTAGAACCGCCCAGATCTTCCAATATTCAGGTTAAGATAGCTCTTTCAACTGAAACAGAGCTTAGGGCTATTGAAAATAAGCTGTCACACATGGGGTTTGAAACTAATGTGAGGGTTATGTCAGCCGGTCCGGATCACGATAGGGTTGAAACTAATTTGAGGACTTCTCTTGCTGTGCTGAAGCAGTACTCATCTACTTCTAACAACTCATTTGTTGCGGACAAGGTTTCAAATAAATCCCACTATCTTAATATGATGTGCAACAGAGGTATTGATGAAGATAAAATCCTTTTGCTTACTACTGAGGAACTGGCGACTTTTTTTTCACTTTCCCTCCGCGGCTATTGACACGCCTAACATACCATGGGTGTATTCAAGAAAATCTGAACCTCCCGCAGACCTACCGACCGAGAATTGCGTATATATAGGAGAGACGACGTTTAGAAAATAAAAAAGTGAGGTTCGGTTTGCGAAACGGCGATGATAGACTGCGGCACCTTTATGTAATCGGAAAAATCCGGAACGGGGAAGTCTACCTTGTTTGAGTCTATGATTTCTCAAGATATAGCTGCTGGAGCAGGTGTGGGGTGTTTTGGACCCCCACGGCGAAACAATTGAAAAGGTCCTTGATAGGATACCCGATAACAGGGTAGAAGATGTAATATATTTTGACCCGTCTGATACAGAGTTGCCAATCGGGTTAAATTTATTAGAGATAGACGATCCATCCAACAAAAATTTAATGGCTTCCGGGCTCGTAGCAGCCATCAAGCAGCATTTTGACTATTCATGGGGTCCTAGGCTTGAGTACCTTTTGAATTACGCGATACTAACCCTGCTGGAGGTTCCGGGTACCAATATGCTCGGTATTACCCGTTTGATGGAAGACAAAAACTATCAAAATTACATTCTGCACTTTGTGAAAGATCCTCTTGTTGTGAAATTTTGGGAGACAGAATTTAAGGAGATGAAGGGCAACCAAAAACTTGTAACCGAAGCTATATCTCCCATACAGAACAAAGTAAACAGATTCTTAGCCTCAACTACAATTCGCCAACATCTTGGGCCAGAGGAAATCCACGTTGGATATTAGTGACGCGATGAGTTCGGGCAAAATTCTTTTAATTAACCTTTCAAAGGGAAAGATTGCGGAGCGACAACGCAGATCTTCTTGGCGCACTTTTGGTTTCGCGCTTACAATTTTATGCTCTTCAGAGAGCCAAAATTCCCTACAACGAGCGTCGGCCCTTCTATTTGTATGTCGATGAGTTTCAAAACTTTGCAACCGGCAGTTTTGAAGAAATACTCTCTGAATTCAAGAAAGTATAAGCTCGGGCTTTATTTGACTCACCAATTCACCGCCCAGCTTCCAGAAGAGCTCCTTAAGTCGGTTTTCGGCAATGTCGGAACCATTATAGCTTTTTCTCTGGGCGCACCCGATGCTCGTGAGCTTGCTAATGAATTTGCCCCGTATTTCAACGCTGAAGATATAATCTCCCCTAGAAAGATTTCAAGTTTACATGAAGCTTATGAACGATGGAATGACTTCGCATCCATTTTCGGCTCGTATACTTCTACCTTGGGAGCCGATTTTCCCGTTCCTAAAACACCGAACAGAGAAAGAGTTATACAGAGGAGTCGAGAGAAATACGGAGTGTCCGCGTGAATATGTTGAAGCCAAGATTAATAAGTGGATTGAAACAAAATTTGACAAAGGTATGGCGATTGCCCCAAGAATATAAAAAGCCGGCGAACGAGAGTGGGGGCGTGTCCGAGATTCCTCTTAAAAAAGACGATTCAGGCGGGCAACTAATTTAAGCGAAAGGAAAGAAAAAATGTTTGATAAAAAAGACCGAAAGCGAATTAGATCAAGTTTCAGAGAAGAGCCTAGAAGACCTGAGGAAAGTAGTATCTCTAGCATATAAGAATCTTGAAAAAAATCTCTCGCATCATAGACAACATAGATAAGGAAAAAAAGGAAAGAAATGTATAAAAATATGCCCGGAGTATCTGGCTATTTTTGATGGTTTTTACCTAGTTGGGAAAGACGGTTCCAAACACGAGGTTCCTGCCAACTATGCTGCCAAGTCCAGATTAGTGTATGGGGATACTCTTAAAATGATAGAAGAAGATGGCAAAAAGCTTTTTAAAACAGATTGACAAGGTGCCGAGAAAAAAGCTAGAGGGAGTTTTGTCGAAAAAGGAGGGAAAATGGTATCTTCTTTCTGATGGGGGAACATATAGAATATCGGATGTTGCAGCTGAGTTTCACAAAGCCGAGTTGAACGATAAAGCCGTAGCTTACATTCCTGAAAATATTCCTAACGCGAGTTTTGCCGCTCTAGATTACCTTGAAAAGGAAAAAATTAACGGAAATTATTTCGTCTTCCGATGAGAGGGAAAGCGGAAAGGAGAGTGGGGAAGCGGTGCTGCCGAAAAAAGCTGGAAATACAAATAAACCATCTGAAGGGATAAAAGCAAGACAGAGCCCGGCCCCCCTTACCATAAAAGGAGAAAAGAAACTTAAACTCAAGAAACCCTTCTCTCCTGCAAAGAAAAAAAGAGCTCGGAGAAGAAAAAAAAGTATCTGTTGAACCACCTAAGGATCAAAAGGAATATGTTGCTAATATATTGGAAGAGGATGATTTGAGGTAATTTATTCCTCAATAACTTCTATTTCTTCTTCGAGTTCTTCATCCTCCAAGTCTGTATCTATATCGTCCAGACCTTTCTTTATGTAGGGTCTAATGTCTTGCTTTTCACCCCTGAAAACAGGAATTGATGATTTTATTATCATCACAATTGACTTTTCCGCTGACCTAATCACATAGCCGCTTATGTTGGCTCCTAGATGCTCAGCTTTGTACAATCTCGCCACCAAATCACTGTCTTCTATTGTTGAAACAAGAACTTCCTTGTCTTTTTTATATTTATAAACCTCAACGCCCCTCTCTCTTTATCTTAAATTTTAGGGATTCTCCGATGGCGAAGTCTTTTCCTGTCAAGCCCTTTGCGCTTATAGTTGCGGTATATTCTGTGGTAGTGCCGGGTTCTTTCAGCAAATGATTTGAGTCTACGCCGTTTTCATGTTTCACTTGAACCTTTTTGTTTTTAGCAATTTCCAGGTTTTTCAAAGCAACCGGGTTTTATTGGGTCAACTGCAAGCACTTCCTTAAATATTTTTTTGGCTTTTTCGAACTGTTTTACCTGTATTAGAGCCCTTCCAAGCCTAATTTTTGTTTCTAGGTTATTGGGATATTTTTCCAGAATTTGTGTGTTTAGTTCGATGGCTTTTTGCCAATCGTGAGCTAGCGCCGCCTCGATCGCTTTCTTGCTCAGTATAGCCAGGCTTAATTGCATGCCTACAAGCATAATAAATGTTAGTCTTTTGTCAACTTTTTATTAGAGTCCAAAAATGTTAACATATCAAGTATGTCGGGGCATTCTAAATGGGCAAATATAAAAAGAAAAAAAGAGGTTACCGATGCAAAAAAAGAGCAAGATTTTCTCCAAAATGAGTCGTCTTATATCTGTGGCGGCAAGAAAAGGAGGGGATCCGGATTCTAACCCCCAGTTAAGGTTGGCTGTTGAAAAAGCTAAAGAAGCCCGGATGCCCAAAGAAAATATTGATAAGGCTATAGCTAAAGGTTCGGGTCAGGCGGGGGGGAGAAAGTTACTCAGAGGCCATCTATGAGGGGGTTTGGCCCCAACGGCGAGGCTTTTTTATATAACAGCGCTTACAGATAATAAGAATAGAACTGTTTCCGAAATTAGAAATATTTTCAGCAGGTTTGGTGGATCTTTAGGTGGGCGCAGGAAGTACAGCTTATATTTTTAATCCCGATCCGTCCAACCCATCTTATACTGTTGAGATTAACGACAAGGCTTACGCATCCAAATTGGAGGCATTGCTAGAGGAGCTTGATGACCATGAAGATGTCCAGGATGTTTATGTAAATTTCGTTTTGCCGGACGAAGAGTGAGCATATGGTTGTTCTTGGTATAGATCCAGGTACGGCAAGACTGGGATACGGGGTTGTGCGTGTGAGCCGCAAGGACAACTTTGATTTAATAGAAAGCGATGTTTTGGTTACCGCTAAAGATTTGGAACCTAAGGATAGACTTTTTTACCTGTACGAAAACCTCACCAAAATAATTAAAAAGTATTCCCCCGATATAATGGTTGTTGAGCGCCTTTTTTTTAATACAAATACAAAGACGGCAATAGCGGTGGGTCAGGCTCGTGGTATTGTTTTGCTTGCCGCCGCAAGTACAAATACCCCTATATTTGAGCATACCGCCCTTGAGGCTAAACTGGTTCTCACGGGCTATGGCAGATCGGATAAGAAAGTTATGCAGGAAGCTGTTCGCAAGTTCCTGAAGCTCAAGAAGGTAATAAAATCAGATGATGCTAACGATGCTGTTGCCATGGCCCTTTGTTATGTAAGGAAAGGCAACCATAAAAATGATAAGAAGGATAACGCAGAAAATTGATAAGAAATACAGATTCGCCGCGCACGCTTTGGTTTATGCCGGTCTTTTATACTCTCACAGCAGCGGGATAATTCCATTTCAAAAGCTTAATTTGTTAGTGGCTATGTTACTTGTAACGGGATTTTCCGTTTTTCTAGCTTCACTATCCTAACATTACTTTCAAAAACTTTTTTATGGTTTTTTTTACTTCCTATGAATTTGGCATTGGGCGGTACTCTGGCATTGATGTTTTATCCAAATGTCAGCTTTGGGTTTAAGATGATGGCTATTGCAATATTTTCTTTTTTGGATTACATCGTTCTCTTGATTGACAACATATTTCTTGTGATAGAGGGTAGGGAAGAGCTGATTCCTTTGTACAGGGTTGCCGTGACGTGGAGCTTGATACTTCAAATCATTGTTTACATCCCCCTCGTTTCGTCAGTGTTTAAATTTAACTTTAATAGCTTTTGGCAAGCTCTAATTGTTGCGGGAATATCGTTTTTCTACAGTATTTATCAAATCTGGGTAACGAGGTACGACATTGACGCCAAAAACACTGGGGTAGTGGAGAGGGTATTTCTGTCTCTGGCGGTGTCTTTTATTGTTTTTGCTTCCGTCATAGGGGTTTCGTTTGTCCCTTCTGAATCATTCTTGAAAGCGCTGTTTACGTCGTCTGTGGCCATGTTTCTTCTAAGCTACATCAGTGCATATCTAAAAAATGAGATAAATAAAAAGTTTATTATTCAGTACGCTTTCATTTGTTTCTTTTTTTTATTACTCATGGTTGTGTTTCGGCCATGACATGGGCGGATAGGTGAGTGAAGCAGGGAAGTACTATAAGGGTTTTTTATCATATTTTTCATTTTCTTTTTAATTATTTTTAGCATTTAATACTATAGGGTGCTAATGATATACGTACTTATGTACAATTGTCATATATTTTAGGTAGAATTGTCATAGTTTCTATGGTATTATGACCTAAAGTCGTAGAAGCCTACTTGTTTTTTTGGTTGTCATGACAACTTTTTGTAATATTGTCATATATTTAGGTGGGGTGGGGGTGTGGATAACTCCTGGTGCGGGATTCGGTAAATGAGGCTCTAAATAAAATATCAGGACGAAAGAGACGTAACTTATATTTTCTTTTTATTTTCTACTCATTAAAATAATTATTAGGTAATTTATTTTAATTTAAAAATTTACTTTGTATAATTTCTTTTCACTTATTCTCCTCTGATTAATTGTCCCTGACATTATTTTTTTTTGTATGTACGGGCTCAACCCCCGACCCAACGTCGTTAAACATACATTATACGACGTGTTGTGTATTGCGAAAATCGGCCTACTCAACAGGCATTTGTATCAATCAAATTTTTTTTGCGTAACCATTTCTTTATATGCTTATTTATTTCTTTTATAAGACTTTACTTCCCTCTTTTTAACTCTACTTTACTCTGTCTATATATCGCGGCCCGAGTCTAAAATTTCACGCATCTAAAATCGGCCTTAAAAAACTAATTTTGTTCCCTACCCGCCCCTCAACTTTTGGGATATTTATTCTATATGTACTATAATTTGTATATATTAATGAAATTTAGGCATATTTCATAAGATGCGATGCCACCTTTGGTTGTAGTGAAAACAAAAACGAAGGGTGACGCGCTAGAATGCCCCAGGATAAATTTTTTGAAAAAAGATGGCCAAAGTATCGTTTGAATCAAATCTCTCTGACGTAATCTTGAAGTATTTGGAGTACTGTGAGATAGAAAAGAACCTCTCGCAAAACACTCTTAAAATGTATCACTTTTATCTCAATGATTTTCTGAATTGGCTTAGAAGTTTTCTTAAAAAAGACAATGTGGTGCTGGCTGATGTTACAGATGAAAATGTAAAAAAATACAGATTGGATTTAAACAGAAGAATTAGCAGCAAATCTAATATGGAGTTTAAAAGGTCAACGCAGAAGACTTTTTTAGTTGCCTTGAGGGCCCTGTTGAGGTATCTAGTGGTTGAAGAACAGATTGAGGTTATGTCCCCCGAACAGGTTGTTTTGGGCAAGGCCGAAGATCGCGTTCCAAAAGTGTTGAACGAAGAGCAGATGAGAAGGCTTTTCGAAGGACAGGATTTGAGCAAAAGATCGGGAATAAGGGATAGGGCGATTTTGGAAACTTTGTACAGCACGGGTTTAAGAGTTAGCGAGTTGGTTAAGCTAAATAGAGACGATGTTAACCTAACCTCGGGAGAGTTTACAGTTATCGGGAAGGGGCGTAAGGCAAGAACGGTGTATTTATCGCCTGCGGCAAGGGGTTGGATAAAAAAGTACTTGAGCATAAGAGGCGACGATTTCAAACCTTTGTTTGTCAGGTATTCGGGAAAGCACATGGAGCCCAATGATTTTGATGGCGAGTCCTTGAGGCTGACGGTGAGAAGTGTTGAAAGGATGATTAAGAAATATGTCGGGAAAGCCGGAATATCAATTGACGCTACCCCACATACTCTGAGGCATACTTACGCTACCGGGCTGCTGAAGGAAGGAGCCGACCTTAGGAGCGTGCAAGAGCTTCTTGGCCATTCTAACGTTTCAACCACCCAAATTTATACGCACATTACAAATAGGCAGCTGAAAAATGTTCACAGAATGTATCACAAGGATATTGGAGATGTTTCAGCTTCGGAGGTCTTGGGTGAAGATCTTAAAGAGGGCCCAGATGATGCAGGAATTACCTCTCTCAGTTAATTCCTAACGGTTTAGTAGCATAACATCATGAGCGTTGCTTTCCCTCATTCCTGCCTGTGTAATGCGTATGAATTTGGTCTTTTCCCAAAGCTCCTGTATATTTCTGGCTCCAGAATAGCTAAACCCAGATCTAACCCCCGCGAGAAGTTCTGTTACAACCCTTTTCCAAAGGGCCTCTGTAAGGAACCAGAGCCTCTACTCCTTCGGTATGGATTGTATAAGAAGCATTTTTGTCTTGGGGGGTACTTGCTCAACTGCCTAATTTTTTCTTTTGATGATGTTGAACCGTTGTATTCCTTGTATTTTTTACCTT
The DNA here is from genome assembly GCA_026004595.1 of Patescibacteria group bacterium. Taxonomy (GTDB): domain Bacteria; phylum Patescibacteriota; class WWE3; order UBA101185; family UBA10185; genus UBA8498. Next base: position 65,231 of record BPJL01000003.1, on the reverse strand, counting down.
CAATTTCTATGATGTCGCCGGGGGTTTCATCTGTTCCCGCAAGCAAAAACCCTAATGTTACGGCGGAAGCACCCGCGGCCAAAGCTTTGACTATATCGCCGGAATTTCTCATGCCCCCGTCGGCGATAATAGTTTTTCCAAATTTTTTTGCGGCCTTGGCGCCCTCAGCTATGGCTGTAATCTGGGGAACTCCGTGTCCGGTAACAATTCTTGTTGTGCAAATTGATCCCGGTCCAACCCCAATTCTTACGCAGTGAGCACCTGCCTCAAAAAGTGCGCAAGCTCCTTCATAGGTGGCTACAACGCCCGCGATGATTGTCACGGCTTTTGCATACCTTTCAACGACAAATCTTGTGGCCTCAATAAATTTATCAAGGTGGCCGTGCGCCACATCCATTAAAATAACGTCTGCTCCAGCCGATACTAAAAGCTCGGCTGTTTCCTTGTACCCATATTTACAGCCCAAAGAACCTGCCGCAACAGCTCCCGATTTTTTAACTTCGGCGATCTTTTGAGCTTGAATTTCGGGTATATCGAATCGGGGAAGAATGCCCATGCCCCCAAGTTTTGAAAGTGTTACCGCCATTTCCACCCCTGTTACAGAATCCATGTTAGTTGAAATTATTGGAATGGACAGTTGGAGTTTGTCTGAAATTTTGACGCTCAGGTCTACGTCCCCTCTTGATTCTATTGGCGAAGCCTGTGGCACCAGGAGAACATCGTCAAAACTAAGTGCTGTCTTTATGTCTTCTATGTACACAACTATTATGCTACTTCAAGGGGTCAGTGGTATCAAGGATTAACTAGTTGGCTGACAGGTTTGAAGCTTTTTCTATGGATTTCGCAGGGGCCGTGGGTGGATAGAGCCTCTAAATGCCTTTTCGTTCCATACCCTTTATGAAAGGAAAAGCCGTACACGGGAAATCTTTTGTCTTCTTCAATCATTATGTTGTCCCGATAGACCTTAGCTATTATTGAGGCCGCTGCAACACTAATACTTCTTAAATCCCCTGCCCTAATGTTCAATTGTCTGTCTGAGCTGAAGGATGAGATTTTAATGAAATCGGTTATTACAAAATCGGGTTTTTATACTAAGGCTGTCTACTGCCCTTTCAAAAGCATCTGGAACACACCTGCCCATTCCCCTTTCATCAATTTCCGTATTAGTGATAATTGCAATAGAGTACGAAATGCACTCTTTTTGTAGGAATATGCTTAATTTTTCGCGTTGATGTGCGGTTATGATTTTGCTGTCAGTTACGCTTTTGTACGATTTGATTTCCCCCCATTCAACGTCGTTATTTATAAGAGTTTCTTTCCCCATTTCCAGCAGCTTTTCAATGTCCAATATTACGGCAGCTGCGACCAAAGGGCCTGCAAGAGGTCCCCCTGCCCACCTCATCAACCCCCGCAATATACCGGTAACCTTTTGTTGTGTGTATATTTTTTTCAATTTGAAAGTTTGTCGGGAAATCTCACAATTTCAGAATAGATTATTCTGCGGTTTCTTCAAGCTCCTCTTCAATTACGGCGGCGGATGTTAAGCTGTCATCGGGGTCAAGTTTTATGAGCCTTACCCCCTGAGTTGCCCTGCCAAGAACAGGCACATTTTTTGTGCTTATTCTAAGAACTTTCCCGCTTGCGGTAGCAAGAAGTATGTCAGATCCGTTGTCTGTGGAAACAGCTCTTGCGCTAACCAGATGCCCTGTCCTTTCAGTTACTTTGTATGTAAGTATCCCTGATCCTGCTCTGCTCTGGGTTTTATACTCGGTTGTGCTTGTTCTTTTTCCAAATCCTTTATCTGAAACAACAAGCAAATCAACATTTTTGGCGTTTTTGGGAATTATTACCGAGCCCACAACCTTGTCGTTTCCTTTGCTTAGCCCTTATCCCCGTAACGCCGCCGGCCGCCCTTCCCATATCTCTCACTTCATTTTCGTGAAATCTTATTGATTGGCCCATTAAGGTTGTGATAAGAATGTCATCGTCTCCGTAGGTTAGGCCTGCGAAAGCTAGATTGTCACCCTGGGCTAGTTTTATGGCCAATATCCCGGAGGATCTAATGTTGGCAAATTCAGGCATTCCTGTTCTTTTTACGGTTCCGCCTTCGGTGACAAAGAAAACAAAACCTCTTTCCTCCGCCATGTCGGCAACCGTGACCGTAAGGAAGGCTTCCACCCTCTCGTTTTGAGACATGCTAAGGAAATTGACCAGGGGGGTGCCTTTTGCCGTTCTTGAGGATTCTGGTATATCCCACACTCTCATTTTGTAAACTTTGCCTATGTTTGTGAAAAAAGAGAGCCCAGTCGTGAGTTGAGCAGGTTTTAATGGTATCAATGCTGTCCTCTTCTTTTAATTGTTGGCCAACCACGCCTTTCCCTCCCCTGCCCTGTTTCTTGTAGGTGTCTTCTTTTAATCTTTTTATGTATCCGCTTTTGCTTATTGATACTATGCAGGGTTCGTCCACAATAAGATCTTCGTCTGAAAGCTCGCCTACTTTTCCTTTTATAACCATGGTTTTTCTAGCATCTCCGTATTTTTCTTTAACAGTGTTAAGTTCCTTTTGTACCGTTTCAATTATTCTTGTCGGGGACGCAACAAGATCTTCATAGTCTTTTATTGTTGCAATGATATCTTTTAGCTCATCCTCAATTTTCTGTCTTTCCAGTGCGGCAAGTCTTCTCAACTGCATGTCTAGTATTGCCTGTGCTTGGATTTCGGAAAGGCCAAATTTTTTCATTAGCCCTTCTTTTGCTATGTCCGCGTCCTTACTCCCTCTTATTAAGGTGATGACCGCATCAAGATTATCCAGAGCGATTTTAAGCCCTTGGAGGATATGTTCTCTTTCGCGAGCTTTCCTGAGTAAAAATATGGTTCTTTTGACAACAATTTGCTGTCTATGCTTGATAAACTCCTCTAAAATCATTTTAAGGGTCATGAGTTTTGGTTCGTTGTCGAGCAAAGCCACGAAGTTCGCATTAAAAGTGCTTTGAAGTTGGGTATATTTGTACAGCTGGTTTTGAATTTTTTTGACCACGGCTTCCTTTTTCAGCTCTATGACAACTCTTATACCTTGTTTGTTAGACTCATCGCGAAGATCTGAAACCCCCTCTATTTTTTTTGTCTTTCACTAGGTCGGCAATTTTGGCGATAAGTGTGGATTTATTTATCATGTAAGGGATTTCGGTTATGACCAGTTTGAGTTTATCGCCCCTTCCCTCTTCTATATCCATTTTGGCTCGCATCACTACCCTTCCCTTCCCCGTTGCGTACATCTGTATTATCTCCCTTTTGGTCGTAAATTGTTCCTCCCGTGGGAAAGTCAGGTCCTTTAATCAATTTAACAAGATCTTCTACGTTTGCAGATGAGCTAAAAGCCAACTTGGCGATTTTTTCCTTATCCTCTTTTCCAGGCTTTTCTCCTATATCTATAGCTTTTTCTATGAGCAGATTAATTCCGTCTATTACTTCAGTTAAGTTGTGAGGAGGAATGTTGGTTGCCATTCCCACAGCTATGCCTGTTGCCCCATTTAGAAGTAAGTTAGGTAAAAGACTTGGGAGATAGGTAGGGTTCGTAATTTTGGAGATCATTCATTACAAAGTCTATTGTTTCTTTATCAATGTCGGAATAAAGTTCTTCGGCAATTTTTTGGAGCTTACACTCTGTATACCTCATTGCCGCAGGAGGGTCTCCATCTATGCTTCCGAAGTTTCCTTGGGGAAATATTAACGGGTACCTAAGATTGAAATCTTGCCCCATTCTTACAAGAGCGTCGTATACGGAAACATCTCCATGGGGGTGGTACTTTTTAAGAACTTCTCCCACAACCGCGGCGCATTTATGGAATTTTCCTGCGGCCGTCATGTTCTGGTCTTGCATTGCATATATTATTCTTCTCTGAACCGGTTTGAGACCGTCTCTTACGTCAGGAAGAGCCCTGGAGACTATGACTGACATAGCGTAGTCAAGATATGCGCTTTGCATTTCTTGAGTAATGTCAGTTTTAAAAATATTAGGGTCTTCCTCTTTTGTTATCTGAGAGACTTTATCAGCCATAACTAAACAATATTAACACTTTTTAAGAAGTCTTTCCATTGGTTTTTGAGTGCAATAAAGGGAAAAAAGCCCTACAAACAGCGAAGAAGAAAGCCGCGCTAAGCGCGGCTTTCAGATTCTAAAAATTCAAGATCTTTTAGCTCTCAACGACAATCTCTTTTGAGAGCGGTTTTTTTCGTGAAGAACATAAGTCTTGCCAATGTGACGATTATTGCCAATGCCAAACTGTATCTAACTAGCGGATTTATATCTACCACCAATAGCGGGGCAACGATAACGGAAATTAGGTTTATTACCTTAAGCAGGGGATTAAGGGCTGGACCGGCAGTATCTTTTAATGGATCGCCGACCGTATCTCCTACTACCCCAGCTTTATGAGCGTCGGATCCTTTGCCTCCAAAGTTTCCGTCTTCAATAAATTTCTTGGCGTTATCCCAGGCTCCTCCTGCGTTGGCCATGAAAACCGCAAGCAGTTGGCCTGATAAAATCAGCCCTGCGAGAAATGCCCCGAGCGCTTCTACTCCAAAGAGCAGTCCCACAAGCACTGAGCTTAATACGGCAAGCAGAGCTATGGGCATAAGTTCCATTTGAGCGGACTTGGTGCAGATTGCAACAGTGTTGGCATAATCAGGCTTTTTAGTGCCTTCCATAATTCCCGGTATCTTGAACTGCCTTCTAACATCAGCAATTATGGCTGAGGCCGCTCTTGACACTGCTTCTATTAAGCGGGAGCTGAACAACATCGGGTAGTGCCCCTCCGATTAACAAACCTACAAATACGAGAGGCTCCGATACTCTAATTCCTCCGGACAAGATTCCCGGTCTGACTTTTTCAACATCGGTGATAAACGAACCAAATAGAGAAACAGCTGCAATAACAGCACTTCCTATGGCAACTCCTTTTGTAATTGCCTTGGTGGTGTTTCCTGCAGCATCAAGACGAGCAAGTATTGCTTGTCCCTTGGGGTCTATCTTTGACATCTCACCTATTCCTCCGGCATTATCAGAGATGGGACCGAATGAATCCATTGCGACATTGTTGCCTGTAAGTGTAAGCATTCCAATACCTGTCAAGGATACACCGTACAAGACATATACGGCGGGGAACCCTGAATAAATGACAATTGCTCCTACAATCGTAAGGGCAATTACCAATATAGACCAGACGCTTGATTCCATTCCGACAGACAATCCAGAAAGGATTGTTGTGGCAGCTCCACTCTTTGTCTGTTCAGCAATCTTTTTAACAGGAGCGTGAGTGTAGTCGGTAAAATAACCGGTCAAATGATCTATTATTATTGCAAGAATAACTCCAATGACGACCGAAAAGAAAGCTCTCCACTCATTCATATAGAAGTGTGCGAGCACAGCGAACAAAATTGTAGACATTGCTGCAGAGGTGTAAAAACCCCGGTTAATGGCGTGCAGTGGGTTTTCTCCTGCCTTTCCCTTAACGAAAGCAGTGCCTACAATTGAGCTTAATACCCCTATCCCACGAACTATGAGGGGAAAAACTATCCACTTTACAGATCCTGTGATTGAGGCTAAGGCTAGACCTAGAATTAGCGATGATACAATGGTAACCTCGTAGCTTTCAAATATGTCTGCGGCCATTCCTGCACAGTCTCCAACATTGTCTCCAACCAAATCTGCCACCACAGCCGGATTTCTAGGATCATCTTCAGGTATTCCGGCTTCAACTTTTCCTACGAGGTCTGCTCCAACATCGGCTGCTTTTGTGTATATTCCGCCCCCAACCCTCATTAGCAGAGCTAAAAGCGTTCCTCCAAAACCAAATCCCAGCAATGCATCTGGGGCAGCTTTACCGAATAAAATAAAAATTAAAGTTCCTCCCAGTAAACCGAGACCATCGGTAAGCATTCCCGTAACGGTACCCGCGCGATAGGCTGTTTTTAAAGCCTCGGGAGCTTTTCCTTTAGAAGCGAGAGTTGCAACTCTTATTGAAGCGTCAATGGCCATCCTCATGCCAAGTCGTCCGACCATTGCTGAAAATATTGCTCCGGCTAGAAATGCCAGCGCCCGTCCTATAGCAATTATGGTTCTTGCATTGTTTCCAAATACTTCTACAGCTTCGGCAGTAGGTTGTACAATCCAGACACTTAGGAAAAGAACCACTACTAACACTCCTATCATGACTCGGATAATTCGCCATTGAGACGCAAGGTATGCTTCAGCACCCTCTTTGATACCGCTCCACACCTCTCTCATCTTTCCTTCAGGAAGAGCAATAGCTAAAATCTGGCGTTTTAGATAAAGTGCGTACAACAGTCCAAGCACCGCTATTCCTAAAACTCCAAGCAAACTTGATACTTCAAATATTGAAAATTCTTTTAATCCAATCATGGCGCCAATTCTAATGTCGGTTGTGTTTGTTTGTCAATCTTTTTTTTGCCAATATAATCAAATATAATGGGGTGTCATTTCTGTAGGTTTGGAAACAGAAGAAAAAGGCCCGAAAAGAAAATTGACTTTTCGAGCCTGGTGAGCGAAAAGGCTTATTCAACGGCGTTCATGACCTGCGTCTTAAAGATGATTAAGTTAAAAGTGTCAGGATCAAACCCTTCTTCTTTTATGGTTTCCTTGATTCTTTCTAGGGTCGGGTTATGGGGGTGCCACCCTCGCTCGTCCTTTCGAACATTTATGTGAAACACAAGCTCTTTTTGCAGAGGACCGTTCTTTATGGCTACTTCTATTCTAACCAGATGGCTTGTGTGCTCACGGTTGCTCTTCACTATGCGGGGGTTACCGATTCGGCACTCAGTAATTTCCTGAAGATTGTCCATGATCTCTCTCCGATAGAAATGGAATGTTTACAAAAATTATAAACATTTTTCAAGGACGAAACCCTATGTTTTTTGACGGATGTTTTATGTAATGTCCAAATTTGCCTGTCTGGCATGGGTTTGAATGAAACGTTTTCTGGGCGCAACTTCTTCCCCCATTAGCATTGTGAAAACTTCGTCTGCCTTAGCCGCGTCATCCACGCTTATTTGTTTTAGCCTTCTTGTCTCCGGATTCATGGTTGTTTCCCACAATTCGTCTGCGTTCATTTCTCCTAAACCCTTAAATCTCTGTATTATGGCTTTTTGTCCCTCGGGTGTTTTCAGAAACTCTTCCCTATCGCGGTCGTCAAAGAGATATTTTTTCTCCTTGCCCCAAACTGCCTTGTACAGGGGCGGCACGGCGACGTAAATATGCCCCCCGGTTATCAATTCGGGCATGTGTCTATAAAAAAATGTAAGGTAAAGAGAAACTATGTGCATTCCGTCAACGTCGGCATCAGCCATAAGTATTATTTTTCCGTATCTTATCTTGGTGGGGTTGTACTGCTCTCCTATCCCTGCTCCTATGGCGATAATTAAGGCTTTAAACTTGTCGCTATCAACTATTTTGTCCAAACGAGCTCTTTCTGTGTTCAGAATCTTCCCAAATATTGGTAATATGGCCTGAAACACTCTATTTCTTCCTTGTTTAGCTGACCCCCCTGCAGAATCTCCCTCAACGATGAAAAGCTCTGTTTTATCGGCGTCTTTTTTGGAGCAGTCAGCGAGTTTACCTGGTAGAACCCCGCCGCCTTCCAAAGCAGTTTTTCTTATGACAGTATCCCTTGCGGCCTTCGCCGCCATCCTTGCTTTAAAGGCCAAGATATTTTTTTCTATGATTGCTTGAGCATCTTTAGGGTTCTCATTAAAAAAGGTTTCTAAAGCATCTTTTACTACTGCTTCAACTGCGATTTTTACGTTGGTGTTCCCTAGTTTGGCTTTAGTCTGACCCTCAAACCTGCAATGACGTTGAATCCAAGGAGACAGAAATAACTGCAGTGAGACCCTCTCTCAAGTCATCCCCTGATAGGTTGGGGTCTTTGTCCTTTAGGTACCCAGCTTTTCTTGCATAGTCGTTTACGCACTTGGTGAGCGCGGTTCTAAAACCTGTCAAATGCGTACCTCCCCTCGGAGTTTTTAAGATGGTTTGCAAAGGTAATCACGTTTTCGGTAAAAGAGTCGTTGTACTGAAGAGCGACTTCAACTGTTACATCTTCATAATCCTTTTTGACATGGAAAATGTTTGGATTCAGTACGGTTTTGTTTCTGTTTAGGGCTGTTAGGTATGCTTTTACCCCGCCTTCAAAGTAAAAGGAAATATTTTTGTTCGCTCCTTCTATCAATGAGATCAAATTTTACTCCTGCAGTAAGGTAGGCGTATTCCCTTAGTTGATTGATAAAAAACTTGTAATCAAAGTCAACCGTTTCAAAGATTTTATTATCGGGCAAAAATTCCAACAATTGTACCAGTTTCATAGTTCCAACTGTTAAAAATCTATTCCCCACCCCGCACCCTTAATTTTTGATATCGTTTCAGGCTTTGAGATATCTATTTTTTCTACCGGTCTAATGACATTCCCACCGTTTTCATACTCCTGTATAACCGTTTCATTTCCTCTTTTTACCACTACTCTGCACCACTTTGACAAAGCGTTGACTACTGACGCCCCGACCCCATGCAAACCGCTTGATACTTTGTACCCGCCGCCGCCAAATTTTCCTCCGGCATGAAGTTTGGTGAAGGCCAGTTCTAGGGCGCTTATCCCGTAGCCTTTCTTGATGTCATAGGGAATTCCCCTTCCATTGTCGTAAACTATGCAGGAGCCGTATTCTGTGAATTCAAGTCTGATGTGGTTGGCGTACCCTCCTATGGCCTCATCCATTGAGTTATTTACAACCTCTGTTACGAGATGGTGAAGTCCCTTCTTGGCCTGTGGACCCGATATACATTCCAGGTCTTTTTCTGACAGGTTCTAGACCCCTCTAGAACCTGGATCTGTTCCGAACTGTATTCGTCGTAATTATTAGCCATAACCACGTGATTGTATATCAGTTGGAGGTTTTGTTCAATACTTTGTTGCCTAGTTTTTGCCTATAAATCAAGCAAAAGTGACTCAATCGCCAAGCGCCTGTTGACGTTTGTTTCCTCAAGGATTTTTTTTGGTGTTTACTATCTTTTTAACTCTATATAGATTTTTATTGTCGGGCCTGCTAAGTCTTAAATCTATAACCCAGCTTTCAAGCATATCTATGATCTCTTCATTTTCCAGATCTGATACTTCTTTTGCCTTATCAAGTCTTTGTCCTAGAGACATTGCTTATAATTTCATTTATTTCGTAGTCACCTCCAATATATCTTTTCCGTCGCCTCTGCTTTTTTTCTTTATGCATCTTGAAGTTACCGTGTCCAAAAGTGAATTCTCGGTTTTAGCCAAAAGAAAAATCTCGGCATAGGAGGGAGGCTCTTCCAGTATCTTGAGGAGCGCGTTTTGAGCTTCGGGTGTCATGAGTTCTGCTGAAAGAATGACAACCGTCTTTTTCTTCTTGTTTAACGGTTTTTCCTGCAGGAATTTTTTTATTTTCTCTGGAAGCTGATATCCCAATGCTTTTTCTTTCTTTGTCCTTTTCTATTATTATGAGGTCGGGATCCGAAACGTTTTCTAAATGAACGATTCCCTGATTCCTCAAGATCTCTACCCTATCTTTAAAAGTACCTCCGTAGATGAGTACCCCGCTTTTCCCATAAGGGTATTATACTTTATATGTAACGAGTCTGCGGTAAGTTGAGATCGGAAATAATTTCATTATTTTATTGCTTGTGTCGCCGCGAATTGCTAACATATTTAAGTAGAAGCTAACTGCCCTATGCCAAAAGCAGATACATTAAAAACAGTCGCAGATGTCTTGTATGAAAAAAAAGCTGATAAACTCGGATCAGCTTTCAGCGATAAAATTTGAAAATGTTAATACAGGAAAAAGCATTGAGCAAATAGTAAAAGACAGGGGGTATGTAAAGCAGGAAGACTTTGCAGAAGCACTAGGTGTGGTTTACAACGTGCCCTTTATCAACCTTACTGTTGAGCAGGTGGATCCGAATCTAATGGATTTAGTTCCCCTAAATGTTGCCAAGAAGTACAAGTTTGTTCCCTTTGAGCTAAAAGAAAACAGACTTTCTTTGGCTATGCTGGATCCTTTGGATCTGCAGACGATTGACTTTATTGAAAGAAAGACAGGATATGAGGTTGTTCCGTACATCACCACCGAGAAGACGATTGAAAAAGTACTTGAAGGAGCAAAAAGGCAAGGAACTTGGAGAGGAAATCTCTGCAGCTCTTCAAGAGATCACGGAAACGACTCTAAAAATTGAAGAAAGTGGAAGTGAAATAACGGACGCAACCATTAGAGATGCCCCAATTGCAAGAATTGTTTCAATGATTTTAGAAACCGCGGTAAAGACTGGAGCTTCTGATATTCACATAGAGCCTGGAGAAGAATCTTCACGATTGAGGTACAGAATAGATGGTATTTTAGAAGAAAAGAGAAAATTACCTAAAGAAATGCATGATTCTGTTGTGGCAAGGATAAAAATTTTGGCGTCAATGAAGAATTGATGAAAAGAGAATCCCTCAAGATGGACGTTTCAAAGTTCAGGTTGGAAAGAATGAAACAGACTTGAGAATATCTACTCTGCCTACTATATACGGAGAAAAAGTTGTTATTAGATTGCTTAAAGAGGAAGGAACAGTTTTTTCTTTCCGGGACCTAGGAATGCGCGGCTCCACACTTAAGAAATTTGAGGAAGCGTCGTTGAAGCCAAACGGGATGCTTTTGGTTACAGGACCTACCGGTTCAGGAAAAACCGTTACCCTAGCTTCGGCTTTGAGCAAGTTAAATACGGTGCGTGTCAATATAATCACACTTGAAGATCCGGTGGAAATTCGGGTGCCGGGTGTAAATCAAGTACAAGTTAACCCGCAGGCCGGACTTACATTTGCAGATGGGTTGAGATCTTTTCTTAGGCAGGACCCCAACATTATTATGGTTGGCGAGATTCGTGATGGTGAAACTGCTGAACTTGCAGTTCATGCAGCCCTTACCGGACACTTGGTTTTATCCACCCTGCACACTAATTCGGCGGCAGGAGCTTTGCCTAGGCTTTTGGATATGGGTGTTGAAAATTTCTTGCTTGCTTCAACTGTTAATGCAATACTTGCCCAAAGGTTGGTGAGAAAAGTTTGCCAGGATTGCAAGGAGGAATACGAGCCGCCTGAAGAGATTCAAAATAGTATAAAAAAGGTGATGCAGGAAATTGAGACCAACAAAGTTCTATTAGGTCGCGACCCGGAGATAGCAAAAGAACTTAAGGCTTTTTCAGAAAGTAGCAAAGTAAAGCTTTCAAGAGGAAAAGGATGCCCGAAGTGCGGAAACACGGGGTATAGAGGCAGGATCGGAATATTTGAACTTTTGTACATGACTGATGAAATTGCGCGTTTGGTTATTGAGAGGGCGCCGACCCAGGCTATTCATGACGAGGCTATTAAACTTGGAATGCTTACTCTAATCCAAGACGGCTATTTACGTGTTGTAGAAGGTATTACCACTCTCGAGGAAGTTTTGAGAGTGGCAAAGTAATGTTGTTTAGATTATAAAGGAGAGGTATTGAGGAGTTAACATGAAAATAAATGCAACACAATTGTTAGAACGTGTGGTCCAAATGGACGCTTCTGATTTACATATCTCGGTTGGAAGCAAGCCGTATGTGAGGGTGAGGACGGTTTTGTCTGTACTTGACGATTACGATATTTTGATGGTTGACGATGTTGAATACTTTCTCTCTCAAATTCTTGATACCCAACAAAGAGAAGTTTTGGAAGTGAATAAAGAGCTGGATTTCTCAGTGGCGTTGGGGACAAAGGCTAGGTTTAGGGTAAATGCGTTTTTCCAAAAAGGATATCCTTCAGCAGCTCTACGACACATTCCTATGAGCATACCTTCTTTTGAGCAGCTGAACCTTCCTCCCTATTTGGCAAATATCTGCCAAATAAAGGCTGGTTTGATACTTGTTGTGGGGCCGACCGGTCATGGTAAATCTACGACTATCGCCTCTATGATAGACAAAATAAATGAGACCAGGGCTGAGCATATCATTACCGTAGAAGACCCGATTGAGTATGTTTTTGCCAATAAGAAATCTTTAGTTGAGCAAAGGGAAATGTTTTTAGACACTCATGATTGGGCGGTGTCTCTTAAATCAATGCTTAGGCAGGATCCCAATGTCATCTTGATAGGGGAAATGAGAGACGCTGAAACTATGTCTTCTGTTTTGGAAATAGCAGAAACCGGTCATTTAGTTTTTGCCACACTGCACACAAATTCCGCATCCCAAAACTGTTGAAAGAATAATTTCATCATTTGCTTTTGAAAAACAAAATCAAGTTAGAAGTCAACTAGCCCAAGTAATTGAAGTGGTTATTTCTCAGAGGCTAATACCCTCTCCTTCCAAAGGAGTAGTTCCGGCGGTTGAAGTAATGTTGGCGAATGACGCTGTCAGAAATCTGATCCGCGAAGGCAAGGTGCACATGATAGACAACGTTATCAACACCAGCTCACAGGTCGGCATGGTGAGCCTTGATAGATCTATAGCGTACTTGGTGAACAATGGTTTAGTGGAATTTCAAGAGGCTATTAAATATACAATGCGTCCTGAAGAGTTTAGGCGGTTAATTGATTCTAAAATGCTTAGGTAGATATGGCTCTTTTTACATACACAGCGAAAAACATGGCCGGCAAGACGATAAGTGGAACCGTTGACGCCAGAACCAAAGATCTTGCAGTATCTCTCCTTAAAAGTCAGGGCTTGTATGTTATTTCTATACAGGAAAAGCGTGAGACGATTTTTGATACGTTTTTGAACTTTCGCCGAATTTCGCAAACGGATGTTGTGACATTTACCCGTCAGTTTTCAACGATGATATCGGCAGGCCTCCCAATTTCAAGAGCTTTGGAAGTTCTTGCCGCTCAAACCACCAGCCCAAATTTCAAGAAAGTAATTTACGATATACTTAGAAATGTTGAAGGCGGAGCTTCTTTGTCTGTAGCGTTAGGTAAGTATCCTGATGTATTTTCTGTTACATATCAAGCTTTGGTAAGGGCCGGCGAATCATCTGGAAAGATGGATGTAATACTAAAGAGATTGGCTGATAATATGGAGGCGCAACGAGAACTAAATTCCAGATTCAAGGGGGCAATGATATATCCTGCGGTAGTTATGATCGCCATGATTGGCGTATTTATTGTGTTGATGGTTTTTGTTGTTCCCAAGCTTTCTGAAATGTACACAAATATGGACGTGGAGCTTCCGAAAATAACTCAAATAATGATCTCAACTTCCAATTTTATGGCCAAAAATATTGTTTTATTACTTGTAGGTATAATTGGTGGTGTTTTGGCCCTTAGGTACTACGCTAAGAGTGAAAAGGGACGATATTACATTGCCGAAATAGTAATGAGACTTCCTGTCTTCGGAAGAATTAACAAAGATAGGGACTTTGCGCAATTTAGCAAGACGCTAGCTCTGCTGATTAATTCTGCTGTGCCTATTGTTGAGGCTCTAAACATTGTTTCTACTGTTATGTCAAGCCCCACATTTAGAGCTGCTGTTTTGAATGCTGCAAAGCAAGTGGAAAAAGGTACTTCTCTCTCGAGTTTTTTCAAAGCTTCCGAACAATTCCCTCCCCTTTTAGCCCAAATGGCTACTGTTGGTGAAGAGACAGGAAGGATGGATGAGGTTTTGGATAGGGTTGCCACCTATTATGAAGGAGAGGTTGACAATAGGGTCAGGGGATTGTCTGCGGCCCTCGAGCCCATTATACTTATTATGTTGGGTGTTATGGTTGGATTTTTGATAATTTCCATCATCACACCTATATATAAGATCACATCATCTATATAAGAAATTGAAACTTGAAAAAGTAAGGAGGTGAAAAGTTTTAACTAACAATATGAACAAACAAAAAGGTTTTACTCTAGTTGAACTTTTGGTGGTTATTGCCATTGTTGCTATCCTTGCAGGCGCTCTGTTGATTGCAATTAATCCTCAGTCGATGATCCAGAAGTCAAGAGACTCAAAGAGGCTGTCCGATATTGACTCATTGGTTAAGGCAATCAATCTCGCCCTTGCAGACGGTGAAATAACTCTTGTTGCTACGGGCAACTGTACCGATTGTACCAGCGATACCGGCGACAGAGACTTAGATGGTAATGGTTTTGTGAAATACACTATACCTACAGGGAAAACAGGACTTTCAAAGTTCATTCCTACGTTGCCGATTGACCCCCTTAACACTTCTCCGAACATCTACAGATATGGTTCTACATTGACAGATTTTGAAGTGAATGTTGTTCTTGAGCATGTGGACAACCAAGCCAAGATGTCGACAGATGGAGGTAACAATAACGGCGCTTACGAGATGGGAACAAGTTTGACGATTCTTCCTTAGTTGGTTGCCGGCAATTAACAAAGAAGGCTCCTCTGTGGAGCCTTTTTTGTTGTGTTGTGCGAAAAAAAGTGCGAGAATTCTTTAATGATTTGGAATTACGTTGGCTATATATCCTTATTTGTTTTAGGATTATTCCTTGGTTCCTTTTTAAACTTGGTTTCTGACCGAGTCGTAAAGGGAGGCAAAATAGTTTTTGGGCACTCCAAATGCGATTATTGTAAAAATATTCTAAAGGTGAAAAATTTAGTGCCCCTTTTGTCTTTTATAATACAGTGTGGAAAGTGCTCAGAATGTAAAAAACCACTTTCTTGGTACTACCCTTTTTCGGAGATTCTTGCGGGACTGTTGGTGGTTTTGGCTTCGCAAATCTCTAAATTTAAACTGTTTGTTGATTTTTCATTTAGCAACTTTGCAGGGTTTGTGTTTTTGGTGGTTGTTTTTTCTTTTTTTGAAATACTTTTGCTTACTGACCTGAAATATCTCTTAATACCAGACAAAATCGTTTTGCCTGCTATTGTTTTTGTTGTTCTGTTTAATATTATATCAACCGCTATTAGTTTATATGACTTCAAAATTAAATTGGAAAACGACGACTTTGGAAAATATCTTCTTAAAGTAGGATTTTTTGAAGATCAAGTAATGGCGGCTATTCGGACTTTAGGAATTAATTTTATTTCGGCACTAGCCATAGCATTGTTTTTTTTCTTTATCGTTTGGATTACAAAAGGCAAGGGAATGGGCGGAGGAGACATAAGGCTGGCTCTATTGGTTGGCTTGGTAAACGGGTTTCCCTATAATTTTCTTGCGATATTTTTAGGGTTTTTTATTGGCGCTGTTGTGAGCATAGGACTTGTTATCGGAAAAAAGAAAACATTGAAAAGTGTTGTTCCTTTTGGACCATTTTTAATACTGGGGAGTCTGTTGTGTTTTGTGTGGGGGTCCCAGATCTTAAACTGGTATCTCAACCTGTTTTAAACTAACCCCGAACTTTTTGATTTTATTTTTCGGCAGGGTAATCCAAAAAGTACTTCCCATACCCAAGCCCTCCGAATCGGCTCCTACCATACCGCCCATTCCATGAACGTAAAGTTTTACTATGTATAGGCCAAGTCCAGTTCCGCCCGAGTCAGTAGCTATTGTGTAGCTGTTGTCTATCCTTCCGAATTTGTGGAAGAGTTTTGGAAGATCCTTTTTATCTATACCAGCGCCGGTGTCTTTAATTAACACCTTGAAAAAGTATTCGTATTCTTCAATTGACACCGTAATGCTTCCCTGATGGGTAAATTTGACTGCGTTTTCAATGAGGTTGATGAAAACATCTCTAAGCTTTTCCGGGTCTGCATCAACAAATATCTCTTCCTGTGGAGGATTGAAGATGAGTTGTATTCCCTTCTCCCCCGCTCTAACGTCGAAGTTGGATAAAACATCCCTTATGTGAGAAACAAGATCAATTTGTGTAATTGAAAATGACACCTTCTTTCTTTCAAATTTTGAGATATCTAGCATATCGTTTATTAGGGATATCATCCTTTGGGTTCCTGTCAAAGCCTTGTTGAGGTACTCGAGCTGTTTTGGGTTCAATTTTCCCGCTTTCTCTTTCTCAAGCATCCATAAGTAGCTTTTTACAATGGTCATGGGGGTTCGCAGTTCGTGGGAGGCAACTGAAAGAAACTCGTCCTTTAAGGTATTGAGAACCTTCATGTTTTCGTAGGCTTTATGGAGATCCTCCTTTGTTCTCCTAAGGTTTGTGTACAATTTTGAGTTTTCTACAGCGATTCCCGCGCTCTCCGAAAATTTTTTGAGCATTTCTTTTTCAAAATCTGTAACTTTGTCAGCGTCTTTTGCTAAGCTCACAATCAACACCCCTATAACCCTGTTATGTGAAAACAAGGGAGTTACAATGTGAGCGCGGGTGTTTGTTATCTCCTGTATTCCTTCTGCCTGCTGCTTTGTTAGCGTTGGCTTGAAAACGTCCCAAAGGTAGGGACTCACTATTTGTTTCTTGGTTTCTATTGCTTGAATGCAGACGTTATCCTGATACCCGAAGGGAATTGTTAAATCTCCAAAAAACTCTTCTATCTGCGTTTGTTTCTCAATATCTCCCATACCCCGCGACAGCGAAATCTTTTTTAGGACGTTGCTCTTCTGATCTATTAGTGCAAGCATTCCTAATTCATATCCCAGGGCATTTGGGATTATGTCCGCAATTTTTTGGGTGAGTTCTTCAAATTCGGTGGTTTCAAGTATTGTCTCAACCAATTTATAAGTAGCGTCAAGAGCGCGGTTTTTATCTATTAGCTTGAGTATTTCACTTTCCTTGATTTCTACTATTCTGTCAGGCATTATGTATATTAAACAAAATATTTTTATTGTTGACTATAGCGGGGTGTGCTATAAATAAGATATGTTAGATAAAAATAAAAACAAAGTACTTATAATTGAGGACGAGCAGGATATTAGAACTATCTATGCCGAAGTTCTTCAGAACGCTGGTTATGTTGTAGACCAGGCTCCTAACGGAGAGGTTGGCGAAGACAAGCTGAGGAACACTGATTGGCAACTGCTACTTTTGGACATAATGCTTCCGGGAAAGGACGGCCTTAAGATTCTCAAAGATCTAAAGGAAATGCCGGAGATGAAAAAGGGTCCCGTGATTGTTCTTACCAACCTGAACAGCGAGCACATAATCCAGGAGGCTTTTAAGCTGGGTGCCGATGGGTACCTCATCAAGTCTGAGGTAAATCCCGATAAGGTTGTTGAGGAAGTGGGAAGGTTCGCGAGCGCTTAATTTGTTGTTGCTTTGTTAAGTTTATTCATCTGTGGTTTTGTATAAGTTTCGCTCTTTTATCCCGCGTTTTTTTATAAAATAAGCTACCTCTTTAGAAAACAAAAGTTGCATATGGGAGAGTTATATCCTAGTTTCTTGGAGTGGGTGTGTTGTTATTGTTATGAATACCTTTAGGATTTGTTGGAATAAACCGGATGTGGTTATTGAATATATAAAAATGGAGAATAATGCCTTACCAGGCAGATTTTAATGGCTTTGGGAGGTAGTGTTGTATCATCTAATTGCATATGGATTCTAATGCTCTACCTTTTTAGGTTACAGATTATATTACCGAGGTGAGCTTGCGCAGGACGGAGAAGTAAAGGTAACAAAAGCCGTTGTGCAAAGACCACACAATATAACTCCCTCTTTCTTTGGTCACGCAGTGTTCACAAATGAAAAAATATCCTAATAATTTGACGCCGAGAAAGAATATACGGCTTGTTATTTAATTCATTGACAAGGCGGGAGTAAAAAGGCTACTATTTATTAGTAAATACTATGCTGCCCAATTTCAAAACTAGATCACTTTTTAAAAATATTTTGGCAGTTAGGAGGGGGGTGAGAAGCAGATGAGACGTTTATTGAAGGACTCTAGGCTCAGGGCTGCTTCGGGTTTTACTTTGATTGAGTTGTTGCTGGTTATCGTTATTATTGGGATTTTGGCTGGTGTTTTGATTGCGGTTATTAACCCTACTGCGCAACAGAATAAAGCAAGGGACGCCAATACAAGGGCGACTATAAATAAAGTGGCACTTGCAACCTCAGCTTACGTAAGTGCTTTTGGAAGGATTCCCGATGAGAATGAATTTGTTGGGGGTTTGTCGTCTGTTACCACAACTGGTACGCCTGCGCCCTGCACAACTGCAAACGATGCTAGCTGTACTTTTCAAGTGGCAAACAACCCACTGCCTACAGGTGGGACTGCGGGATGTGCAGCTAATGGATGGAATGGGTCCGGAGCTAACCAGTGCTACTACTACTATTGTGGTGGCGATGCCGCTGACTTTACTAACTGTGCCTGGGCAGCTACCACTTCCAACTACAGGATAATGGCTAAAGCTTTTGGTAGCAGTGATATGTTTATGTATAGGTCGTCTGACTCAAAGATGTATCTGTGCAACCCGGCTGGTACGACATGTACCGCTTTGTATTAACCTTTCGTTAATAAGTTTTGGCCCCGCAGTTGTACCTATTGCGGGGCCGCGGTTGGATGTATGAAAGAGTTTCGTGGAAAAAATGGATTAACCTTAATTGAGTTGCTTATGGTGGTTGCGCTTGTTGGTATTTTGTCTGGAATACTCATTGGTATAGTTAACCCAAGGAGACAGAACGAAATAGCCCAGGATGGAGTTAGGATCTCCAACCTTCAACGATTGTATAACGCGATAGAGGCTTACAATGCAGGTGAAGGAAGTTACCCGGCGAACAATAACGGGGCCCCCCAAAGTACAACATTGTTATCGAAATACTTGAGCAATTGGCCAGGGTCTCCATATACATACTATACGGTAACTGAAGGATCGATTAATTTTGTTTGTTTATCAGTTCAGAAAGCGTCAGACACCACCAGGTATTTTAAAATAATAAATATATACGATTCTTCATACACAGGAGGAAGGCCGGAGTGTGCTGGGGTTGTTTTAGATTGTCCTTCCAACCGTAATTGTGTATCTGGTGGTTTAGGTAATGATATTGGTACGTGTGTGGTTGTTCAAACTGGAGTAGGTTGCTAATTTGTTGTATATGTTTCTTATTACACTGAAAAAAAACAAAAAAGGCTTTACGCTGATAGAACTCGTAATCGTAGTGGCAGTTATAGGTGTGTTAAGCGGTCTTATTCTTAATGCAATCAATGTTCAAGGTGTTAGACAAAAAGGAAGGGATGCTCAAAGAAAAGCTGCACTTAAGCAGATACAAACTGCTCTAGAACTATATTATACAGAATTCAGGCGTTACCCTAACTCGGGAGGTGCTTACATAAGCGCAAGTACATCCAGCGGCTTGGGTGCAACACTCAATTCCTCCTATATCTCTCAACTACCTGCCGACCCGAGTTTTGGTACGGCCGTGTTTAGTTCAGGCAATTGTAGCTCTCCATATGGTTATTCTTATAGATCTGATGGTGCGTCTAGGTATATTTTGCTTGCTAAAACCGAAATTGATGAATCAGCAGCAGATTCTAGATGCAGTACTTTTACTAATATATGTTCAAATCCTCCAACGGGCTTAGGGTGGGGGTGTAACTGTTCATCAAACTGCTATGCAGTTCAAAACCCACTCTAAAAAACCTCTTTCCCCCAGCGGCGTTACCCTACTTGAGGTTGTTCTAGTATCCGCAGTGCTGTTAATCCTTTTAGGTGTTGTGTATTCCCTTGTATCTCCTTCAGCCTCAAAAGCAAAAGCCCGCGACAACAAACGGTTGTC
Organism: Patescibacteria group bacterium; assembly: GCA_026004595.1. Lineage (GTDB taxonomy): Bacteria > Patescibacteriota > WWE3 > UBA101185 > UBA10185 > UBA8498. The sequence goes on along the minus strand of BPJL01000003.1, from coordinate 45,578 downwards.
AGACATCTCAAATCTGGATAGAGCAATAAACGAATATCGAATTGATCGTCAAAGTTACCCAGGCTCCCAGAATGTTTTATACACAAGCATAACAACTCCCGCCGGTTCTCCTAACGTATACTCCCCCACTTCCGGGTGGATCCCCGCGGATCTTTCGGACTACTTACCTAAGTACCCTACAGATCCGATAAATGATCTGACATATTACTACGAGTACATACAAAACGGTAGCGGGTATGAAATATCGGCAAGAATGGAGTATCTAACCGAAGAACCTCAAAATGACGGTGGAAACGATCCTTTAAAATATGAATTGGGCACCAATCTTTTGCTGATTTCCCCTTAATTTTTGTGTTAATATTTATATATGCAACTGCCCCACGGCTACAGATATGGATTCACACTGATAGAGTTAATGGTTGTTGTTGGGATTTTAGCCTTGGTGTCGGGTATCATGATCCCCTCTTTTTCCAATTACACTAGGAATCAAAGTCTGAAAGAGGCGCAGGAGAATTTTAAGAGCGATCTGAGAAGCATTCAGAACATGGCTTTGACTGGGATGGGTTCGGATAGGACAGATAGTGCCGGAAGATACGCTCGGTACTGGGGTGTATCTTACGCTTCCGGCGCTTTTTCATATTCGGTGTACCTACTTACAGCAGCTAACTGTAATGATCTAAGTTATAGAATTGAGAGCCAAACTTTGAACTTACCTTCGAACATTACTTTTAACACAGGTTCATCCGGTTGTTTATTATTTAGTCTAGAAGACGGTTCCGTTTACACGACCGGCGGAGGGCCTATAAATACGGTTAATATAAGCCTAAGACACAACGCCTCAAGTACAACAAAAACTATCACGGTAAATCGTCCGGGGCTTATTTATAGCAGCAACTAAGTATGAGAAGGTTGTATTTTAACCAAAAAGGAATAGGACTGGTCGAGGTCATTGCTGCTCTCGGTATATCTGTTGTAGTTATAACTTCCCTACTCTCTTTAACGTTGTTTTCTTTAAGGACCTCACTCCAAAGTACTGTTATGATGGAGGCGACAAAGGCTGCTAACCAGCAAATGGAGCTGTTAAGGGCATATAGGGATACAGTTGATTGGAACACTTTTTTAGGGGTAACTAACTGTACTGGCAACTGCCACTTAAGTAGCAATTTAATTTTCAACACATCAGCCCCTGCTATAGTTTATTCTGGGGGAACAACCATAACTGTCGGGATAACAGCTACTTCGGATGCATCGGACGTGGTTCATGCGAAGGTCACAGCATCTTGGAATATTGGCGGCCAAAACAAATCTACCTATGTTTATACTGATTTTACTAATTGGCAGGGAAAATGAAAAAAGCTGTAAATAAAATGAATTCAAACTCCGGTTTCACGCTGGTTGAACTACTGGTGGTGATAGGGCTTCTTGGCATATCTATAGGTATCACTAACGACATATTGACTTCACTGGTGCGCAGCTACAGCAAGACCCAAGTGAAAAATGAACTAGAACAACAGGCGAATTTTTTAGGATTGAAATTTGAGCGCGAAATCAGGAGCGCAAACGATATATTGACTCCAGCAGGTGGATCTAACACCCTAATTATCCAAAAAAGTGACGGTACGACGATAACATATTTTCTTGAAAACGGTGTTATGAAAATTACTTACCCCGGTCCATCTACATTTGATGTGACATCTAGATCGGGCACTGGCGGTGTCACGGTAAGTTGCTCAAGCTTTTGTTTTACAGTTTCAAATACAACTCCCAAAACGGTATCTATAAATATGCAAATGTCACCATCTAGCGGTACCGGAGCGACTTTTTCTGGAACAGTTCAAGTGAATACTACTGTCACGGTTAGAAACTCGTATTAGTTTTGACAAAATTTACAAAACAATGAAAATGTGCACCAAAAACAATAAAGGCCAGACCCTGGTAATAATAGTTTTACTTATGATCATTGCCACAACCGTAGGCATAACAATCTCTAACCGCTTTCTTGGAGCTTTAAAAGGTCTTATCCGAACTGATGACAGCGCGAAGGCACTAAAAGCTGCTGAGGCAATAGTGGAGCGCCTACTTGTAGTTCCCAATGAAACCCTTGAAGGATATATTGTTTTCGGAAACTGTGCCAATGCCTGCCTTTACTCCATAACCGAGCCGAACGGAAATGTTGTAAGGGCCGAAGCTACACTCACCTACTCCGGCAACAGCGCCGATCCTTTCTCTCTTAATCTTGAGCCCGGCGAAGCAGGGCAGGTCAGTTTGCTCGGGTATACTTCGGGGAGCATGGTAGACATTTGTTGGCGGGGAGCGGCATCAATTCATGCGGCTTATATATATGAGGATTCTGGGATCCTAAAATTGACTCCATACTCTGTGAACGCAGTATCTTCCTCACACAACGATAATGGGTTTGATACGGCCTCTGCTAACCATGGTTACCCTAACTGCTTTTCTTTAACGGCAGTCGGCAACCCCCGGTATTTAAGACTCCGCACCTACTACCAAAGTGCGGGTGTTTTTGTGGTTCCGGCGGTGGGTCAATTTATACCCAAGCAGGGCATTGTAATTAATGCGCGCGGCTACTCTGGCGAAACCGTGAAAAACGTGGTTGTTTTAAAAACCGATCCCATGGCGCCCACCTTTTTTGACTATTCTTTGCTCCAAACAAGCCAGACATCTGACCTTACCAATAGTTATAACAATTAAATTTATTCAAGAATTATCTTGTCTGTGCCTAGAAAGGATAGTAGAATCTTAGTATGCCCATAGTTGGTTTAAACTTCGGAAGAACCACGTTCAGAGCCGTGGAATTGGACAAAAAGAAAGACGGGTTGATTATATCTAATATTGGAACTTACGAGAATCCAAAGATCAATTTTCTATCAGACCAAAAAGAAGATATTGATAAAATTGCCAGCCACATAGCTGATTTTTTCAAGGAAATGGGTTTTGGTACTTCTCACATCGTTATGGGGTTGGATGAGAGCCAAGTTTTCATGCGCATAATTAAAGTTCCAGCGATGAGCGATAAAGAGCTTAGAAGCGCTGTCAGATATGAAGCTGAGCAATACATCCCACTTCCCCTTGATCAAATCAACCTCTCTTACCAACGTTTGGATCCTGATCTAACAGAGAAGGATAAAATAAATGTTCAAGTAGTTGCTGCAAAAAAAGATGTTCTGGAAAGGTATGTAATGATAGCTAAAAAGGCAAAATTGGTCCCTTACGCTATAGAGCCCGAAACCGTGGCCTTAGGGCGTGTTTTAGGGGATTCAGCCGATGCTCCTTTGGGAACCATAATCATGGATATGGGGTTTTCCGGGACGATAATAGTTGTCACTTATGGGGGCACCGTCAGGTTTACAAGATCTATTCCCATGGGTGGGGATGTTATTACTCGGGCGATTCAACAGGAGCTAAATCTTGATGTACAACAGGCCGAGGAATACAAGAAGGTTTACGGGATGGATCCGATGCAGGCCGAAGGGAAAATATTTAACGTTATTCGCCCAGTTATAGACAATCTCATCCTTGAGGTAAACAGGGCGACTGTCTTCTTCACAAAGCATAATACCTCTGCTAACATTAAGAGGTTAATATTAACAGGAGGAACTGCCCTAATGCCTGAATTACTAACCTATGTAGCAAAAAATGTTGATTTTGAGGTTCAGTTAGCCAATCCACTGGCAAACTTTCGCTTTTCTCCTAAGCTCGAGCCAAGAAGAAAGGATTTAAATCTTGAGGGGCCGATGTATTCAACAGCTGTTGGTCTAGCATTGAGGGAAATATAGATGGAAAACATTAATCTTATTCCACAGGAAGAGGTTCAGTATCAGGTCAAGAAAAAGGCCGTTAGGAGCGGAACTATTTTTTTCCTTGTTTTGACAATAGTTGCCTTTGGGATATCGGCCTATTTGTATAGAGAATCGGCTAATATTTCGGCTCAGCTTGAGGATACTGACAACCAAATAGAATCCCAAAGGACGAAAATCAAGGCAATGTCATCCACCGAGGTGCTTCTTAGAAATCTTGACAAGAAATATAACTCGATAATTTCCGTAATAAACTCAAGACTTCACTACTCACGCCTCTTATCCGAGCTCAAGGCAAGGCAGCCTGAGGGTGTAATTACCGAAACTGTTGATGTAAAAGACGGAATGGTGAATTATACAGGCAATGCTGATAATTACATTCTTATTGCAAATTTTATAAATAGCTTACTGAATAAGGAATTTTCTGGCGGGGATCCATTGCTTAAAGAATTGTTTACGGAAGTTAAGTTAAATTCGGTAACACTGGATCAAAACAAAAACACAGTAAGGTTTTTTATAGTTATAAATTACGACTCGTCAAAGTTGAAACTTAATGAGAGATAAAGGAAATTAAAAATGAACGAAGAGTCTATAGAGAAACAAATTAAGAGCATAAAACTTGGAGCTTTTAAGGATGCTATTTTGGACTTTGTCTTTCCGCTTATTGGCCTGTTAATTACTGTCTCTCTCTTTTTCTTTTACATAAAACCAACTTATAAAAAAATCAATGATATGAAGGCCGAACTTGTAAGCAAGTCGGCTATTCTTGAAGTGTTGAATACTAAAGCATCCGCTCTCACGAAAATGAAAGACTACGACGCTGTTTTGAAGGAAGATGCAGAAATGGTGGAAAGATTGTATGCTTCAGAATCCAATGTGCCTCAGCTTCTGGATGAGGTACATCAGATTGCCACAAATGCGGGAATGACTGTTGATCGTTTAAACTATTCTTATTCAGGTTCGGGCGCTACCACCGAAACAAATCCGGATGCAACGTCTACGCAGAGGAAGGAAGATGTTAGTGGAATTGTCAACGTTACGATGTCTATTACAGGAACTTATGACCAAATGATTGTTTTTATGCAGGAAATTGAAAGGGCTGCAAGAATAGCTTATGTCACAACGTTCAGGTTTGGAGCAACCTCAGATGAGAATGACGGATCTCTTATAAATGTAAACGTTAATGTTGACTCGCCATACATGTATGTACAATCGGTGGCTGTCACTGACGACCCTATTACTTTGGATGTAACATCCCCCAGTTTTATTTCTTTCATAAACAGTATAAAAGATTACAAGTATTACGAGTTTTTGAATAGTGAGGTTAAGGTTGAAGATGTTGCCCCATCCGAAGAAACTCCTTTTGAGGGCGCTGTAGAAGCACCATCCGCAGAACCAACCCCTTCGGAGGAAACGTCGTTCAATTTTTAAATTAGCTGATTTGGGGAGAGTGTTCTTTCTTCCACTTTTCAATTTCCTTATGGTTTCCTGATAGGAGAACATCGGGAACTTTTTTCCCCTTGAATTCTTCGGGTCTTGTGTATTGTGGGAACTCAATTGCTCCGTTGGAGAAAGACTCTATGGATATGGCCTCTTCTTTTTCCAACACTCCCGGAAGAAGTCTAGTGACGCTTTCGAGAATTATAAGGGCGGGAATTTCGCCTCCTGACAAAACGTAATCTCCCACGCTTATAACATCGGTGACGTAATTCTCCTCTACTCTGGCGTCAACACCCTCGTACCTGCCGCAGATAATAGTTAAGTTTTGTTCTTTCGAAAGTTCTTCAGCGTATTTTTGAGTGTATTTTTTACCTCGGGGTGAGAGGAGTATGATTCGGGTTCCGCCTTTTTTGACAGTTTGCTCCGGCGGCTCATTATGAATGGATGAGAGGGCGGTGTATATAGGTTCAACCATTAAAAGCATACCTACTCCCCCGCCGTAAGGTTTGTCATCAACTGTCCCCCTTTTGTCCATTGCGTACTTTCTAAGATTCCACAGCTCATATTCAGCACACTTTTTTTCAACGGCTCTTTTGAGAGGCAAATGTTCAAGATAGGGTTGGATAAGTTCGGGAAATAAGGTCAGAATGTTAAATTTGATCATCTTCCTTAATGTTAACACTTATTCTTATATTGTCCTTTATCGCTTTGGCTTTAGCCATGTTTCTTATGCTCTTGATGTTTCTTCCTTCCTTGCCGATTAGAGTGCCCATATCTTCTTTTGCTGCTGATATTGTGTAAATAAAGACGCCGTTCTCATTCACTTCATTCACCTCTACCTGGTCGGGCTGGGACACTATTTGCTGGACAATATATTTGATAAACTCTTTCATGATAAATTAGGCCGCCATTTCGGCAGGTATCTCAGATCCCGCAACTGCCATTTCTTTAGAAGCTTCAGGTTTTTTCTCCTCTTTCTTTGGCTTGTACTTTAGATATTCGTACTTTCCCTCAACCAGTTTTTTTACAGATTCTGATGCTATGGCGCCTTTTTCTATCCACTCTTGAAACTTTTTCTTGTCAATTTCAAATGAGATAGGGGTGCTTGAGGGATTGAAATGGCCAATGATATCTAACACCTTGCCGTCTCTTTTGGTTCTGGTTTGGGTTACCACCACCCTGTAAGATGGTAAGTTTTTTCTTCCTGTTCGCGATAATCTTATGCTGACTGACATAACTGGTAGATTCTAACAGATGGGTAAGACGTTGTCCATAACCCTGAAATTACACACTATCCCTCTTTTTCGAGCCTCTTTATGGCGTTTTCTGCCGCCGCTTGTTCAGCCCTCTGCTTACTTTTGCCTTCACCGACTCCCCAGCTTTCTTTGCCGATAAATACGCTCATTTTAAATGTTTTTTCGTGGTCTGGGCCCCAGGAATCAACAACTTGGTATATCGGTGTAACACCGAATTTTTCTTGAGCCAACTCTTGAAATTTAGATTTGGCGTCTTTGTATATGTTGTTTTCAACCAGGTCTTTTATTTTGGGGAATAACTCTTTTTCCAAAAAAGCGCGGCATCTATCAAGCCCTTTTTCCAGGTATAAGGCGCCCAGTACGGCCTCGAAAGTATTGGCAAGAATGTATTCCCTTTCACGCCCACCTGTGGCTTCTTCTCCATTGGAAAGAAGAAGAAGATCTCCGTATCCCATTCTTCTTGCCTCCTCTGCAAGGGAAGGGGTGCAGACAACTGAGGATCTGTAGTTAGTCAAGTCGCCTTCTGGGGCATCGGGGTATTCTTTATACAAGTATTCGCTTGATAATAATTGCAGAACGGCATCGCCAAGAAACTCAAGCCTCTCATTTGAGGGGTTCGGGTATTCACGATGCTCGTTTAGGTAAGAACGGTGTGTAAAGGCTGTTTTGAGAAGGTTCTCGTTTGATAAATCTTCGCCCAAAATTTTTTTTGCTCTTTCAAAATCGAAGGCCATTATATTTTTTTTCGTGCCCATTCCGAACTTGGCCCGCGATCCTGTCACGGGTAAAATACGGCCGGGGACTAATCAATTTTTTCACTAATAATGTCAATAACGTCTTGTACTGTAGAAATATTTTCCTGCTCGGATATAAGATCCACATGGTATATTTCTTCAAGCTCCGAGAGGATCTCTAGAAGATCCATCTCCCCAATATTCAAGTCTTCCTCAAAAAAAGAGTTTTCGTGTATGTCGGCAGGCGGGACTCCGGTATACTCTTCTATTATTTTTTTGATCTTTCCAAAGTATTCGTTAGTCATTTTTGATTTTTAAATATTTTTCTATCACAGTGCCCAGAACTCCGTTTACAAACTTGTGTGACGTGTCGTTTCCGAATTCTTTTGCGAGTTCAACGGCCTCGTCCACTACTACTTTGACAGGTGCTTTTTTGCCAAACACAAGCTCAAATATAGCAATTCTGAGTACTACTAAATCAATTTTGGCTATTTTGTCAATAGGCCATTCCGGCGCGCATTCTTCAATAATTTTGTCTATCTCGTTAATGTGGGTTTTGACCCCTTCAAATATGTATTCTATTAGTTCGGTATCGCGTTCTCCGGCCGGGCTTTCCAAAAGATCCTCCGAAAGAAGAACAGCCTCTTCCCTGTCGGCTTCATTGAAAAGCCAGCAAAAAATTGAACTTAAAGCCAGTTTTCTGGAAGTGTGCCTTGGATCGGAAAGAGACTTCATTTTGTAATTATATCCAATTTATAGTTCTATGTACTCTTCTACATGGGGCCTTTTATATGCTTTTTTATCTGATGTCTGTACAACATGAACACGCTCTCTTTTATAGTGAGCGTTTCGTTTTTTTCTTGTTCTTGATTTGGAGTGTCTTCTTTTTGGTACTGCCATACATCGAGAAATATAAGGGTAAATTCAAGTGCTGTCAAATCTGGTGTAGATATAAAAAAGCCACTTGGAATCTTGCTGGATGTTCAAGTGGCTTTAAAAGCGTTTTTTTGCTTTGTTTTACTTTGCTTTTTTTGTTTTGGAGCCGTTCAGCTTTTCCATCAGTGCTTGCTGCATCGCCTCTCTAATCTGATCCCAAGCTACCCGTGCCCACCATTCCAAAATTTCTCTGTACCAGTCTGCCCCACGAGGTTGGTATTTTTGGACGAACCACCTAAACTCGAAGGGTGTGCCACGGTTTAACTCTCCGTGGATGGTAAGAGTGTCAATTTCCTGCCATTTTTCGTAGTCTACCTTTTCGTAAACTACAATAGTGAGGACTGTTCTGGCAGAGGATAGGCTGACATATACCTCTATCCTTTTGTTTTGACTTTCCAAAATTTTTGCTACTATACGCTCTTCCATTTTTACTCTCCTTTTTAGATAGAAACAGATGTTTTACGATTATACATATAAAAAGGCATATTACAAATCCGCTTGTAGCGGATTGTTAAGAGATATAAATTAAGTTGCTTTTTGGGTTTTAAACAGTCTTGTATTATCTATGATCTTCGTTGGTCTATAAGTTAGTTGGGATCGAACAACTAATATGCTAGTTCACTATCAAAAAGAGATCTTTGATGTTGCTGTGTGGTCAGAAACATGTGGTAAATAGGCTGGATTTTGTCAGATTTAGTAAAAAATTTAAGGAATAAACCACTTGAAATGTTCTTAGGTATTCAATTGGCTTTATAAAAGTGCCTCGGAGAGTTTATGATTTGAGTGTTTTGGATGTTTCGGAATGAAAACTGTTGATGTTCAAAAGTAAAAAACTTTACTCTATTTGTGGCACCTTCCCACCTTGGCTAGTGGGTGATCTATAAAAAAAATGACTATTTTTCTGCTGTTGTAATTATACTAAAAGAAGCATTTCCATAAGATCTTATATCGGTTATAGTTAATTTTGCTTTCTCTACCATATCTTTTATATTCTGTGAAGTTCCGTGAAGGTATATGAGCTGTCCTTTATCCTTTAGATGTTTCGAAATCAAATTTAGAAGGTGTTGTTGAGCTAGATCATTGTAGAACGGATCCATGAAGATAAGATCATACTTATTATTGGTCGCTGCAAGATACTTGTTTGCTTTTTTTAGCCAGACAGAAGACTTTTCAAAAAAACCGCAGTTTTCGATATTTTCCTTTATGGCCTCAACACTTTCTTTGTTTGAATCTACAAAGTCGCACCATGCCGCACCTCTGCTCAAGGCTTCTATTCCCAAATTACCACTCCCGGCGAATAAATCTAGGCATACCGCATCAAAGATTTTATCCCCGATTATTGAGAATAACGAAGATTTGGCAACTTCTTGAACTGCTCTATAGCCCGGAATATTAGGCACCTTCAATTTTTTGTTTTTTGCCGAACCGGCGGTTATTCTTAATTCCATAATTAGTTTTTAGGTATATAGTCTCCGTGCTCCCGTGTCAATTTTTCTTTTAGTTCGGGGTAATAATCTAAGAATGGGTAAATTTCCTGCGCTTCCTGCTTCGCCTCTTCAAGCATTTTAACATTGTAAAGGTCCGCTATTTTAAATCTTTTAAATCCGTGTTGTTCCGTGCCGAATATATCGCCCTGCCCCCTTGTTCTCATATCTATCTCGGCTAGTTCCTTGCCGTTACTGATGGTCTCAAGATTCTTAAGTCTCATGTAAGCATCCCTGTTGTAAGAACTCATAAAAGCTAAGCAGTAGCCTTCTTTATCACCTCGCCCAACCCTGCCCCTGAGCTGGTGCAAACTTGCCAAACCGTATCTTTCAGCGCTTTCAATAACCATTATATTGGCTTCGGGAACATCAATACCGACTTCAATTACGGGAGTGGACACCAATATTTTGATTTCCCCTTTCCTAAAGCTTTCAATAACCATCTCTTTTTCTTTTGGTTTCATGCGTCCGTGAAGTAGGCCTATCTCCAAATCTGCGAAATATTTCTTTTTTAGGGACTCAAACTCGGCTTGGGCAGCTTTTACATTTTCAAGGCTTATATTTTCACTTTGTTCAATTAAAGGACACACAATGAATGTTGACATATTTTTCTGCCTAATCCATTTATATGCTTTATCCCGGGCCGACTCCGGTATGACTTTGGTGGTTACTTTTCTGCGTTCATTGGGGTGTGTGGTCAGCACGGATATAGAAAGGTCGCCATAAAGGGTTAGGGCAAGAGTTCTGGGTATTGGGGTTGCTGTTAATGCAAGAAAGTGGGGAGTTGCATCTACTTCGGTTAGGTTTAATAACCTACCCCTCTGCTCCACTCCAAACCTATGCTGCTCATCTACCACCACAAAACCGACTTCCCGGTATTTTTCTTTGGAAAAAAGGAGAGCGTGCGTACCTATTAATATATCAAAATCGCGCTCATACGGCTTTTTGGATCCGGTAATAAGGGATACGTTCACCCCTAATGGCTTTAGAAGAATTGAAAAAGTCTCGTAATGCTGGTTGGCTAGAATTTCGGTGGGGGCCATATAGATGGACTTTTTGCCATTTAAAAAGGTGTTGTAGGCGGAGATCAGCGCCACAATCGTTTTTCCTGTACCTACATCCCCTTCAAGCAACCTGTTCATGGGGTGTTCACTGCTCATATCTTCAAGTATCTCCAAAACAGCCTTTTGCTGTGATTCTGTAAGTTTATAAGGTAAAGAAGATACAAAACGGTCTATCTGATCAGCTTTTATGCTCATTTTGTAGCTTTTTGTTTTAGCTGCCCATTCAAAACGCCTTTTTTCCACTTTTAGAAGTTCTAGCATAAGTTCCTCAAATTGGAACCTTTCCTTCGCTTTTTTGGCGTTTATTAGAGTATCAGGGAAATGAATTTGTTTTGTGCACCACTCAAAATTGTTCAAATTGTGTTTTTTTCTTGTTATATCGGGAAGAAATTCTGTGAGTTCAATTTCTCCCAATAAGACGTCGTTAATCCTTGCTCTTAACCATCTTGAGGTTACACCATAGGTTTCGGAATACACGGGTACTAGCCTTCCTGTATTAATGGGTGTTTCTCCGCTCACCTCAATCTCCGGGCTTATAAAACAGATTTTTTCATCAAAAATGCTTGTTTTGCCACTTACTACATACTCTTTGCCTATTTTGAGACTGTTTTTGAGATAGTGCTGGTTAAAAAATATTAGGTCAATCTCACCAGAAAAATCCGATAACTTAACTTTGGTAAGTCTTTTCCTACGGCGCGTAAAAATGTTATTAATTGATTCAACTATGCCAATTACTGTGGTTGTTTCGTTTTCCAGCAAAGAAGAAATGTGCTTAACATTGGAAAAGTCCTCGTACCTGAACGGAAAGTGATATAGCAAATCGCGAACCGTTTTAATTTCCAAATTTTCAAGCAGTTTTTTATACTTGGGCCCAACTTTCGGTATTTCAGAAACTGGTGAACTAAGTTTCATCTCATGTATCATTTTACTCGATTTGTAAAGTGAAGTAAGATAATCGGACAATGAATGTATAAAAGGAGAGAGTAAAAATGGAAGATACTTCTCAAACGGTTGAAATAGGTTTCTGCGACCCCAGTATTGCTGAAGCTGCCATTAAAAAGTATAGGCAAATGTTTCCGGAAGACGATTATACTCCCGAAGTGGAAACCGGGCAGCCAGAGAGAGGGTGGTCAGTTATTGTCAAAGTGCCTCGTAGCAAATACATTATGTTTGATACAGCGCTTTCTGCGGCCTTGGGCGGTTTTTAGGAAAGGGAAAATTTTGAAATCCGGGATTTTATTGTCTTTATTTAAAAGGCGAAAAGTCCCGGTATCTTTTACAGTATGTAAGGAAGCACCGAGGTTGAAACAAGAGCCAGACCAATTACAAATATCACTATCTTGTAGAGGTTTTCTTTTCTAAACATTTTTCTTATCTTCTTTCTAAATTCTTTTTTCGTCATTTTATTTCATCCTCCACTTTGAAATATTTCCTTTTTCCAAATTTAACTAATGTGCCTGCCTTAAATTCTATCTCAATTTTTGTATCTTTTATTTTTTCTCCGTTAACCTCTACCCCGCCCTGTTCAACAATTCTTCTTATTTGGCTGGCGGATACAGTTTCATTTAGCGCCTTGCGTAAAAATTCAACCAGTGGAACATTACCTGTTATTTTTACAGTTTCTACATCCTCTTCCGAAATATCCTTTTTTTGGACTGTTCTCTCGAAATGTTCCTGGGCTTTTATTGCTTCTTTTTCTCCGCGAATAATTTTTACTATCTCATACGCCATAAGCTTTTTGAATGCCATCGGATTTTCCCCGGCATCTATTTTTTTGTTTATCTCCCAAATTTCTTGTGTGGGAATATCTGTTAATAATCTTAGTCCCTTTATAATCAATTCATCGGGGTAAGACATTGCCTTTCCATACATCTCCTCAGGTTTGTCCGACAGATTTATTCCATTTCCTTTTGTTTTGCTCATTGTAACGGCATCTGGAGCTTCCATCATTTCATTTGTTCTGACAAATTTTTCTTTTCCAAGGTACCTTTTCACCAGTTCGCGCCCCATCAACATGTTGAAAGTTTGATCGGTTCCCCCGATTTCAAGGTCAACCGCCATTGCCACGCTATCAAACCCTTGCATAAGGGGGTAGATAAACTCCTGTAAACCGATTGGATTATTTTTTTTAAGCCTGTTTGCGAAAAGATCTCTTTCCAGCATTTGCTGAACGGTGGCGTTTGACATTAGTTTGATGAGATCAGCAAGTCCGATCTTGGAAAGCCACTCGCTGTTTCTCATAAACTTCACGGGGTTGCTGCCTTCAAAATCTATTAAGTAACCCGCCTGTTCCTTCCATTCCGACATATTTTTTTGGATCTGTTCTTCGGTCATTAATGGACGCGATGTATCTTTATCAGGGTCGCCAACTAACGCTGTGAAATCTCCGACGAGAAAAATTACCTCATGTCCGAGCTCTTGCAGAATTCTCAATGCTCTAATTCCAATTGCATGCCCAATGTGGAGATACGGACCGGATGGGTCAAAACCTTGATAGGCTTTTATTCTTTCTCCGGACATCAACTTCTTTTTAAGCTCCCCCCGAGATGGGTAAATTGAATCAACCCCTCTTTCAAGAAATTTATTGATTAAGTTCTCATCTGTTCTGACTTTTGGCATGATAACAGTATATTATAATTTGAATTCTAAGACTATATTGGGGAAAGACGGTTTGAGAAAAGAGAAGCCGCCAATGCCTTTTAAGTATTAGCGGCTTTGCAACAATATCTACATTGCTCTTATCGGCTTTGCTGAATATGAGAATTGATAGGTTCCCGAACATTCCTGTGCAGAGCTTGTTATTAGATATACTCCTCTCCCCGCGTAAACGTAGGTATTTGGTTGATAGACACAGTTGGAAAGCAGTTCGGATCTGCAGGCTACGGCGCCTTTGAAAGGCAAGGGATTTTTGCATGATCCTGGGCGAAAACTTTCGTTATCTCCATTTTTTCCATTTCTGCCGTTGTTGCTGGATTTTTTCTTTGACATATTCCGCCCTCCTATCTGTATGATTTTATAGAGATTAGCATTTTTAGGGAAATAAAAAAAGCCGGGATAAATAAAATGAAGTTTTCCCGGCTTGCATACGTTATTTTTACTTTTGGCCGTTTAACTGCGCCCTTCTGCGGAGTTCGTACAGGCGCGCAGTCGCGGCGGGGCTGAGCCTGCCTTCTTTTTCTAATTTTTTCTCCAAGCAGACGAGCTCAGCTCTTTCTTTTTTGTTTAATTTATCAATTGACATGTTTCTCTCCTTTGAGCTTTGTATTTTGGTTCGAATTTAGAAACAAAAAATTTAATTTCGGTTCTGCTTTTGCCGCTTGGTTATATCCAGCGAAACCTTTTTGAGTTAGAATCTCTAACCGAGAGCTTACAACTCAACGTTGAATTTCCGGTTTGGCCTAACCAGTTTCACTGGGGCTCGTGTGGCAATGAGGAGGTTTGTATGATGGAGATAAGTTTTTTCCTATCAACCACCTCTTTGGTGACTCTTCCTAGCCACATTTAGAACCACTCAACACTTCCAACAAAAATGCCGACGTCCATATTCTCTCCTTTTTAAGAAATAATCTCGCCATAGTATAACAAAATCGTGTTTAAATCAACACCTCCGCTGATGGTATAATTTATCAATGCCGGTTAAAAGACTCGGAAAATATCACAGGTATAAGCCGAGAAAGTATATATTTTCGCGATTTCGTAAAATTTTAGACCTCTCTGCTCTATTAAATATCTCTAATAAAGTGCGGCCTGAAACCATGTCCCTGGCTGGTTTAGGTGCAAAAAAGCTTAAGACAATGACGTTTGTAGCCTCTGTTGTTTTAATATTGATGATAGTGGGTCTTTTTGGTGTGATAGTTGTTTTTGCTTATTTCTCAAGAGAGCTGCCAAATCCTAACCGTTTACTGGAAAGAAGCTTTGAGCTTTCCACACGGTTTTATGACCGCAAAGATAACCTTATCTATGAAGTTTTCGGGGATAAAAACCGCACTTTGGTAGTTTTGAGTGACGTGAATCCTTATGTTACCTACGCAACTCTCTCAGTGGAAGACGCTGAGTTTTATTTGCATAAAGGATATTCTATAAGAGGGATGATTCGGGCCTTGCGCAATACCTTTACAGGTGAAGGTCTTCAAGGTGGCTCTACATTAACCCAGCAGGTCATAAAGAATACTTTATTGACTCAAGATAGGACTTTAGTACGCAAAATCAAGGAATTCATTCTTTCTTTGCAACTTGAGAACAGATATTCCAAAGATGAGATAATACAGATGTATCTCAACGAAACTCCATATGGGGGGCAGAATTATGGAATATACAGCGCCTCAAAAGCTTACTTTAACAAACTCCCTAAAGATTTGACGATAGCCGAAGCCGCATACCTTGCAGGATTACCTCAAAGACCGAGCTATTATTCGCAGTTCGGGGCAAATCCCGAGGCTGGGTTGCAAAGAAAAGACTATGTACTTTACCTCATGCGTGAAAGAGGCTGGGTTGCTTCGGATGGCAAGAGACACTATCTTAGCGAGGAAGACTACGAATTTGCCAAGAACGAGGAGTTAAAGTTTGAAACTGCCCGAGTGCCTTTGGAGGCCCCTCACTTTGTTTTTTATGCCAAACAATACCTAGTAGATTTGCTTGGCGAAGATGTAGTGGAAAAAGGCGGTTTGAAGGTAAAAACATCAATTGATCTTGAGGTTCAGAAACTGGCCCAGGAGACCGTAACAAGCGAGTTAGAGGAGGTTTCTCGCAGTTTAAATATCTGGAATGGAGCAATGGTTGTTTTAGACCCCAAAACAGGGCAGATTTTAGCTATGGTGGGGTCTAAAGGGTACAATCTTGACCCCCAGCCCGAGGGATGTATTTCTGGAAGTTCGGGTGAAAATTCTTGCAAGTTTGATCCCTATGTTAATGTCGCTTTGGCGCCTAGACAGCCCGGCTCTGCTATTAAACCAATAACCTACGCAACAATGCTTTCTCAAGGATACACAGCGGCGTATCCCCTGCTAGATATGCCAATTGCATTTGAGGGAGCCGCTCCTGATAAGCCATACATTCCTGAAAACTACGACGGCATTTATAGAGGCATTGTATCGGTAAGGAAGGCCCTTGCTAACTCTTTGAATATTCCTGCCGTAGAGGCTCTGAAAATTGTGGGGATAGACAACATGATAAATCAGGCCGAAAAAATGGGCATTACTACCTTCAAGGATAGACAAAGATATGGTTTGGCTCTGACGCTGGGAGGGGGAGAAACCAAGCTTCTTGAGTTAACGGGGGCTTTCTCTGTTTTTGCGGCTAAGGGAACATATATCAAACCAACACCCATCATTGAGGTTCAGGATTCGTCTGGGAAAGTTATATATAAGCCTAAAGATCCGGGTACGAAAGTATTGGACGAGGGAACTGCATTTCTTATTTCAGACATACTTTCTGACGATGGCGCCCGCAGTGATGTTTTTGGTACCGGAAGTTTGCTCAACATTCCAGGCCACACAGTCGCTGTCAAGACTGGAACCACTGATGATAAAAGAGACAATTATGCTTTGGGATTTACGCCGTCGGTGGTTGTGGGTGTGTGGGTTGGAAATAGCAATAACGAAAAGATGAACCCGTATGTAGCTTCTGGAATCTCTGGGGCGTCCCCCATTTGGAACGCGTTTATGAAAGCATATCTGAAAGATAAACCGGATGAGAAGTTTGAGCCTCCGTCAAATGTTCAAAAATTTGAAGTGGATCGTTTAACCGGTGGCCTTCCATACAGAAATTTTGAAACCAGAAAGGAATGGTTTGTAAAAGGCACCGAGCCTACTGCGAGGAGCGATTGGTTTATGCGTCTTGAAATATGCAAGATTGATGGAAGAATTGCAAACGAGGGTTGTAAGAATGCAGGAAAAACTGATGAGAAAGATTTTATACGAGTAACAGCTCCTTATAGCGAATGGCAGCCTGCAGTAGATGCGTGGATAAAGGAAAAATATAAAGATGATGAGAGGTTCTTCCCTCCTCTGATGGTTTCAAAGCTTAAGTTTGACGGAGACGAGGTTACAAACAAGGATGAGGTGAATGTGGAAATTGTGGGAGTGAAAGAAAATCAAAACGTTCCTCTCAATTTCAGACTTAATGTTGAAATTTCAGCGTACAATGATATTAAAATTGTGAGAATTTACATGGATGATGAAAAGGTAGCAGAGGATACACGTGCTCCCTTCGGCTACAATTTTGAGTTAAAGGCATCAGATATAGGCAGCCATGAGTTTAAGGCAGTTGTTACTGACGAAGATGGAAACAAAGGAGAGGCAAAAATTAGATTAAATGTTGTAGGATACGCAAGGCAGTAATGGCGGAAAAGCTGTTTCCCTTGACATTACGGGCAAGCCCTGCAATATTTTGGTAAGGATATGAAATTGGATATAGATAAATTAAGAGCAGAAGCGGAAAAGGAATTACGCGATGCTGGTGTTCACGAGAAACTTTCAGCATGGTATTCAAAATTTCTAGGGAAAAAGGGAATAGTTAGAAACTTCCTTGCAAGTATTTCTGACCTAAGCCCCGAAGAGAAAAAGGAGATGGGCAAGAAAATAAACTTGCTGAAATCAGATCTAGAAAAGCTATATTCGGATGCTTTTAGTCTGGTATCTTCAATAAAAAAAGATTCCCAAATAACTGAATTTTATAAAACTCTTCCCGGAAAAAGACCCGAAGTTGGCCATTTGCATTTAATAACACAGGCCATAAGAGAAATAGATGCAGTATTTGCGAGGCTGGGGTTTGTGCGTGTGAGATACCCAGAAGTTGATTGGGATTATTTCGCTTTTGAGGCTTTAAATATGCCCAAAGCTCATCCAGCTCGGGACGAATGGGAAACCTTTTTTGTAGATCTTCCCGAAGACCCAAAAATGGGTAAGGTCGTTGTTACGCCCCACACTTCCAGCGGACAGGTGCGCGAGATGCTGAAAGCAGAACTTCCCATAAGAATGTTAAATATTTCACGATGCGGACGAAGGCAAATAGATTTAAATCATGTACCCACTTTTTATCAATTCGAAGGACTTGTTATAGACAGGGGAATAAGCATTTCTCATCTCAAGGGTGTCTTAGAATATCTGATCCATAATTTTTTCGGAAAAGATACCAAGTTTAGATTGCGTCCCTATGATTTTAGGTTCACTGAACCCAGTTTCGAAGTAGACGTTACGTGCGGTTTGTGCGGAGGAAAGGGTTGCCGCTTCTGCAAAGGAGGCTGGGTGGAGCTTGGAGGCGCGGGCATGGTTCACCCCAATGTACTTAAAGCAGGCGGGATAGATCCCGAGGTGTATTCCGGCTTTGCATTCGGGTGGGGCGTTGAACGGGTGCTGATGATGAGATCGGGAATAAAAATTGATGATATACGCCTTCTTTTTGAAAACAATATGAAATTTTTGGAGCAGTTTTAAATGAACGTACTTATACCATTTTCTTGGATAAAAGATTATGTAAAGACAGACGCTAGTGTAAAAGATGTTGCTGAAGCTTTGTCAATGCATGCGCTTAGTGTTGAAAGAATAATTGATGATGATGTTTTAGAGATTGAAGTTACGCCAAACAGAGGCGACGCCTTGTCCGTTCTTGGAATCTCCCGAGAACTGATGGCAGTTCTTCCTGCAAATGGATTTACTGCAGAGTGGATAAAGGAAGAGGTTCAGTCTAAAAAATTTTCCGGTAAGGATAAACTTGATGTAAGAATAGATGACCCGTCGTTGGTCCCGAGATTTAGCGCGATAGTTTTGGATAATGTTAAGATAAAAAGCTCCCCCGATTGGGTTAAGGAGAGGCTTGATAAAGTGGGTATAAGATCAATCAATAATGTTGTAGACGTTACAAACTATTGCATGGTTGAACTTGGTCAGCCGATGCACGCTTTTGATTACGATAAAATTACAGATCATAAGATGATTGTGCGCAGTTCCGAAAAGGGCGAGGTTATTACAACTCTCGATAGTGTAAAAAGAACTCTACCAGAAGGCGTTATTGTTATTGAGGACGGTAGCGGCAGACTTATTGATCTTTGCGGGATAATGGGCGGAGAGAACACAGAGGTTACAGCGGAAACCAAAAAGGTGTTGTTGTTTGTTCAGATGTACGATCCTGTAAAAATTAGAAAATCGTCAATGAGCTTGGGCCACAGGACACAGGCAGCTTTAAGATTTGAAAAAGGTGTTGATTTTGAAGGCATAATCCCTTCGCTAAGGGTTGCCGTAAAAATGCTTGAGGATTTTACCGGGGGCGATGTATCTTCCGAACTTATAGATATTAAGAATTTTCACTACCCCGAAAAGAAAATAAAGATTGATTATGAAAGAATTAATAGGGTCGCGGGAATTGAAATTGGAAAAGATTTTGTGAATTCGTCCCTGTCCTCATTGGGATTTATTATCAAAGATGGTGAAGCCATTGTGCCATCATGGAGGTATGGTGATATTGAAATTGTTGAAGATCTCGCCGAGGAAGTTATCAGGATCTATGGATATCAAAATCTTCCTAGTCTTATTCCAAGCGGTGCCCTACCCCACTCTACAATTGAGAAGAAGTTTTTAGTTGAAGAAAAAGCAAAAGACTTTTTGAAATACAACGGCTTTTTTGAATGTTATAACTACTCAATGACCCCCAAAAATTTAGCAGGACCGGGACCGCTTAAGATTAAGAACCCTCTTAGCGGTGACTTCGCATTTTTAAGATCGTCCTTGATTCCTAAGCTATTGGATATATTGAACAAGAATAAGGGGTATTCAGACAAAGTTGGAGTTTTTGAGTTGGGACCAGTATTTCTGGCCAAGAATGGAGATCTTCCTGATCAACCGTTTATGCTAGCCATGGCAACGAGGGGTGTTGAATACTTGGAACTAAAAGGATACGTTGAGGCATTGTTGGATGATTTGGGAGTTGTTACAGATTTTGCTTTTGAAATTGTTGATCAAGGCAATGGCATACTTAGCTGCGAAATGTGTTTTGATGAAATATCTTCTATGGCGGGAGGAATAAAAGGATATTCACCGCTAACCACTTTTAATTCAATCAAGGAAGATATTACTCTGTTGGTTGATGGAAATGTCCCTTTCAAAAAGATAGAAGAGGTGGTAAAGGGCGCCGACGCGCGTGTAAAAAGAGTGTGTTTTAAGGATATGTTTAAAGACGCTCTTACTCTTTCTATAGAGTTTTTAGATAGGGACAAGCAAATTACTTCAGAGGACACAAGCGGCATCAGAGAGGAGATTGTGAAAAGGCTGGGGTCTTTGTATGGAATTAAATTGAAGGTTTAGGTCAGATAACCCTCGGCTTGAAGTTTGAAGTTATACTTAGCTTATCAGCCCTTTTTCACTGTATTCACAACTTTTTCAAAAGCTTTAGGATCATGTATGGCCATTTCCGAAAGAGTTTTTCTGTTTAATAGAATGCCGCTTTTCTTCAATCCAGAGATAAATCTTGAATATTTCATCTCGTATTGGGTCAGGGCTCCGCTTATTCGTGCAATCCAAAGTCTTCTCATATCTCTTTTTCTTTGCTTTCTTCCCTCAAAAGCGTGCTCTCCGGCTCTAATAACAGCTTCCTGTGCTCTTTTAAACAGCCTGTTTCTTGTGCCTCGGTATCCTTTGGCGAGTTTTAGTGCTTTTTTGTGTTTTGCGCGGGTTCTTGTGCCGCCTTTTACTCTTGGCATTATTTGACTCCTTTGCTCTTCTTGACGAGGAGCTTTTTAAATACTTTTGCATGTCCTCTATTGGGTTGTTCAGAAAGACCCGTTTTTCTGTGCTTTTTGCTCGAGTCCCACTTTCTTTTTAGGTGCCCAATGCTGACACTTTTTTTAAACAACCTTCCTTTTTTAGTAATTTTTATTCTTTTTAGCAATGTCTTTTTTGATTTCATTTTAGGCATAAGTTTTTCCTACTTGGGAACAAAAATTTCCCAAACCATCGGACCCCATTCTTTTAGCCGGGCTTTCAATTTTTCCATCTTCCGCAAGACCCCTCTCTACCTTTTTTAGTTGCTCAAATGCCACTTCGGGAAACATCATTTCCCTTCCGCGCATCTTAACTGTTATTTTTACCCTATTGCCATCGGCTAAGAACTCTTTAGCTCGGTTGATATACCTGTTTATGTCGCCCTCGTCTGTTGAGGGGCCAAAACGCAGCTCCTTCAACTCGCTTTTTTTGCTTTTTGCTCTGGCAGCGCTAAGCTTTTTCCTCTCGTCATAAAGGAACTTTGCGTAATCTACAATCTTTGCCACCGGTGGCTGTGCATTTGGCGCCACCAAAAGCAAATCTAGCTCCTTATCTCTAGCAATGCGCAAGGCTCTTTCAGTGTCTAACACGCCCAAATTTTTGCCTTCTTCATCAATTAAAACGACTTGTTTGACGCGTATTCGGTCGTTTATGATGTGTTGGTTTTGTATAGTCGGTTTCCTCCTTAACTCAAAGTTTGCCTTTTAACTGCAATAAATTACCATAAAGACAGGGATCTGGTCAAATACATTTCCTTAATTTTGTCTATAATTTCGCCAGTCTTTATAGGGCCTAGGTTTTCGCCGGTCCTTAGGCGGACGCTGGCGGTTTCGGCAGCTATTTCTTTGTCTCCCACAATCAGCATGTAGGGAACTTTCATAAGCTGGGCGTCCCTTATTCGGGCATTCATGGGTTCGTTTCTGTCGTCAACGCGAGCTCGCAGGCCTTCCTCTTTCATTACCTTTTCCAACGAGGCGCAGTATTTTACGTGCTTTTCACCGATGGGAATTATTACTATTTGCGTGGGAGACAGCCAAACAGGCATATTCCCCGCGAAATGTTCCAGCAAAAAGCCTATGAACCTTTCGTCCGATCCCAGGGGGGCTCTATGTTGAATGACAACCGGCTTTTCCCTGCCATCTCTGTCGGTATAAGTAAGCCCAAATCTTTCAGGCATATATAAGTCAATTTGGTTTGTCGAAATAGCGTATTCGTTACCTATAGCAGACTTGATTTTTAAATCCATCTTCGGTCCGTAGTGGGCGGCTCCGCCAATTTCCTCTTCGTAGGCAACACCCGCCTTTTTCATTCCTTCTTTGGATAATCTCTCTGCTTTTTCCCACATTTCCTTGTTTCCATGATATTTTTCCTTTTTCTCGGGATCCGGAAGCCCCAACACTATGTGGTAATCTTTCAATCCGAGCTTGTCATAGTAGTAACGGTGTAGATCCATGATTTCCACAAAAACGTCTACTGCTTGTTCTTCAGAGCAATATATATGAGCGTCGTTTTGGGTAAACACGCGGGGTCTTAATATCCCATTTATGGCCCCTCTGTTTTCATAGCGGGCAACAGTTCCGTATTCGGCAAGTCTTAGAGGGAGGTCTCTATAGCTTCGGGGTTTTGACTTATAAATCATGTGGTGAAAGGGACAGTTCATGGGCTTGATAAAATACTCTTCCTCATGTTCGCCTGGAATTGCCACTTTATACATTTCTTCTTCAAAGTAGGGAACATGACCTGATATCTCAAACAAGGTCTTTTTAGTCATAAAGGGTGTCATGACTCTAAAATATCCCCAATCGTTTTCGGTTTCTTTGCCCCACCTTTCAAGCTCTTCTCTCATTATGGCGCCGTTCGGAAGCCACAAGGGAAGACCCGGCCCTACTTCTTCGCTTTGCATAAATATCTCCAATTCCCGACCGATTTTTCGGTGATCTCTATTCTTGCGCTCTTTAACAAGTTCCAGATAATCTTTGAGTTTATTTTTGGAGTCAAAGGCCGTGGCGTATATTCTTGTCAGCATCTTGTTTTTCTCGTCGCCTCTCCAATATGCTCCAGCCACGCTTAAAAGCTTAAAGGCCTTTATTTTGCCTGTGCTTTCAACGTGGGGGCCGGCGCAGAGATCAATGTCATAAAACTTTTCGCCTTCTTTGCCAAAGGTGTAAAAGGTCAGATCCCCGTCTTTTGAATGTTCGTCTATAAGCTCCAATTTATATTTATTGTCCTTAAAGATTTTCTTGGCTTCCTCTACGGGGAGTGTGTGCTTTACTATAGGGAGGTCGGCATCAATGATTTCCTTCATGTAGCTTTCAATTCTGGGAAAATCTTCCTCGCTTATTGTGCCATTGTAGTCAAAATCGCAGTAGAAGCCTTCTTCTATCGGAGGCCCCATAACTTTTTTTGCTCCCGGAAAGAGAGTTTCAATAGCGGTATGAAGGACATGCTCGGCCGTATGCCTCAAGGGCATCAACGGATCATCTTTTAATTTATCTATCACCTTTTGTTTAGCCATAATTTGCTCCTATTACAATTAATTTATTATAAATCATTACAGGAAAAAATATAGATTAGAAAGCCGTATATACCCCCGAAGGGGTTGTCGTGGTATAAACGAAGTTGAAGTGTTTTAAGTATGGCATCTTCTCACTTATAGCACTTTTGCTGTCGTAGTCAACAAAAATGATATTAAACGTCTATAAACCTAAAAATTGGACCAGTTTTGATGTCGTCGCCAAGATTCGGGGAGTTTTGAAAGTCAAAAAAGCAGGCCATGCCGGAACGCTGGATCCTTTGGCTGAAGGTGTTTTAATAGTTTTGACTGGAGAAGACACCAAAAGACAGGCCGAGTTCATGAAGTTGGAAAAAGAGTATATAGCAAAAATTGCTTTCGGCGCGGGGTCTCCGACATATGATTTAGAGGTGGCGCCAACTTTGGTTGCCAAAATGCCTCCTGCCGAAGTTTATAAAAAGCTTCAAGAAATCCTTTCAGATTTTGTGGGAGAGATTGACCAGGTTGTTCCTTCTTACTCTGCAAAGAAAATAGAAGGAAAGGAAATGTACAAAATGGTGCGGAAAGGAGCAGAGGTGCCTGTAGTGAAAAAGAGAGTTGCTATTAATTCTATAGAGATTGTTGAAAACGGGATCTGCACGATATGGACTAACGCCGGTCTTATGGAGCTTCCGTGTTCCACAATGAAAGTACAATGCTCTTCAGGAACTTATGTTCGTTCTCTTGCTTATGAAATGGGAAGAAAAATTGGTACGGGTGGTGTTTTGGTGTCATTGTTGAGATCTGCCGTAGGTGAATACCGGGTTGAAAATTCTGTCAAAATTGAAGATCTTTTTTCTCAACTGTCTCTTTGAGCTCGCGCAAAAACCCTGTTTTTTTGGCTACAGCTACTACAACTCCTACTAATATGCTGTAGATAACATAGCTGATTGTGGAGTAAATCTGAAACATTCCGAATATTAGAATGGCTATCAAAGGCCGTACGAACTCTTTATAAGGTTCAATAAAGGAATTTACCTGCTGTTTTATCATCCCACCAATGTCAATATCCACCTTTTGGGTTAGAGGCTCGGTTCCTTTGTCTGTGTTTATGCCGTACTCAGATAAAAGCTGTTGAACTTCCTCTTCAGTGTATCTTGAATATATTCTTTGTTTTTCAATGGTCTGTTGAAGTTGAGAATTGACTGTGCTTTTCAGAGGTTTTTCTGCCACATTCGCTATCAATTGACCGAAGTCTATTTGCTTAACGTTGCTTGCGTTTAGGATAATAAGAAGACCTGCCAATATGCTAAAAACAAACAATATGCCCCTTATTGCAAATCGCAAAAGTAGCAACGGTACAAAATCCAAAAATATCTTTTTTAATCTGTAACTTCTGTATGATTCAAGTGCAATTATTATAAAAGCAACCCCCGCGGCTATGAGTGCGTAGGCCGCATTTGTGGGTAAAAGCGGGATCATTATACCTGAAGCTATCGCGGCCGGTGCAAGCAAATTAAAATACCAGGCATCCCAGGCGCCCACAGTTAAAGAAAATGTTAAGCTTATCAAAGCCATGAAACCGATTACCTCAAGGCTAAATGGAATGCTTATATTGAAGAAGTCTGCTGTCGTGATGTATGTGTTAATAAGTCTTGTTAAAATTAAGGATTCTGCGAAAAGAGCCAGAGTTACGATAGAAAGTTTAATGTAATAACCCACAGATCTCATGTTCTTTAATAATACATTTGAAACTGATGTGTATCAAAAATGTATACAATATTTACCGAGTTAATGGCCGTGAGCTGCCTCAGCCTGTTCTTTAGTTTGGAAGACAACTCCGTCCGGGTGTTCGGGTGGGCTGTAAATTGTGTATAGCTTCATAGTTTCGCTTGATGAAGTATTTACTATGTTGTGTTCTGTTCCAGCTGGGATAACTACCGCATAGTCATCGGCAATTTCAAAGTTCTCTCCATCTAAAATCGCCAAACCAATTCCCTTCTCTATTCTTATAAACTGGTCTACATTCGGGTGTACCTCCATGCCTATCTCCTCGCCGGGTTGCAATGTCATCACAACAAGCTGACTATGTTTGTTTGTAGCTAGTACTTTGCGGAAATTTTCATTGCCAAGAGTCTCTTCCATTATGTTAATTACGAGTTTTGCCATATTTTCTTCTAACCAAATACTTTAGCTAACTTTACCGCTAGTGCACGCAATGTTCAAGATTCAAAAAGAGATTGAGGAAAGAGCCTATCCAAAGTAATATATATCCATGCGCTTCTCAAAGTACACTGCCCTAACACCCAAAAAGACCGCGCTTTCTTTGGGAAGCGATTTGGCGCGGGGTCTTTCGCGGCAACAAGTTTTATTCAACCAATCTAAATACGGAAGAAACGTTTTGCCGGGGAGCTCTGTTTCCTGGGTGAAAATACTTTTAAAACAGTTTCAATCGTCTTTCATATATCTCTTGTTTTTCGCGGCTTTGATTTCTCTAGTGCTAGGTGAGAAAACGGACGCCTTTTTTATATTGATTTTTATTTTGATAAACTCGGGTTTAGGTTTTTTTCATGAATATAGATCGGAGAAAACAGTTCAGCTTTTGAGAAAGTTTGTAGACTCAGAAGCTCGTGTTATAAGGAGTGGTATCCCCCAAACTATAAATGTAGGAGACCTGGTTGTTGGAGACCTTGTTATTTTAGAGGCGGGCGATATCGTTCCGGCTGATGTAAGGTTAGTTTCAGTTAGTAATTTTTTGGTTAATGAATCTTTGTTGAGTGGGGAATCTATAGCAGTTAGGAAGAGAACAACGGCGCTGGAAAAAAATGCCACACATATATTTCTGGCCGAGAATATAGTATTCTCGGGAACAAGTGTAGTTACGGGGCAGGCTCGCGGGATAATTATTGCTGTCGGTGCAGAAACTCATATGGGGCGGATTTCCGAACTGGCGTCCGGAACTGCAAGAGAGGGGGCTTTTGAGCTCGAACTAAAAAAGTTGAGTACTTTCATTTTGCGTTTGGTCCTGTCTACCCTTCTCCTTGTCTTCCTTTTGAATATTTTTATAAAGTCAGGCGATGTTGATCTCGTAAAATTAATTCTATTTTCAATAGCCTTGGCTGTCTCAGTAATCCCCGAAGCTTTGCCCGTGGTTGCGACTTTTGCTCTGTCAAACGGTGCTTTACATCTTGCCGGAAAAAAAGTTGTGGTGAAAAGACTTGCTTCTATCGAAGATCTTGGATCAATTGAAATTTTGTGTTCGGACAAAACAGGTACGCTAACGGAGAACAAATTGCAGGTAAAGGAAGTGCTTTCCGCTAACATGGCCAAGACCATGTTTTATGCAGGATTGTGTAGCTCAGATGTGTTAGACAAGAAAAATTCAAACAACTCTTTTGATTTAGCTATACATGAGAGACTTACTGACAAAGCTCGGGATTTGATGAAAAAGGTTCCGAAAATCATGGAACTTCCTTTTGATCCCGATCGAAAAAGAAACAGCGTTTTGGTGCAGTTGGAAAAGAGTTATGAGCTGATTGTAAGAGGTGCGCCCGAGGTGCTTATACAATACTCGCCTATGAGTGAAGTTGACAGGCAGAAAGTGCTGGAATGGGTTGCTGCAAGAGGAAGATTGGGAGAACGTGTTCTAGCGGTGGCCTCCAAAAAACTTAAAAAGCCCTCTGAGTATAGCGCCGAATTTGAGAAAAGCGGACTGGAGATTATTGGGCTGATTTCCTTTACAGATCCGTTGAAAAAAACCACACTGGCAGCAGTGAGAAAAGCACAAAAGCTTGGGGTTGAAATAAAAATTTTGACAGGAGACAATCGAGAAATAGCAGGTGCTGTAGCTTACAGTGCAGGTTTAATACATTCACCGGATGAGGTTGTAACGGGAGAACAGATAGAAAAAATGACGGCGAGCGAGTTAGCGGAAACCTGTGTGAAATACAGAGTATTTGCTCGTGTAGCCCCCGATCAGAAGCATAGAATCATTCAGGTTCTTAAAAATTTTTATTCGGTAGGTTACTTGGGAGAAGGAATAAACGATGCCCCAGCTCTAAAAGCCGCAAATGTGGGGATTGTTGTAAAAGACGCCAGTGATATAGCCCGCGAATCTGCAGACATTATATTGCTTCACAAGAGTTTGGAAGTGGTAATTGACGGAATACAAGAAGGAAGAAAGGTTTTTGCAAATGTCTCAAAATATATTAGGGCGACCCTCACTTCCAACTTCGGAAATTTCTATGCTGTAGCTATTTCTACTTTGTTTATTGACTATCTTCCGATGCTCCCGGTGCAGATTCTGCTTCTTAATCTATTAAGTGATTTTCCAATGATTGCCATATCAAGCGACAACGTTGACCACGCCGAATTACAGGGGCCGTCTAAATTTAATATTAGACAGTTTGCAGTTATTGCCACTCTTTTGGGTTTTGTCAGTACAGCATTTGACCTATCAGTTTTCGGGATTTTCATTGGAGAGGGTGAACGCGCCCTTCAAACTTATTGGTTCATGGCGTCGGTTTTAACAGAGCTTGTTTTTATATACTCAATAAGGACAAAAGGTTGGTTTATCAGTGCAAAAAGGCCGGCAGGAATTGTGATTTTACTTACATTGGTTGCTGGAGTGGCAGCAGTTGCCTTGCCTTTTACCCTTCTAGGGCAGGTTTCATTCAATTTTATTTCACCTGAGAAAAGTGGCTTGGCAATAATCGGCTTACTGACGGCTGGGTATTTTCATTGTTTCTGAAATAGTAAAGAAAGCGTATTTTGGGCTTCAACGTGAAAAGGCAAGTTAGAGATCGGAAATGTTAAATTCAGCTCGCAGCACAGGTTTATTTATTGTTCCTCCGAAAATGCTTACTTTCTTTCCTATCTCTACAATGTCAATATAATTTCCCGAGGATGGTGTAATGGGAAGTTTAGTTTCAAATTTGTGAGACCATAGATTTCCGTATTTATCAACATTGTTTTCATAATCGGCATAAAGAGCCGGTATGTTATACAGGCTGAGTTGCTGTTCATCCGGAAGTTCTGGTTGCCCGATAAAGATAAGTACCTTGTCGTTTTGCAAAAATTCCATATCTAGAATGCGTACGTTTTTCCACGTGTAGAAAGAATCCAATTTGTTTTTGTCTATAGAATATATTCTAAGCTCAAGGTCCTGTCCGTTAGAAACATCTTCAAACATAAGATATTTTCTGGAATCACTCACAATGAATTTGGTATCTGTTAAGCATGTTTGTTTTTTGTCTGCGGGGGTATGCATTTCTCCGATCTTTTTTCTGTTGCCTTTATTGTCTGTAATTATGATTGTGCATTTTTCAAAAGTGACGTTGTTTATAAACGATCCCTCGGTTGTATTGCTTCCGGGAATTGGAGTCTCGGGAGAAGTCGCCTGATTTGTTTGTTTTAGCAGGACGCTGTCAAGTACTGGTTTTATGTTGTCCTTTTGGGTGTGTACCAGTATTGCCAAGAGCACAGAAAAAAGTAAGAAAAGAAGCAGTTTAGATCCTAAGCTCATGTTGATGAAATTTTATCACGAAGCGGGGTTGTTTTTTGGATGGTCTCCAAATGGTGGGCGGTACTGGACTCGAACCAATGACCTCCACAATGTCAATGTGGCGCTCTAACCAGCTGAGCTAACCGCCCAAAGAAAATGTTTTCTATTCTGCTGTCAATTAATATACTTAGGGGTGGCGCTCTAAGTTCGCCTTCTGCGAAGTTTGCTTCGCAAAGTCAGCTGAGCTAACCGCCCCAACCATTAAAAGCTAGTAGGATTTTACCCTACTTCTTCTTCGGTTGCATTATCTTGTCAATTAGACCGTATTTCAATGTTTCTTCGGCGCTCATCCAATAGTCCCTTTCCATATCTTTTAACACATCTTCTACGGGCTTACCCACGTTGTCAGCTGTAATTTGCGCAAGTTTATGTTTGAGTTCAACCATGTGTTTAGCTTCTATCTCAATATCTGTAGCTTGCCCTTGAACCCCGCCCGAAATTATAGGCTGGTGGATCATGGCGTAGGTGTTAGGCAGGGCATATCTTTTTCCCTTTGTACCGCTAGCTAATAAAAGAGATGCCGCGCTTGCCGACAAACCCACATTTATTGTGACTACGTCGTTTCTCACGTGCTTAATTGTGTCGTACATCGCTATGCCGGCATAGACCTCGCCTCCGGGGCTGTTCACATATACTTTGATGTCCCTTTCAGGATCTTGATTTTCCAAAAACAGCATCTGAGCGATAAAAGTGTTGGCTGCTCCCATGTCTATTGGTCCGGTGACAAAAACAATAAAATCCTTTAACAGACGAGAGTATATATCGTAAGAACGCTCAAAACCGCTTGGGTCTTTCTCTACTACTATAGGAACCAAGGTATTATTTATGTTCATGGTGTTTATCTCCTTCTGCATCTTCAATCAACTTACTGATAAGCTTATTTTTCTGCAAAATGCTCTTTATGTAAAGTCGCTGCATGGGATCCTCTGCTCGCACTAATTTCGGGTCGCCTGCGGCTTTGATCATTTCTTCAATTTCCTCGTCTGTTGCCTCAATTTTTTTCCATTTTTATCAATTCGGACAGGACAAACTCTGCTTTGATGTTGTTTTCAGCAAGTTTTTCGTACTCTTGCCTCATTTGCTCCCCCGTCTTATTCTGGGATTTTAGATATTGCTCTATTGACAGCCCGATTTTTTGCGCCTGATCGAGAAATCTTGATAATAGCCTATCAGTTTCCTCTTCAAGAATTAACTCAGATACCTCCATCTCGGTTACTTTCAAAAGAGTATCAAGCACGTCATTGGTGTTCATGTGCACATGAGGCTCCTCTTTATCGCCGCTTTCCTTCTTCGCCTCATTGTATTTTTCATCAAATTTTTCTTTTAAAGCTTTTTTGTAGTCTCCTATTTTTATTTCGGGTCTGATAGCGACTGTGGCGGTAAATTCCAAGTCTTTTTCGGGGTCAAAATCTTTAATTTCAACCTTTGGGTTAGATACGGGGCTTATTGAGTTTTCTTTTAGCGCTTGCGGATAATAAGTTCTTAAAACGTCGTCGATGGCGTCTTCGTAAAGCTTTGATTCCCCGACCTTTTTTCTCACCATGTCTTTAGGTGCAGTTCCCGGCCTGAAACCTTCAATTGTGGCTGTTTTTACAGCGTTATCAAGGGCGCGGTCATAGGCTTTTTTGACCGCATCGGCTTCCACAACTACGTTTATTTTTATTGTTGATTTTGGCAGTTTTTCTACTTGTGTTTTCATAACTTGCTAATATTAGCACAATGGGGGCAGTTTAGCTCAACAAAATTTTTCTTATCTCATCACAGCTTGCTTTGCCGGAGTCTTCGCCCAGCATAAATTTGTAGGATTGCCACCCGCACTTCTCTGCCCCATCGCAGTTTTCTTTGGAATCATCTATAAGAAAAAGTTCTTTTCCGGATGATCCGGTGCGTTCCTCAACAATTTTATACATTTTGGGGTCGGGCTTGACTACTCCTACCTGCGAGGAGTCTACCACAGTTTCAAATAGGTCTACATCGGGATTGCCTTTTCTAATGACATCAAACATTCCTGACCAAAGATTTGTGCACACAGCCAGTCTGTAGAGGGACGAAAGGTCTTTTAATAATTTCCAACTTTCGCTCAACCGCCCCCTTTCTGTTATCCAGCATTCAGCGAGGTTTTTTGGTGAATACTTATATTTATAGTCTTCGGCTACATGTTTCCAAAATGTTTCTCCATCTATATGGCCAAGTTCAAGGTCGCGGAGATGATCTATCAGGTACATGTACACATCTTCCGGCGGAGAGTTAAGCAAAAGTGATATAGCGTTTAAGCCTGTCCTCCAATTAAGCAGGACTCCCCCGACATCAAAAACTATCACTTTTGGTATTGTGTAGGACATATGTTAATAAAGGGCGTTGGTGAGCTCCTTCAAAAAGGTACTATGAAAATTGTTTTCAAGACAAATAGGAGCTGTGTAGGCGATGAGAGCATCACCCAAAGTAATTAACATTATACTTACGGTGAAAAAATGAAATTGGGTTATTTTCAATCGGGAAATTATCGGTGTCGCTAAAGGTAGGCGGAAGTTGGGCATTAATCTCATATAAATCAGCCTTTCATCTCTCGTTTAAACACATAATTATTTATAGTACCTTGCGAGGTTCTGAATTCTTGATAATGTTTTACTGCGAATCCTCTGTGTTGGATATCAGCAGCCGTGTCGTATTTTACTCCCTGCCATATGACCAAACCGCTGTCTTCCACAACCCGATCGATTTCATTTACTGTGTCAACGACAATGTTTGCTGGTAGACATGAAGCGAGTATTGCACCCACTGACTTGTTTTCAACGGGCAGTTTTCTCGCATCTGCTTGGAAGTCCACCGTTCCATGCACCCCTAAGTATTCTCCTGTGAAAGGATTATAAAGAGGATCGCCTGGCGTAAGATTTGAAACAAAAATGGGTTTTTTTATAGCATCTAGATTTTGCAGTTGTTTATAAAATGGTGTAGGCCCGGCAATTTCTATTATTGGCCCCCTCGTATCATTTAGTGTTTTCTCAAGATTGAAGCCTGGTTCTTTCCATTCTACGCTAGGTTCCATGTTGCGTGCGGCTTCCGAGTTGGCTATGTATATTTTTTCGGCTTCCAACAAGTCCATAGCAACATTTTATTATTTCTATTCGGAGATTATAAGTGGGGAGCGGACTATTTATAGAGATGGGCTAGCTGTTGTTTTTTAGTTTAAACTTAATCTTGAAGCGATAGTTAGTATCTTCTCACCCCACCTTATTCTTTCTAAGGGATCCGACTTTATTTTCTCTATTTGACTTTGGTAAATATTTATTTCTGACAGTAGTTTTTTATCTAGGTCTTCTATTTGCGCAAACTCTTCCTTTGCCTTATTTAAAAATGTTTCGGAAGTTTCCTGGTCAAACTCTTTATCAATTTCCAAAGCACTTTTTGCCGCTCTAAGCAAATCCATTTTAATATTTAGTTTATTTCTATTCATAGTCAAATACCATTTTAATAATTTCTTCAACTTGTTTCCTTATTTCAGGGAAGGTTATCTCGTATGAGAAATGATCAATGCTAGGTTTATAATTTGTAAGTGCCATGAAATCAACCTCTCTTGTTCTAAAACGGTATCCCCCACCCCATAAATCACTTTGAATACTCCCGCTCGCTAGCAACACCTGTTCGCAATCAATATGATACTCGCCGCCGGCCGATAGAATCTTTCTGTTTATATCGACCACTATTTTGGTATATCCCTCATATATTTTTGTCACTTCTGCAATTTGTTCTGGGGTTGCTTTCGAATTAAAAATCACTATCATTTTAGCCATTTTAACATCCAAGCTTATTCTGTGTAAAAATAGCATGCTTTTATAAAAGATGTTTGCGGCTTTTGTAGAGTTTATTCTGTTTGTTAGAGAGTATTGTAAGTTTTAAACGTCTCGGTGTTTCAATTGTTTCTTGGTTTACTCGTATTTATTTTTGTAATCTTTCCACATCTGCTGAATAAAGTGTTAAGTTATCTCCGATTCGTGCTGGCTTTTCGGTATTTTAAAAATAGCTCTGTTTCTGACATCTAAATATCTTCGCCATTATTTCACTTTTGTGCTTTTATTGCCACAACTTTAACATTTGAATCCTTGTATTTTCTATTCTCTAAACAACAGTTATCTATGGTCTGCTTGTTTCATATGAAAAATAGTTATTAAAACATTGGATTGTAGAGTGTAAGAAAAGGTGGGGGGGGGAGTTTCTATATTTCCTTCGGCATACATAGGTAGTCTTGTTGTTATGATCTGTACAGTATGGTGGGCGAGAGAGGACTCGAACCTCCAATCCTTTCGGAACACGGTCCTAAGCCGTGCGCGTATACCGTTCCGCCACTCGCCCGCAGCAATTATTATTATACCAACTGCCCCATCCGAAAAAGAGGCCAAAAAGAAGGGCGGCACAAGCCGCCCTCCTTCACTAATATTCGATTATATCTGTCCTTCCAGCGTTTCCATCTTGCTAAAGAAGTAGCTAACGCCATTTAACCAGTTAACATGGTTGGGGGGAGTATAGATTGGCGCGATTTCCCTTGGGGTGTCAAGCCCCCTGGAAGCGTAGTTTTCAGCCAATCCTTTTCCTACTGTTTCTATGGCTTCATCAAAAGACCCAAACCTAGTAACAGTGTTTCCGTAAATACCCCACCCGAAGGGGTTATATGACTCGGGAATTATACGTTTACCGCAGGTCGACTCCATGCAGGATATCGCCGGCAATAGACGATAATCTAACCCGTATTTGTCGGCAACTTCGATAAATTTCTTAGCATGCGGGCCAAGAGGAGATTTCAGGTCTTCAAAAAAGGCCTTCAAGACCCCTTCCCTATTAACTTCTTTGTATTCGATAGTTACCTTAACCAAAGCTGTTTCAGTGGGTTCAGAGGCAGCCAACACCCTACTGTTGTTATCAGCCCTGGCGGAGATCATTTCCCCTAGTACCGCAATAGCATAGACTAGCGCGGAAAAGACTATGACCTTCGGCCTAAACCGAGGTTTTCTCCGCATACAAGATATAATTTTACCACATATTGCAGTGGCGTCAACACTATAGGTTGGAAATGGGGTTATCTCGTCTCAAATTGCTCAAAAAGCTCTGAAAAGTGAATTACGTCTCGGCACCAAGATCCATCTGAAGGCGGTGTATAGGTTTTCATTATTTCGCAGGGGTCGGTTATGCCTTGAGAAAAAAACCTGTCCGCAAAGTACTTAGATACTGTTTCAATACCTCGCGCAAAGTTGTCAAAGGTGTGTGTGTAGTCTCCATATACTCCCCACCCCCAGGCATTGTATGATTCAACTCCGTCTATAGTAGGGGTGTTTTTTCCGCAGCTTGATTCTTTAAACGCTACTGCTGCGGCAAGCCACCAGGGTATGCCATATTTGTCAGCTTCTTCCACAAACTTAACGCCAAGTCCCTCTAGCGGACACTTATAAATGTTAAACACACCGTCAAGTTTTTCGGCTCGTGAATCCTTAGTATTAACTTGAGATACAGCGTATTTGTACGTTAGGGGTTTTGATGAAAAAATGTTGTATTTATTAGAGTCCTGTAAGGAAAACTTCCTTGGAAATACAGATGCGTAAACGGTAAGACTTGAGATAATAATTAGTGCAGTTGCGAACCCCATCGCGGCGTATTTTTGGAATGAAATCAATGAAGCAACTAAGTTTAGTTTGTTTGTTAATCTTTTGGTAAAAAAGTTTGTTAAAGGTTTTTCAGTCTGCTCCAAACTGTTATCAAATAGAGAGCTGATAGATTCAGGTTTTGTTTCATAAAGGCGGGACAAGTTAGCATCAACAGTAGGAATGTTGAAAGGGCGGAGTACCTTGCCTTCTTTTCTAAAAAAATTTGAGTATGTCCCCATATTTTTATCCTTAAAAAGGATAGCATAAAGTTTGTGATGTGCGCAAAGGTTTTCTCTATTTTTAGTAGGAAATTTTTAGTTTAGGGTTGATTTAAAATGTTCAATTGTATATTTCAAACCCTCTTCCAGCGGCACTTTCGGCTCCCATCCTAACTTTTCCTTCGCTAAGGAAATATCGGGTTGTCTTTTCATGGGGTCGTCTTGAGGTAGAGGTTCAAATTCTATACAAGACTTTGATCCAGTTAGTTCTAAAACTTTGTTTGCCAGCTCGAGCATTGTAAATTCACCTGGATTTCCGATGTTGATCGGGCCCATGAAATCTTCTTTATTCATCAAACGGTACATTCCTTCAATCAGGTCGGACACATAACAAAAAGATCTTGTTTGTTTTCCATCGCCGTAAATTTTTATGGGGCTGTTTCTTAGGGCGTTTAAAATAAAGTTTGATACAACTCTGCCGTCGTTTTGAGCCATTCTCGGTCCGTATGTGTTAAAAATGCGCATGACTCTGATTTCAAGATTATGCTGTCTGTGGTAATCAAAAAAGAGGGTTTCTGCTACTCTTTTACCTTCGTCATAGCAAGCGCGCGGCCCTATCGGATTTACGTTTCCCCTATATGTCTCTTTTTGAGGATGCTCAAGCGGGTCCCCGTAGACTTCAGAAGTGGATGCTTGCAATATTCGTGCCTTGTGCTTTTTTGCTAAACCTAACATGTTTATTATACCGATAGTGTTTGCTTTGACTGTGCGCACGGGGTTTAGTTGGTAGTGAATTGGAGAGGCCGGGCAAGCTAGATTGTAAATCTGTTCGATGGTTGCGTCTTCAATATACAAAGGATCTATAATATCGTGGTTTATAAATTTGAAGTTCGGATTATCCAGCAGTTGCTCTATGTTTTTCTTGCTCCCCGTGAAAAGATTATCAACACAAATTACTTTTTCATTTTTGTTAATGAGGTAGTCGCAAAGATGGCTTCCCAGAAATCCTGCTCCTCCAGTGACCAATATTGTTTTCATAAATTTTATGATATCACGCTAGGGGTATTTCAGAAATTTTGTTGTAAATAGTTCCAGTTTTTCTCTGAATAGACTCAAAAAGTATTAAAGATTCGGGTACAAACTCCCATAAAATTTGAATTTTGGGAATGTAAATGGCGGGGTCTACATGTTTGGCAAGTGTAATGTGCATAATATATTTCCTTTTCTGAGGTGGTAAATTAAAAGACGAAGTTAAGCGGTTTATTAGATTAATAAGGCTTTCCGGAGCCTGCCCGGTTGCCCATAATATTGATTTTGTCTTGAAAATCTGAATTTTGGTGAATGTTAGAGGTTCGCTGTTGTAAATTGGGCTAAAATCTTGGAATATTGATAGATCTTCCTCAAAATTTTTGGGTCTCCAAGGAGGGACAAGAGTAATATGGATATTTTCTTCTCTAGCCCAGTGTATGGGAAGATGTGAAAATTCTTCCTGAAACGTCTTGATATTTTTTATCGTCTCGTTATCCGGGCGAATACCAATGAAGACTCTTTTTGGCATGTAAATAGTATAACTCATTGATTTACAAAAAGATCTAAAAGACACATAATCATCGGGTATGAAGATATTTATAATCACGGGACCGTCGGGGGTTGGAAAAACGCACTTGGTTAATGAATTGAGTAAGCACGGAGTATATCCGCTTAAAGTTTACACAGACAGAGAAAGACGGTTGAGCGAAAGTGTAACAACTGATCGTATTTATCTGTCAAAAGAAGAGTTTGATAAAGGTTTGAGCGATTTTTTATATTGGTTTGAGTTTCAGGGCAATAGGTACGGTTACAGAAGCAGCGATATTGAAGAACAAAAAAGAGCAGGAAGGTCAATTTGTTTTAATATTACGCCTACCCATTTAAGGTTTCTATTGGAGAAACTTCCTGAGGCAATTGTGATATATCTGCACACACCGAAAGAGGATTTTGATCTCTTATTTAAGCGCATGGTTGAGAGGGATATTTCCGAAGATGATTCCGACGATGTTCGTGAGGCTAAGGTAAGAAGCATTGAATCTAGACTGAATTTTGCTTTGGGGGAGTTGGATAAAGCAGCTTGTATAGAGGACATAATTAATAAAAACCCGCAAAGCAAGAGGTTTTTAGTGCGTAATGATAACATTTTAAACGAAGAAATTGTCCCCTATGTTTTGAGTTTAATTAGTGAGTGAGGCTGGTTGTTGTGTAGATCTCGATATATGTTTTAGACTTGTAGCGCTTTATACCCTAATATATTTCTATGAAGACAATTAAGTCTTATTATATGGAATGCCTAATATTTGGCTTAATAACCCTCATTTTTTTATACAAACTAGATTATCACTATTTTTTTACTGATGAGATATTGTATGTGCAGAAAGGTGCAGAACAGATTGAGGGTATTTTTGAGGAAGCTTTACAGGTGCCACCACTGACAAAATATATTGCTGGTGCGCTTTTTTTACTTTTCAAAGATAATGTATTTCTTCTTAGACTCCCGTTTGGATTGGTGGGCGTAATAACAGCGTATGTTCTTTATATGATTGTATCTCGTGAGTTTAATAGAAAGTTCGGGCTTTTGGCAGCAATTTTGTTTTCTACTAGCAAAGTGATTTTCGATTCTACAAGGATGGTAATGTTGGAATCTCCAATGCATTTATTTTGGTTATTATTTTTATATTTTTATTATGAAACATTTGAAAAAAATCATTGGAAATTTTATGTATTCTCTGGTGTCTTTTTAGGATTATCGCTATCAGTAAAGCTATCTTCAATAATATTAGTGGCCTTTGCTCTGTGCGGTTTTATATACAAACTTTTTTTCTTGAAATTCGATAAGAGGTTATTATCTAAAAACTACCTGGCGATGATTGTATCCTCAACTACGTTGTTGCTTTTAATTTATGCTCACATGCTAATTAAAACGGGTGTCATTCTAGCATTGGAGCAGACAGCGAAGGCAGTTAAAGATGTCTATATTAATAAAAGCTCTGAGGGTAAGGTACATGTTGTGCGTGGAGTCGTTTATGAGAAATCAACTTGGTGGACATATATCTATCAATATTATATTAGCAATGGTTTGTTAAGAATAGTCTTGTATCCATGTCTTATATTTATTGCAATGTTAAGAAAGAATTTTTACAGTTTTTACTGGCTAACCATGTTTGTTATTACTGTGTGTTTTTTCCAAATTTCCGGTGTCAAGAATGCTAGATATATATCATCCATAGAGATTGTATCTTTGCCTCTAGTGGTTGC
This sequence comes from Patescibacteria group bacterium, assembly GCA_026004595.1. GTDB lineage: Bacteria > Patescibacteriota > WWE3 > UBA101185 > UBA10185 > UBA8498. The sequence continues at coordinate 7,901 of BPJL01000003.1, read as the reverse complement.
AGGTATAGCACACACATTACGCCATTTTAACCACTATAAATTACTAAAAGGGGCCTTAGTGACAATTTTGTTTGTGCTTGTATTTAAACAAGCATCTTATTTAGTTAAACTCCAGCCCACCAAATATTTTGGATTATATAAATACTTTAGATCTGAAACTGCAGATTTTACGAATTATAAAAGGATGTATGTTTTTGGATCTGTGAGAAGTATGAAGTGGTACAGAGACATGGTACCGAATAAGGATATGTTCATATATAGAAAGGATTACGAAATAATGTGTCCAGAGTTTGATTCGTTTGATTATATCGCCTTTGATAAAGATGAATTGCGCAAATTCCCAAATAATGTACTCTATGCTTACGTAAAGGAAAATCAAGCTAATTTCCAATTGGTCAATGATATTCGTGATATGTATGTGTATAAAAGGGTGGTTACAGGAGGGACGGTTTTTGAGTGTCCAATCGTGGATTGATAGAATACCGAAACTCATTTGTACCAGTTTGTCCAAGTAAAAATTGTTAGGTGCGTATTTACTTGCTCTCACTAGATCCCCGCTCTTTCAATAATTATGGTTTGTAGTTTTTAGATAAAGTCAATTATCGAAAGTTTATCCATCCTTGCACTTAAGAATAAAATTTATTCCCGCCGCACAAATATTGATTGTATTAACATCAATGTGTCTTTCTGAGGCGAAATACATTCGAAAGACCAAAAATGGAATGTTTCGCAACGAGATATGAAAGAAACAACTGAATTCAAGTTTGTATAAATAGAAAAGATGATTAGTAAAAGGATTATATACTTAAACCACTTACCCAAAGATCTAAATGTTTCATACGAAAAGAGACCGATAATTGGTATATACTCTGTCAGCATCCTGTAGCCAAAACTGTCGAGTCCCCACCAGCACCACCAAAGAGATACTACAACCATATGCAAAAGTAAAATTACCGTTAGAAATCTTTTTAAAATATTGAAGTTATCTACACTATTTCCTGGGGTAACCCGCTTTAATCGTATAGTTTTGATTATTGAATGAATAGATAGTAATAAAGGAGGAGAAATAAAAAGAACGCCATGAGTGGGGGTAAACAATAAACCAACAATGCCATCTAGGATGTTTCCTGTAAATTTCGTATCACCGACAGACTGGTAGCCCTCTCTTAATATGCCGCCAAATACAATGTGGTTATAGGAGAATAAAAATACTGCTGCGGGTGTTGCAAGTACTAAAAACTTCAAAAACTCTTTTCTATAGTAGAGAAAAACGTAAATTGTTAACACGGCCGCTAAAATTACTGTGGTGGGTCTGCATAGGACTGCTAGACCGGTAAATAAACCAACCCATTTGATATATTTTGTATTCGAAAGCCCATTCAGGATAAATAAAATAATGATAGAAATTAAAAACTGAGCCCCCGTATGTTGCCACAACGCCCTTGATGATATAGAGTATGTAGTTGTGCCAAAAGCGTAAAATACTGTAAAAAGAATGATCCAAACTTCTTCGTGTTTTTCTTTTTTATAAAATTCCCTTAGTTTAGTAAGTATAAGGTAAAACAATGCTACTGATAAGGAAGAATAAAATGCAGCTGAGATTCTCCCCAACACAAATATTTTCAGAACGTTATCATAGGATGTAATATTTGGGACTTTATTTAAAACGATAGGGAGAGTGTATATGGGTGTAGAGATTAAACCCATAAACACTGGGTACTTAGAATAATATTTGCCGTCAACTACAGAAACATAGAAAGGTATTTTGATCCTGTCTTGTGTGAGCTCAAAGGCAGTCCTCGCGCCCTCTAAAGAAAATGTCCCCTGTTTTAGTAGTGTGTAGGGGATAAATGTTGACGGGAACGCATCTTGTGTAGAAATCAATCTTCTGTGGTTATGCCTCTGCAAGCTTCTACTATAGTTATCTGGAAGATCAGCGAGATAAAGTAGAAAAGATATAAAAAAGACTAGAGAAAAAGGAAACCACTTTTTTTTAAACACACTTGGATTTTGTATCACTCAACAATTATACCCCACGCAGTGGTGTTAAACCTTCTTGGTCCGAACTAAAAGTATCTATTATCTGTAAATTTATCGAAATTAAACCAAGGTCAAACCACTGTTGTGTTCTATCTGAACATGGTCGGGGTGACAGGACTCGAACCTGCGACCTCACGGTCCCAAACCGTGCACTCTAGCCAACTGAGCTACACCCCGAAAACGAGTAAAAACCCCGCAATAACAAGGCAATATTACACTTCCCTACCCTACCCTACAACTCATGAACAATCTCTGACAATACGGCTGTAAATGGTTTTGACTCGTATACTAATCTCTTGTTGTTTATTAAATCAATGACGTGAATTTTTATTGTATATTCGCATGGTTCGTCTATTCCGCAAGCCGGCGCCATTTCATCCTTTTTATCTATATTTCTTGAGAATTCGGATATGACAAAAAGATCGTTATCCAAAAAGTAAGCTCGGTCAAAGACGCAGTTTGCGCGCGCGGAGCAATCCAAAATTCTCGCGTCAATCACTTTGTCCTCTTTTAGACCATAAAAATGTGCCTCGTTGGGTTGATATCCATCGCGGTATTCATTGCGGTAGTCTATAAATTCTCTCCCGCTCGGTGAAAATACAACTTTTTTTACACCTTTCATTGATTCAATTGTTTTATCATATTTTTCTTTCATGCCTTCCTCATCTATAGAATTAACGGTTATCCATTTAGTGTTGTAAATTTCATTTTCTTCTTTCAGAGTAAATTCATCCGCTTCAATTACAAAGTCATTGTTTTTAAGATTTGTTATCCATCTTTGAAAACCGATGCTGTTTTCTACTTTTAAGGGAAGCTTTGACCGGTCAATGCTTCTTTGCTGTTGTATGTTAAAGTAAACGCCGTATGCGATAAGTATGATTATGGCCGAGGCTACAATGATATTTAGCGATTTTTTCATGATTCTATTATAACTGGAATGTAGGTTTTGAGATAATTTTACAGCGCCTGAACTTATATTTATATTATTATCAGAACAATCTAGAAGGGCAGATTGGGGCTTTCTGCCCTACAGGAGAAAATGTAGAAATTGATGTGTTCAGAAGTATTTTTCGGCTTCTTCCATTGTAGTTGCTGGAGGTTCACCAGACTTGTTAACTAAGGTGCTTAGGATTGGTTCCGATAACTTTTATTATTTTTATATTTTTGTCCGTGGTGATTCTAAACACAAACATATTACCGTTCCGAATAAGATGCGGGAAGTTTTTTGTTTGTAACACAATAATTAGTTTTTCTAGTCAAACCTTTTAGCTACTCTCTCAGTTTCGAAATTAATTTAAGCGACAATTGATGCTATCTGTCTAAGTTGCTTACAAGAATTATGAAAGATTTATTTTTCTCGTGACTTCTTAATTGGTATATTTTTTTCAACTGTCTCTATACTTCTGGTCTTCGCGTGTATTCCTTATGGAGTATCAGAATCGAAAACTGCTAACTTTCCATTTTTGCAAAGCCTGGATTATTTGTGAGATTTATTTTATTCATATCTTAATGCGACAACAGGATCTTTTTGCCCGGCTTTAATTGCGGGATATGTTCCAAATCCAACACCGACCAAAAGTGAAAAACCGAGTGATATTAGTGCCGCCCACAACGGAATCTCTGCGGGGAGCCAAGTTCTAGCCAATAAGGTTGCTAATAGGGCAAGGGCTATGCCTACAAAACCCCCAGTCACGCTGATGAAAATTGACTCTGTAAGAAATTGAAAAGCTATATCCTTGCTAGTAGCCCCCAAAGCCTTAATCAAGCCAATTTCGCGGGTTCGTTCAGTCACAGAAACAAGCATTATATTCATTATTCCTATCCCGCCTACAAGCAGAGAGATTGCGGCTATCGCGGCAAGTCCTGTTTCAATAATTTTAAGTATGTCATTTATACGTGTGAGGAGATCTTCTTGGGTAGAAACTGTAAAGTCTTCGTCTTTCAATTCTTTTAACAAGGAATATCTTATTTCCTCTTTTATTGTGTTAATATTGGCTTCGTTTCGAGCTTTTATCACTATTGAACCGATATTTTTCATATTGAATTCGGTTTCTATGGTTGTATAGGGAATGTATGCAAAATTGTCGTAGTTTGGACTTTTGGATTCAAGCACCCCTACAACCGTGTAGGTTACGTTATCTATTTTTATCTTCTCCCCCACTGCATTTTTAGAATTGAAAAGCTGTTTTTGGACTTCTGCTCCTATGACGGTGACATAAGCCCTTGCTTCTATGTCCGAACGGGAGAAGAAGCGTCCTGATTGTAATTTTAGATTAAACAGTTCCAGAACTTGCTCATTTATTCCGCCAACAGCGCCGTAAAAGCTTTTAGTCTTGTATGTGAATCTTTTAGAGAGTTCGTACCAGGGAGTTATAGCTGTTAATTTATCTCCCAAGTCGGTTTTTACCCTTTCAACATGGCGATATTTAAGCTTATTGCCGGTAAAGTTTCTTGAAGGATCGCCCCTAAAGTCTATTTTTCCAGGCATTACAAATAGAAGATTAGATCCAAGAGCGTTAAATTCTTGAGTAACATAGTTTTGGAAGCCTCGAACTATGGAAATCAACGTAGCTACGGCAAAAACGCCTATTATGACACCGAGCATTGTCAAAAAGCTTCTGACTTTGTTTTTTTGGAGGGCGCCGAATGCCGTTTTTATTGTTTCTACTATTTGCACGTTATTAGTTTAGCATTTTTGCATTGGACAGTATTTTAATGTCTAAAGAAAAATATTTGTACTATACTTACCCTATTATTCTTTAATATAAAGTTTTATGGTATATAAACAAAACCACTCGCCTGTAAAAGTATTTGGGTTTATTATTGTCGCAACCTTTTTTTTCTATTTAGTAAATACCCCGAGAGATTATAGGAAGAATTTGGAGACAAGAACTTACAGACGACTTCTCACATCCTACGATATAACAGCCAATACTTTTTTGCCTTACGAAATAATTAAAAATAAACGACTATATTTTGGAGAACAGACTATGACGGCGATGAGGGTAATAGAAAGGCGGGATATCCCCCACTCTGTGGTTCTAAAAAATGGAAGGTACCTTCCTGCTTATCCTATCATGTCAAGTCTCATTGCAGTGCCCGTGTACTTTATACCTTTATCATTTGGCAAGATACCAAATCTGGATACAATCCAACGAACTCTTGGGGTGTTAATATTAGGCAGAATATCAGCATCATTTTACACTGCTTTGTCTGTGGGAATATTTTATTTAATACTAAGGCGCTTATCTCTTCTTAAAAAGCTAAAGATTAGCTTTTGGTTTTACTTAACAATTTTCTTTTTTGCTTTTTGTACCAATGTTTACTCAATTTCTAGCAGAGGCCTGTGGCAGCATGTACCAGCCCTTTTGTTTAATAGCTTGATTCTTCTAGTTATGTTGCACTTGAACGATAAGGATAATCTTTTCAAATGGTTGGGGGTGCTTTGCGGATTGTCTTTCCTATCAAGACCTACTAATATTTTTTATGTTGCAGCTGTTGCAATTTTTGTACTTGTGAAATATAGACGAGTCTTTATTCAGTTTATTCTGGGGGCAGTCCCATTTGCAATTATCTATATGTTATATAACTATCTTATGTTCGGCTCGCCATTTGTGAATGAGTATGTAGCGCGTGATGATACCCATTTTACAACTCCCATATGGGAAGGTCTTATTGGTTATATGGTTAGCCCAGCGAGAAGTTTTCTATTTATTACTCCGCCTCTGGTAATGAGCTATTACTGTTTGGTGTTTCTATATAAGAAAAAGGGTAAGGATTACGCCGACCATGTCTTACAGTACCTCGGCACCGCTTTTATAGCCACTCTCATTATGTATTCTATGTGGTGGTGTTGGTATGGAGCGGATAGATTTGGATATGGGTTTTTCACGGAATGGGTCCCAGTTCTTATTTTGCTAATTTACGAAAAGATGGTAGGTATGAAGAGAGTCTGGAAAATCCTGCTCCTTTTATTGATAGTTTACTCTTTCTACACTCAATTCAACGCTGTATGGTACCCGCAAAAGCCGATGTAACAAGGATCACAATTGGGACTTCTACTGTCTTAAACCCGGTATGTTTTCTGTACAGGAGTACTAGGATCCCTAATCAACAAAAGCAAAAGTTGCCAAAACCGTTTCATAATTTTCCATATACATATTTTTAGACCATTCGTCTGAATACCTTAATCTAATTGTATATCTCACCCCATCCTTTATGAATTCAGTCATTACAGCATCTACACCTTCATAGCTTAATTCGTATCTAATGGCATTAATCCCTGCTACTGTCGTGCTAACTTTATTTGGAATATTTGCCGTTATTGGGTTTGAGGCGACAATCTCGTTTATGGTCATTCCCAAAAGGCCTTTGTTAAGCGTTTTCGTTAAAACTGATATTTCTGCACCCGATTCAAGAACTGGATATCCCTCGGAAAGCCTGTAATCGGGGCTAAGTGCTGATGTACTTATGGAGTCTTTGTTTACCGTCCATCCTTTCGGGGCAACGAATTTGTAAGAACTGTCAATGCTGTAAATAAAATCCATGCTTTCGGTTACATCGCCGGAAATGTTTTTAAGCTTTAAGCTTTTGAGTATTTTTTCTGCAATCAGCCTATTTGTTTCTGTAGGTTCGGAACCGAAACTCTTAGCACCCTGCCGTTAAGAAGAAGCAGATAGACAAAATTGGGTCTGTCGCCCTTTTGTTGTGTTTCTAATCCTGAAAGCGGCCCGGCCGTAAATTCCTTTACATACAAGTAATTCTGGGTATCTTCTTTTATCTTCTCAAGTTCTTCGGGCGTGGTTTCAGGCAGGTCAAACTGGTACAGACCGTAGATCTGAAGAGTGCCCGTTGCCGGCCCTCCTTCAAAGCCGTAGTTTTGTATGTAGAAGTTGTATGAATCAAGTTTGTCGGTTTCTACGTTGTAGTTGGGTGTCTTTATCACATATAAATTTTCTGGAATGGACAGGGATATTCCGATTTTATCGAAGTCATAGTTTTTAGTTGGGGTTTCAGAGGAACTTCCGTTTGTATTTTTAGTGGGCTCATTTTGGGTTGACGGTTGAGTTGATGTTCGCGCGAGGTATAAGTAGCCTGCAATAAGAGTAGAAAGTAGTATAAGAAGTACGATCGCAAATTTTTTCATGTTGAGAGTATATCATTTTGGGTTGAACCTTATGATTTAGGCGGTCTTGCGTTGGTGGGCGATCGTATAGGATGTTTATAACTTTTGTTGCTCTGAAACCTGTGTTATAGCATAGTATATTAAAAAGCTACGAAATATTCTCAATAAAATCCAGAGGTTTTATACCTTGATCTATTGCCTCATTAATATCATCAAATCCTTGATTAGCGACAAGTCTCCGCATTACAAAACAGTAGATTTTAGCCATTTCGCCTGCTTCAAATTTATCTGCTAAACCTTCAGCTACTGCCTGCATTTCCCAAATCGAATTAAATTTCCCTTTTTTTCTGTCATTTTCTTGTTCAGCCGCTGTACTTTCAATATGCCCAAAATATACCAGTTCTCCTGCTGCTCCTGCTGCTGCACTTTCTTGTATTTGTATAGGGGTCATACCAGCAGTCTCATAGGATACCACACCCTCATTATGGGTAAGTTTAGCATTAGCAACATTGGATTTTTCTGGGTATAGTCTTGAGACCCATGCGACTTTACCTGCAATGTTGTATGCTTTAATTTTCCTACCTATAGAAAGTGCGTAGGTTGCATGACCTCCTTCATGCACTAGAGTGAGTGTATCTTTTTCTAATGATGGTGGTATTTCAAAAGGTTGATTCTTATTTTCGCTAAATGTATGCTCCTGGTATTCGTACGCGCTCTTCATAGTAGAATCTTATCA
>BPJL01000002.1 GCA_026004595.1 Patescibacteria group bacterium | reverse complement strand
CAAGATTGAATTCAAGGGTCCTGAAGATAAAATTACCCAGAGTAATCTCATTCCTAAATGCTTTCCCAGATTGAGCCAGACCAAAAGGAAGCTTTGGCCTCATTGTGTCCAATACATTCTTGAAATTAACAAACATTCCTTGCGCTATTTCGCCTCTTAGGTATACCGTAGATTGAGATTCGGTAATTATTCCAACACTCGTCTCAAAAAGAAGATTAAATTTGCGGGGTTCCGTCCAGCTAATCTCGCCACATTTAGGGCACTTGATATTTTCTTTTTTAATTATTTCGGCTAATTCGTCTTCAGACATTCCCTCAACGTTCTTATTCTCTCCCTTGCTCTTATAATATTCTTCAACCAAATGAATCTGCCCTCATTCTAGCCTTGCAATTTTTGCAGTCTATTAGAACATCAGTAAAGCTGGTTGTATGTCCTGAGGCCTCCCAAACTTTCGGATTCATCAAAATGCTAGAATCCAGACCGTAAATATTTGATCTTCGAGTGACAAAAAAGTCCCACCAAGAATTCTGAATATTTCTGAAAAGCAAAACCCCGAGCGGGCCCAGATCATAAGTATTTGAAAGGCCGCCGTAAATCTCAGATCCAGGAAAAACAAAACCTCTCCTTTTGCATAGTGATACTAATTTTTTGCTGTAGATCTTCAGTTCCCGACATAAAGGACAGTATATAGTACTCCAGCTATTTTTCCAAACACATGGCTCCTAAAGCTCCCGGCTTTTTAAACGTATACCGAAACGATCGTCAATAAGAGCAGCTGTCAGTTTTTTCGAGCTCTTTTAGGACAGCAGGGGTTTACATTGTGAAACCTGCCCTCTAAAAGCTTGCTAGCGCTCTCCAACGCACTTGATGAAAACCTCAATCCGCTACCCCCACACTCACTGCAAGTAAAACCATCAGAGCCGCTATTCAAAAAGAAGTCGTTTTTTGCATCCGCAGTAGTTTTTCTACACTTACCACACCCCCAGAAACCGACACCATAACCCATCAACCTTAAAAAATTAAGCTCAAAATACCTTACACACATTTCCATATGTTTCGGGAAATCTTGAAGACAGCCTAAGAAATCTCACCAAAAGCTCGTAGAGAACTTCAGAGCCTCCACCCCTCCTCAGTAGTTCTATAGATAAGCTCGGCGATATAAACACCTTTTGCAGCAGTATCTAGATTCCTTTTAATTTTGCTAAAACTGTTAACCAGTACTGCCTCTTGCACATACCTTTTACCAAAATCACCTTCAGACAAACCGACTTTAACCAAATTTCAAAGTATCCAAATTACCCGCTCTTCTTGAAGATATCTTCCGCACGCCCCTTGGCCCAAACAGATATCTTACCCAAATCCTTGGAAAAAAATGGTATATATTTTGTCAGAATCTTTGTGGTTAAAAACTTTTTAGAACAACGCCTATAGTAGATACTTTTTTCATCAGGACTATTGTATTACCAACGGATTGTAGATCAAAACTAGTTCTTTATTGTCACTTCCTTGAAATTGTCAAGAATTACCTCAATTTGTTTTCCGTTATAAGTAACTGTATGTTTCTCCCCATTTATCCCGGCCTGTTTTTGAATATACAAATCGTATTGTTTGTCCCCGACTACGTTGGAAGGAATATAGTACTTAAAGGTTATTTCTTTTGTTTCTCTCCGGGCTGAAGAGTCAAAAAAAACCGCTATACCAGACCCTGTTGTTTTCTTGATCAGTCATTGTGCCGTCCTCGCTTCCGTCAACAGAAATAAACTCAGAACCAATAGGAGCGTAAACCCTGACCCAATCTTTGAACTGCTTGATAAAGGGGGGCGAACTCTCCGGCGGGCTGGTTGTACGTATAGACTATGTTCACAGTTCTCAACCACTTATCACCCGATTTTTCTAATTTGTGATTTACAACTTTTGTGACAAACCAATTCGTCTTGTCGCCACCAAGATTTGTAGAAACAACCATTGAGTAGTCTCCCTTCGTATCTTGTTTTATCCTCCCCCCCGATATCGTACTTGTCTAGCAGAGCTTGAACTTCGGGATCAAATATATAAGCTTGAATATGTCTTCTTGACGCCAAACTTATACCCTTATCTACAAGCTTTGGCCAAAGATTTTTGTCAGACTCAAAAACATTGGTCCAACATTGCTTGCATAAGATACCCTAAAACTCTTTTTCTCCCCGCCTGTTCTTTAAGGGCTAACGAAGCTATTCTTTCCAATTCAAAAACCACATTGTCTTTCGTGTATGTTACGCCGTTTACAGTAACAGGCCCAGTTACCTCTAGCAATTCGCTTATAACTTGGGTGTCGATAGCAAAAATCCCATCAACAGGCTTTACTTCTGTGGGATTTATTCTTCCAGCCATGTTGTAAAACTTTAAGAATTGATCCATTGAGGTCACAAAATCAGGAGAATAATTCATATCCCTCGCATACCACCTCTCAACCAATAGATACTTCCCATATGGACCCGGAGGATCAGGAAAATCGTAGGTAGCATCTATCAAATCCAAGGTTAGATCAATACTGTACATATCCTTCGAGGTAAAGTCAGAATCCAATAAGCCATTGGATATCTTGAAAGTAGCGTAGTTTTGTCATAAAACCTCCTGTGGGTCTTATTTCTTTGTCGTTCTGCATAATTATCATGTATCTCTTTGTTGGCGTACCTACAGCTAAAACCCGTGGAATCAGAGTAAGAGCCTGCTTCAAATCGGGCGCATAGTCATCTGCTCGCGAGAGTGTATCTTTTATAAAAACAATGTTTTCTCTAATAGGAGTGCCTCTGAAACTTTCGGGATACTTATCCGCATTTATAGACTCAAGCTCTTCACCAATTTTTGATACCTTTTCAATAACTCCATCCATTTGTCCGGCAACTTCAGGCATTATTGAAACCCAAGACTGAAAAGCTTCCATCAGACCCTGCTGTTCAGAAGTATCCTGATCGGGGGATACTTTTAATCCTGCTGCATCGGCAAAAGGAAGTACTATCTTCTCAACCTCCCTCAAGGCATCGATAGCGTAAAATCCCGCATTTATAAATCTCTCGGAATCGGAATAGTATTCGTTTATTTTAAAAACCTTGAGATCTTTTGCCCATCCGAAACTTTCTTCTCTCTGCCGTCTCAAAGATTTAAGATGGTCTTCAGTTTTGTTAAGGGCGGCATTAAGCGCAAACCAAATCTCTATTTGTTAGGGCCTCACCAATTTTTGCAGAATCTGTCTTAAGAATTTTAGCCGCAGTATAAAGAGCATAGGCTGGTTTTCCTAAATATGTATATGCCAATATACCTACTATTGCCAGCACAAGCACCAAAAACTGCGGTGCTTATTCCCAGCTTTTTAGCAATACCTCCATTACCTTTCTTCTTAAGAGGACTTATATCCGGACGCTCCTGGCTGAATTCCTTTGCCCGGCGCCCCCCAAAATTTAACATTATTCATTTATTAAATGGCTCCTTTTTTGGTCAAAAACTACATAAGGCGTTTTAAGCACAACCCATATATCATACAATATTGAACGCTTTTCTGCATACTTGGCGTCCATCTTCACTCTCTCCACAAATCCTATCTCTGATCTTCCGCTTACTTGCCACGGCCCCGTAATGCCCGGTTTTATCGACACGGCCTTTTTTCTATCAACTCTACCGTATCCGGAAATTTTTTCGCCTGTTCTTCTATCTCAAAAAAATAGTAGGCCCTTGGGACCTACTATGCTCATCTCACCTTTTAATACGTTAATAAATTGCGGGAGTTCGTCAACGCTATACTTTCTCAAAAATATACCGCCTTTTATTAGGCGGGGATCTTCTTCAGCGTTCAGTTTATAATTATTTTCTACATATTTTTTATACAAATCCGGATTTTTCATCAAATAATCGTGGGCATTCGGAAACATGGAACGAAACTTATAAAATCTGAACGGTTTTTTGTTTTTTTCCTACCCTCATGGGTATGTCCGCAAAGACAGGACCGTTAGGTGAAACGATCTTTATCCAAAGTGCGGCTCCCAAAAAATATCGGGAAGAAAAGAACCAAAGCTATTATTGAACCGACAACGTCCATTAATCTTTTAAGGAATTCGTACATAATAGATCGTCAAATTCTACCCATTATACTACATTCAAAAACTTCTCTCGAAAATTGAGACGCCCTTTCTTTGCATTTTTGGGGATCAAATTTCATTTTTTCAAATTTTTTTATGCATTCGGACAAAAGATTCAGAAGATTGCTCATCAAAGAAAAACTCCTGTCTGATTCTCTAAAACAGTCTCCAGTACGCCCCCCCTTTCCCCAAATGCAATAACCGGCTTTCCAACCGACATTGCCTCAAGGGGTGCGATACCAAAGTCTTCTTTTTGGGTAACAATTAGCGCACGGCTTCCTAATAAAACTTCCCACTTTTTGTCCTCATCAACCGATCCCAAGAATTGTACATTTTCATCGGCAAGAGACCTTAAACGTGTCTCATCGGGACCCTTTCCAATAATTTTCAAGTTTTTATTTAATCTTTGGCACGCTTCGATTGCAATATCCACTCTTTTCCAGGAAGCTAGCCTAGACAAAACAACATAGTAATCGCCGACAACCCCTGTTGTTTTTTTTGGAGCTTCAACAAAAGGATGGATCACTTTGCTCTCTATTCCAAAATATTTATAGAGGCGGTTCCTGGTTGCGACTGAGTTTGAGATTACCTCGTCAACCCGAGCCATCGCAGAAGAATCCGCAACACGCATCCAAGAAAGAAAAGGCTGTATAAAAAACATAACAGCTTTCTTTACAAAAGAGGGGACAAGTAGAAGTTCGTGCTGGAAATAGTCGAAAGGCTCCCAAAACATTCTTCCCGGTGTGTGCAAATAACACAAATGTTTCGTATGCGGTTTAGTCAAAGCAAAATGCGCATACCTTGAAGAAAAAAGACAAAATAATGTCGTACTCTGAAAAATCAAAACTCTCTATAGCTAGAACATGAAAATATAGTACTGAATAAAAACCTATTTAACCTTTCGACAAATGGAAACTTTTGCAAAAAAAGAAAGCTATTATTTTTCTATTCTTGGCCTCAAACTTTTTTTCTCCATTCACTAGAGATGACACTTGTGTAAATAGGAGCATCAGGGAACATATCCGATACAGCCTCAATAACTCTTTCTGCTCCCCCCGTGCTGTATCAGGTCATCACAAACCAAGGCTATTTTCATATAAATCTCATTTTATACTACAAATCTGCAACACTTGCTTTATATCTTCAACCAACTTTAGCGTAGTATATAATCAAGAAAAATATGAGAATCGGAATAAACGGCCAAAGACTTCTTGTAAAAGACCCTGCCGGACCGGAAAGGTACACTTACAACCTTATCAATGCTTTGGCAAAGATAGACCACGACAATGAATATCGCATTTACTTCCAAGAAATACCTGATAAAGAATATTTCTCCCGCCTTACTTACTCCAACAGCTCATTTAAAGCAGTATTCGTCAAAAGCAAGATTTCATGGACCCAAGTCGGCTTAGCGATAGAGTTGAAGAAAAACCCCCGTCGATCTTTTTTTCACTCCAGTTCATACAATGCCCATACTCAGAAGCAGAAGCTTAAAGGTCGTTGGCATGATTCACGGACTTGAATACAGATATTCAAAAAAGTCCAAAAACATCATAAAGAGAGTGCTGCTCGGGAAACCTGAAAAATATCTGGCTCAACATGCAAACGCTTTGATAGTCCCGACACAGGCTACAAAAAATGAAATTATTAATAGGAACTGGGTCAAATCTTCTGAGAATAAGATTACAATAATTCATGAGGGAGGTAAGCGACAGTTTTTACAAAAGAGATCCTAAAGAAATTTCGGTGGTAAGAGAAAAATATAACCTGCAAAATTTCAAATACCTTCTTTTTGTTTCAACGATTCAGCCAAGAAAAAAATATACCCTCTATGATAGCGGGCCTATGCTGAAGCAATACACTTAGATCCTTCGCTATCGGACACTCGTCTTTTGATAGTTGGAAAAACAGGCTGGGACACCGAAGAATCTTTTAGCGCACCAAGAAAATTCAATGTGGAAAAAAATGTTTTATTTTTGGGTTTTTTACCTGACGAGGATCTACCGCCTCTTTTTTCCGGCGCGGTGGCCTTTATCAGCTTGTCCCTAGAGGAGGGGTTTGGATTGCCCTTGCTGGAAGCTATGGCTTGCGAAACACCGGCGCTGGTATCTAGTATCCCAGCTTTCAAGGAAGTGGGGGGAGAATTCCCAATTTATGTGAATCCCGTTGATGTAAAAGGTTTCGCCAAAGCCATATTAAAAGCATTTAGTGGAAAGTACGAGCCTGAAAGGGTTTATGGGGCAAAATTGCGGTCTCAAGAGTTTACTTGGGATCGTACTGCACAAAAAACTTTAGGAGTTTTCCAAAAAGTAATTGAAAACGGCTAACACATTGATATCGCCGCCACCCCCCACTCCTGGAAATCTAAAGACTCGAATATCAGATATCATTAGGGCACTATAGAATCCTATTACAGCCAAAGCTGTATCTAGAGTCTAGTAATAGCTATAGATTCTGTGAGTGCTATGCAGTGTCGTATTCAAAGTGGGTTTCTTTTCGGCCGATTAGCTCAACTCACCCCGCATACGCTACACTCAAGAATATGATCCTGGAACAGATAGATGCATGGTATGTAATGATCCAGATATTGAAATTGAAGAGGGAATTAAAAACCCATTTTTATCTTTAAATTACAGGGAGACCCAAGGTTAGAAAAAATGCCGACATAATTACAAAGTGTTCCTTCTAAAGAGAGAAATTATACTACCTAATGTGGTTTATTATTTAACACTGTACCCATGCTAAAATCTAATCATATGAAAAAAAATCTCAATGATAATAGTAAATTACGCTACCAAAGGTCTTATCGAAAAAAACATTTCCAATTTATTAGAATCCTATGAGAATTGTGAAATAATATTTGTTGACAACGACTCACCGGATGGTTCCCGCCGACCTGGTACAAGAAAAGTTCGGAAGTAACAAAAAAGTTACATTAATAAAGACGAAAAATAACGGACTGGCTGCGGGCTATAATCTTGGACTGGAAAAAGCCACAGGCGACTACATTTTATACATGGGGACCGATGCCTTTCCCACGAAAGAAGTGCTAAACAGTATTGTCGATTATATGGATTCCCACCCCGAGGTCGGCGTCGCTACTGCGCACCTATACACAAGAGACGGAAGAGTAGATCTGGATGCGCACAGAAGCTTTCCCACCCCGTGGATCGCACTCACACATTTACTTTACTTAGATAGGTTATTCCCAAAATCACGACTACTCAATGGGTACTCGATGGGGTACAAAGATTTCAACTCAATACATGAAATTGACACGTGCATTTCACATTTTATGTTTGTCAGACCAAAAGTACACGAAAAAATTGGTGGGTGGGATGAGGATTTTTGGCTCTATGGTGAAGACATAGATTTCTGCTACAGAGTAAAAAAAGCGGGGTTTAAAGTAATGTATCTAGGCAACTTGAAGGTCTTACATTACAAAGGTGCTGCTGTAGGTAGAGATACTGCCAAAGACATTGAAAATGCTATGAATACTGATTTTGATAGGATAAGCTTCAAGAATGAACAAGTTTTGGGAGTACCGGACGGGAACCCCAACGAAAAAATAGACAAAGCGCCAAAAGTCCGTGTGTCCAGCACTAAGTTATGGATGAAAATTAAAGTATCAAAAGAGTCAACAAAAGCGATGAGAACTTTCTACAAAAAACACTACATGGAAATATATCCGAGTTTCATTACATGGTTAGTTTTCGTGGGTATCTGGATAAATGAAAAGGCTAAAGTGGTAAAAGTCTGGCTAAGTAATTATTTGTAACGGGCTTTTTCTTAATAGTCTTTTGATTCAAAAAAATTTGTCCCCAATACAAGGCATATTCTCAAGGTACAAGTAACTCTTCCTTATTCCTCTTTCAAACTTTATCTTTGGCTCCCACCCTATCTCCTACCTAATCTTAGTTATATTTAGTGAGTATTTAAAATAAGAGCCAGGTCTATCTGCCAAGTACTCTATTAAAGATGCGGGTACATTCATTACAAAGTGGGTTGCTTTTACTTTATAGATATCCTTCTTTTCCTCGGCACTTCCCATGTTATAGATCACACGAGCCTCTCACTTATCAATAATAGAAAATACAGCGTCTGCGCAATACGATACATAAAGCCACCCCCCCCCCAGCATTGAGCCACTGACAGTTTAGACTACGCAGTTTATTAATGTTTTCAAATCATGCTCTGAAATACTCTTCCTACTGCATCAGACTTTGTTATATCAATTTGCTGAACATCAACAGTAATATAATCGTCATAAGAGTATCTAAATAACTTACAAAAACTACACCCCAACTGTCCACCAATCCTAGTAATTAGATATCTCATGGAAGTTCTCTACAATATATTAAGATTGCAGGTATTAACCTGTTATCCGAGAGGCTGTTCGAAAATAATTTTAGTTTTTTGCCTAAAGCTTCCACAACATTTAATATACAAATATGAAAAGGCCTAAAAAAATTGGCATAGACGCTCGTTTCTATGGAAAGGCTGGACCTGGACGATACACAAAAAACATAATCAAGCATCTGGAAAAAATAGATACTGAGAATAAGTACGTGATCTTTTTAAGAATGGACTCTTTTGAAAGCTATATGCCTCAGAATCCAAATTTCACTAAGGAATTAGCTGAGTACCCATGGTATTCTTGGAAAGAACAGACGGGTTTTTTAATTAAGACACTAGGTCACAAATTAGATCTCTTATACGTTCCACACTTCAATATACCAATCTTTTATCCCAAAAGAATAGTCACCGCAATTCCGGATGTGATAATGCATACATTCAGTACAGAAGCGGGAACTACACTTTGGAAACCTTACTTCAAGTTTAAAAAATTTATATACAAAATTGCCTTTCGATGGGCAGTATTAAAATCGTATAAAGTAATTGTGCCAACACAAGAAGTGTTTAAAGATTTCAAAAAACTGTACCCATATATACCAGACCGCAAATTTGTAGTGGCCACAGAGGGAATTGATCCTGATCTAACCTCATTTAAAATTGATAGCCCTGCTGCCATTTTAGACAAGTACGGAATTAAAAAACCTTTTTTACTTTACCTAAGCAGTATGTATGAGCACAAAAAACGTACCAAGACTTATACAGGCTTTCAAGATTTTACTTGAAAATCACTCTTTTGATGGATATCTAGTATTAGTTGGTAAAAGTGACAAATTCTCGGAAAGGATTCTAAAACTCGTCAAAGAAATGGGTTTGGAAGAGAAAATCATAATGCCCGGAATGACTGGTTTCGTATCAGATGAAGAAACAGTTGCCTTAAGAAGAGAGGCATCAGCGTATGTTTTTCCATCACTGAAAGAGGGCTTTAGCCTTACACCTTTAGAAGCACAATACTACGGACTTCCATGTGCAATATCAGATATTCCCTGCCATAAAGAAGTTTATGGAAACTCAGTATTATATTTTAACCCCTACGATATAAATGATATAGCCGAAAAAATAAACACTATCCTCCACGATTCCGAAACTCGGCAAAGAATTATCAAAAAAGGGTACGAAAGAACTAAACTATACAGCTGGGAACATACCGCAAAAATAACATTAGGGGTGTTTAAAGAGGCCTTGAAAATTCAAGAATGATTTTTAAATTTCTTTGCCATTATTTACCTGGTAGAATTGGCTTGTGCCAACAAAATCCATAAAAAAAATATCCCTTGTCGGCGCCGGAAACGTGTTTAACGCCGGGCTCGGCTTTCTATTCCTAACTGCCGTCGCCCGCACCCTTGACCTTGAAACATTCGGCAAGTACGCCCTTCTTTCAACACTCCTTCTAACGCTTTCAAAAATAGTAGACTTCGGAGCGAACTCAGTTTTTGTTGCTCGCTCCATAACAGAACAAAATAATAAACTGTCTGATACATTGTTCACTTTAAAAATTCTGCAATTTATTATCACGATACCAATTTCTCTAGTATGCCTAAAGCTGTTAAACGTATTCACTCCGACAATAGCGTTGATCTTCATTCTTGGAACAGGCGCGTACACGATGAACTATCTTTTCTATGCATACTTTCAGCGAGCGGAAAAATACTCTGAAATGATTTTGTTAAATACAATTCCGCAACTGATAAAGGCGGCCGTAGCCGTGGCTCTTTTCGCCAACATATTTCCGGCTACCTTGGATTTAAGCTTCGGCGTTTTTTCTCTGACAATATTGGCCGGGGCCCTGCTTTATTTCAGACTACCATCAGAAAATAAACGCCCGCACATTGATCCGACTGGTCTGGCAATATTATTCAAGGAAGCTCTGCCTGCCGGCACTTCCCAAATAGTTTATGAAAGCTGGGGAACGCTAAACAATGCAATAGCTAAGTTTGCAAAAGGATTTAGTGACGTGGGAATTCTTTCCCTGGCTAACAAAATTTCAAACATTTTTTCGCTAGTATCACTCTCTATATTCGCAGTACTTCTTCCAAAAAACGCAACAAGAAAACTTACAGGCAAAAGATATGATTATGCAGAAACTCTTTTAATCAGCTTGGGAATAATTGCACTTGCCGCTCTGTCTGTTTTCGCATCTGAAATTTTCGTTATCAGAGTATTTGGTGAAAAGTTTGCCGGATCCGTCGGACTTTTAGATATACTTATTATAGCTGCCGCCATTTCGTCAATTCACACATTCTTAGAGAACTTTTTCTTTGTTGAGAGCAAAACAAACTACATAATCATTTCCACAGGTATAAAGCTTGCTTCTTATGGGTGTGCTGTAGCTTTACTTCTACCTGTTTATGACTTATACGGAATAGCTTGGGCCAATCTTGTTTCGGCAATCACGGGTCTGGCGACAACACTGTATTTCGTCTCGCTTTTTAAAGCTGAACGGACTGCTTAATCACAGACTCGTCATATTCTTTTTGCGACACAAAATACCAAAGCACCCAGTCTCCTCTTTCCTCAATAACAATTGGAGGGTAGTTCTTTCCCACCACCTCTTCGCTAAACCTCCCCTTTTTCGTCAGCAAAATCATTTTTTGGTCGTAGGTCACACGGGGAACCCTGTCAATTCTGTCTGCTCTAAAATCGATTATCTCAAAAGGGCCTTCTGTGTAGTACATTGCGAGCGGAACATCCATTCGATCGATGTAAACTTTTTCTTTAATTCCAAATTTCTCATCTTTTAATTTCAGAAGCTCTGCCTCGGCCCCCTGTAAGATCCGAAGTATAAACAAGCTGTCTGTTGAAATAAAAATAAATCAAAGATCCGGCAAAAATTATAAATAGAACAGCTGCTTTAAACACAAAATTATCAAGTTTCCTGAACCGCCTCATTACAAATCGAATAAGAGAATCAATAAAGGCGCCGACCAAAAAAGCCAGAGCGGGGTACAAAGGCATCACATACCACACAAGCTTAGATTTCGCGATAGAAAAAAAGAGGAACACAAATAGCGCCCATATAAGAAGGAAGACATAAACTCCTCCTCTTTGTGTTGCTTTGTAAACGGCCACGGGCAATGCCGCCAGCAAAGCCACAAACCAAATTCTCATACTCACTTTCAAAACTATCAGGTACCACCAAAATGGACGCCCCTTGTCCTCAATAGCGGTTACAGCTCTATCCCACACGTGATAGCCAATATACTGCCTCAAAAATTCGGAACCCAATAACCTATACATATAAATATGCCAAGGCAGGGCAACAACCGCCCATCCCAATAACATGAATGAAAGCGGACCGATAAATCTGGGTGAAAATCTTGATTGTCTTGTAACAAGAAGATAAATCTCACATAAAAAAATTATCGGGAATGGCAGGAGTCCTACAACACCTTTTGTCATAACAGCAAAACCTGCAAACACCCCGGGAACAAGCCAAATAAGATTTCCCCTTTTCCCTCTCACAAACAGATAAGAGAGCAGGGAAGCAGTAACGAAAAAAGTTGTGGTCACATCAGTCATCGCCGCACGTGAGTAGTAAAGAAACTGGGTAGTTGTGAGTAAAACAAATGCTGACAAGAAACCTGCTGTCTTGTTAAACATTTTTTTACCGGCAAAATAAACCATCATTACGGTCATCAGCCCCATAATGGCACTTGGGAACCTTGCTGCTAAAGGAGTGGTTCCAATTGATTTCATAAATAACGACATCATCCATATGTACAGCGGCGGTTTTTCAAACCAAACCGCCATAGGCTTCCACTCCATAAAGAGATATTCACCCGAATGAACCATATTTCTCGCAATCTTTGCGTAAATGGCTTCGTCATAAGGTATAAGATGATTTTTTACCCAGATTTGGAAAAAATTAACATAAAGGAAAGTAAAAACAAAAACACACCGATGAGTTTATCAGATCTGAAAAACCAGCTTAGCACTTTCTGTCTTCCGTATTTTTCATATATCACACCACTCCCCCCACGCTGTCATAAAAGAGATAATGATCCAGAAAAATTCCGAGTTGTATGAGTAAAAGACGCCCGCCACGAGCCAACCTAAAATCGTCGAAAAAAATACAGCGCTAATTAAAAATTCTTTTTTATTAATTAATTTTAAGGCGCCGTACAACAAGCCAGCCATAGTTGCAAAAACAAATATACTAAACGTCGTTAATCCTAGAACTCCGGTTTCAGCCAAAAGCTCCCCCCATATGGTGTGGGCGGGCACTCTTGTGTTTAAAGCGGCTGGATCCCGGCTGAAATATGCCGGAGCAATTTTTGTCGCACTAAAATGCTCAAAAAATGACCCATACCCTCCCCCAATCAACGGATATTTTTCAAAAACCTCAACTGCACCCGCCAAAAGCATAAAATGCGAATCAAATGAATCCATTCTATAGTGGAAATACTGCTTAACCCTTGCTCTAAAAGGGCTTGATTTTATGCTGTATTCATATAGAAGGGGCGTTGAACATAAGAACAACGCCAAAAATAGATAAGCAACTCCCTTTGTCCCTATTTTCCTAAATAAAAGCACCGACAAAAAGGCAATAAATGTTACTCCGACCATGATCCAGGCTGTGCGGCTGTTGGTCAACAGCAAGGCACCCAGCATTGAAAGGAACACTAAAACATCAACTGCCCTTCTCTTTACGCTATCTGCAGTTAGAATCAGAACACTTAACAAAGGTAATAAGGCCGCCAAAAAAAGCTCCGTAGTGGTTCACATCCCAAAAAGTCGCCCCAACTCTTGGAATATTTCCCGGTATATTCCACAAAGCCCCAATAATCACCTCCCTAGTTTGATAAAGGTAAAGCTGAAACCACCCGAAAAGGGTCAGCGCAAAAGCCACGTAAATGTAAAAGCGAAGAAACTTCAGTATTTGGTCTTGACGGTCTTTGTAATTAAAGTAGATGGACAGCACCAAAGCCACAATTGTTGTAAAAAACCCAAACAAAAAAAGAGAGGCTTGGATGTTTTTTGAGTTAACCAGAGATATCAGCCTTACAATCCATAACAAAATTATTGAGATCACAATTGGATCCCGAACAAACTTTAAAACAATCTTGAGATCTCGGCTCTTGAAAAAACCAATAAATAATTTTCGTAACAGCTGCGGCAAGAAGAGCAAGCATAAAGGCTCTTATAGGCAATAGGTCCCACCTGTAAAAACTAAAAAGTTCTTTATGCAAGAAGATCGAGAGAAGCAGCATAACATACACCGCAAAATCAAAATCACGAAGGATAAGAAAATATGAAAGTAGACAAATTGCTGCAATAATTGCTATTTCTTCCATTTGCGAAGCACCTCTTCATAAACCTGCAGCGTTTTGGCCGCGGCTTTTTCCCAAGTATATTCTTTCCTTAATTCATCGGCAATTTGAGGTCTGGGGGCATCAAGCTCTTTCAAAATGGCCTCTTCTATCGATTTCAAATCCCAGGGTTGGCAGTAGGAAACATAGTTTCTAAGACACTCTCTAGCCCTCTCACCGCCGCTACAGCGTTTGTACCGCAGAATAAAGCCTCAAGGCTTGTCAACCCGGTGGTCTCAAACCAGCTAGCACTGACACACACCTTAGCATTTCGGTAATAATCGGGCATTTCCTCGTATGGAACCCCCGCTCAATATGGCGTATCCAAGGGTTCTCAGCCAGTTTTTTTTCCAAACAAAATATTGTACTCAAAATGCCTAGATCCGGCTTTACTGCCTACTAAAACCAGCTGCAGATCCCCTTCCCGTCTTATTTCGAAGATTTTTGACTGCCTCTATCACACTAAGCTGGTTTTTTTCTTGGCTCTATCCTGCCTACACATATAATATAATTTGATATTCCAAGAGGATTTCTGCCAGAATCCGCCGCCTCCATAAAGTGAGGACTGACTCCATTTCTCACTATCTCGTAATCAAATTTAACGCCGAAGGTTTTCTCTAAATCTTTTGCTTCAAGTTCGGTCTGTACCAACACCTTGTCGGACATTTCCAAGGCTTCCTTCTGCATCCTCTCAAAACCATAAAAAACACTAAACAAGGTCGGTCGCTAAGTTTTTTTGGGTCTAGTAAAGAACGGTAAACATTTTTAAATGTGTCTCGGTGGAATTGATTTTTGAAAAGAATTTTAGATAGGCGGCGAAAATCAAATACGTACTGATCATCAAACCTTTTAACTTCTTCAATGCTGTGATGTATGGGTGAGAGAACAATAGGCTTTTTCGCCTCAAAAGCTTTTTTTACATAGAAATATGTTTCGGGGGGTCCAATCAAGTTGAAAAACATGAATCAATTCATACAAGGAAGAGGTCAAAATCTTCATCGGTTTTTATTTCAACATCAACTCCAAGCCGCTTCAGTTCTCGAGCCGTATTATCAATTTGCACCTTATCTCCTCCGCCCCTGCTCCATTAAATGATAACGACCAAGCATCAAAACCTTCATTTTATTTTCCTCAATCTCTCATATAACGAAATGTAATTATTTACGAAGGCGTCCATGGAGAACATATTTGCTACCCTTTGTTTGCCCCGAAAACTGGGCGCATTGTCGTTAGTAACAAACTTTTCATACGCCTCAATCATTTTACCTGCTAAATCGGCAGAATCGCCTGTCTTAAAGTACACAGCAGTATCTCCGGCAACTTCTTTCAACACATCCAAGTCCGAGCAGATCACTGGGAGTTCATTGTAAAGGGCTTCTATCAAAACAAGACCGAATCCCTCCGCTAAAGTTGGAAAAACAAAAAAGTCAAAGGCCGAGTAGTACTTAACTAAATCTTCGGGCGGGAACTCACCTGTGATGATAACTTTATCTGAAATACCCCTATTAGCAGCGATCCGCTTTATTTCGCCTTCCATCTCGCCGCCACCAGCGATAAGCAGTGCAAAATCCTTAGTATGATAATAATCGTTGCTCAAAAATTTATGAAAAGCGTCAACCAGCACATCTAAACCTTTTTCTCTTGTCAACCTGCCAACATTTCCAAAAACAAACGCATTCTTGCCTATATCGTATTTCTTCCTTATTTCTTCTTCGCCTGTTCTTCTCTCTAAGTGAGACACGGCAAATTTTTCAACATTGATTCCATTAGGTATGACAACTAGTTTGCCCTCTTTTATGCCCTCTTTTATTTTCACTTTCTTCTTTGATTCAGTTAATGCAATTTCAGCGTCAGAATACTTATTAACCATAAAACTATAAAACATTGCATTCAATTTCTTCTTCAAGGGGTTTATTTTCCATTCAGAAATGGGCGTGTGGGTATGAGTTATTTTAACAGGGGTTTTTGCCTTTCGTGACGCCAAAAGAGCATTAACGCAGGCTTTTAATTCGTGCGAGTGTACTATATCTATTTCATTGTCTTTAAGAAAAGATGCCAGATCGTTTATATATTTAGAATCAAAATCAGACGATATTTGCTTATAAGTCACTTGCGCACCAGCTTTTTTGTAATTTTCCGACGGCCTTCCCTCCGGGCACCAAACAAAAATCTCATGGCCTTGCCTGCCCACACCTTCTACCAAATCAAGAACGTGTTGTTCCATTCCGCCTAATTTTTGCGAGTTGTGAGTGTAAAGAATCTTCATTCTTAAATATAAGTATAGATTAAATTACCTAGAAATGAGATCCGTCACTATCCTAAGCATCCTTTCTACTTTCCCATCCCAATCATTATTTTTTGCGACCTTCTGTCTAGCTTTTATCTTTTCCTCGCTATCTTCTTCCAGCGCTCTTCTGATAAATTGAGAAAACTCATTGTAGCTTTTTGAAATGTAACACACTTCAGAAAAGGGCGCGTAAGCCGGAAGGTCTGTTACTACCACCGGAAGCCCGGCCGCCAGGTAATCGTGGAATTTAACAGGAAAACAACCACCTACCGTATAATCCGTCAGTTTGTAAGGTATTATGGCTGCATCAAAAGACGCCACGTAATTTTGTATTTCGGAATAAGGTTTGGTTGGGAGTAGATAAACATTAGAAAATCCCTTAATACCAAGCTTTTCGAGCGATCCCTCACGATCGGACAGGGCAAGGGGCCCAATAAGCACAAAAGAATAGCTTGGGTAGTCCGCAGCCACTTTCTTAAAAAGCTCAAGATCAAATTTGTACTCATCTATTGCACCGGTAAAACCGATTATCGGATGGGGAATTGAAGCAATATCTTCCGGAAATCTAGCAACCCGTCTTTTTATATCAAAAAATTTAGTGTAATCACCGACATTGGGAGTAAAATAAACCTCGGAGTTAAATTTTTTAAGCTTCTCAACAAGACCCGGCGCCGTAGCGAAAATTACATTAGCTCTCAAAGCTAAAGCCTGTTCTTTCTTATTTATCGCTTCTTTCTTTTCGGGAGTATTGTATCTGGGAAACCCTGCATAATTGTCAACACAGTCGTAAACCAAAAAATCGTGTTCAATGTGTTTTAGATAGTTTTCAAGCCCCGCTATCTCAACATGGTAGACCCAAAGGATAGTCTTTCTAGAAATATCAAAATATTTTTTCGCGATCTTTTGAATTGATTTGGCGTGGCTAATAGAATGCTTTTCGTGAGCAGGAGAAAAATCAAGCGGCGAATAGATTAACACTTTTTCTTCCTTCTTCTTTTTCGTAATAATCCTGGCAGGCGGCCACTTTCCCATTGATATCTGTTTCAAAAATAAGCGGCCTGTGTTGATGGGGGGATCCACAAATAAAACATTGTGCCCCAGCTTGCTCATTCTAGACATCACATGTTTTTTGTTTGTCCAAAGGGGATAGTCCCACAACTGGTTTGATAGGCAGATTATATTGTATTTACAATCACTATGTTCCATATTTCAGTTTCAAGGGCTATCCTACCACTTCCCAGCTGGGCAGTCTAACCGCTACAAACACTTAGGACAGGCCGAACTAAGCAACCCAAACTTTACCAACACTCGCCTGATATCAAACAAAAACTGGGAATCTTTTATAGACCAAAGCCATGACGTATCTTCATAGCCGAGGTCGTATGCCGCATGCCAAATACCATCAAAAAAGAATAACCCATATATCTCTATTAATATGGAAACAAAAAGCAAAATGAGAAATATCTTCTTTGTCCTTTGGAATAAGTCAGAGTTTATGTATGGAACAAGTAAAAAAATAAAATACGGGAGTACATCGCTCGACATTCTGTAACCGAAAGACCAGCCCCCATACCAATGCTTCCAAAAACTTATTACTAATGTATGCAAGATTACGATAGCGGCAAAAACTCCATATAAACCAATTTTTTCAATTTTGTTTTTTATTGCTAGGTAGAGTCCGACAAAGGAAAAAATCAATACAGGAGAAAAAATCAGTATTCCCTTGCTCGGAGAAATCCATACACCGATAAAACTCAGAGGAAATGGTGATAGCCAAGACTTGAAAATCTGATCAGAATACCCTTGGTTTTGTATGTCGTAATAATACGCAGAGTTATACCAAAGAAAAAAAGAGAAAGCGATCAAAAGCCCCAATAAAAAGGTCACAGAAACTTTAAAAAGTTTATCTATCTTATGAAGGTTGGAAAAAATTAGGTAAAGTTCGATAAGAACAATTGGCAATCCTGCTGTAGGACGAGCTAAAAAGGCCAAACCGAAGAAAAGTCCGGAAAGAAGGGTGTACTCGTATTTCTCGGCGTATTTATGCTGTTTTAGAAAAAAGTAAATACCTAAAATAGTGAAAAGCTGGAGAGTCCCGTGCTGCCACATAGCTTGCGAAAGCATAGCAAAATTAACTGTAGCGAAAAGAAAAATTATTGTAAGCAGACCGGACTTTTTATCCTCTAAACTGAACCCTTCTTTAAGAGTCTTAAAAAGAAACAAACCGGCTAAAGACATTATTAATGCGCCTGAAATATGACCTAACAGCGCCAAGTTTTCCCAAGTCATTGGCATTCCCAATAAAATAGGAAGAACAAAAACTGGAACAGAAATAATTGACGTCATTATTGGAAATGCTGAGAGATAGTGGTTACCAATCTTCTGCAGGTAAAATGGGGTCAGTCCTTTTTTGTAATCCTTGTCATCGGGATGAGGATATCTTTTCCTCATCATTTCATAATAAGGATCAAGATAAAGAGATCTGTCTTTAACAATTGCTATAGTAGTAAATATAGTGGGAACAGTATCCTCGCTTTGAATTATCATAGAGTTTAATGTACGAAAGCTGGGGATAAGGAATGGAATTATAAAAACTACCAATGATATGACAAACAATTTCAACTGGGTCATCGTGATTACATTATACAAAGAAATGGGGCTAAAAGTGTAAGGAGAGTAGAAAGAAAAGGAACCACTTTTAGCCCCGGGAGCTGTGTGGGGGCGGAGGAGGACCGAACACACAGCAGAAAAAGCTACTTTATACCAGGAAGAGGTGGTTGTCTTTTGCGTTCCTCCTGCTTTTTTACAAAAGAGAACCATTTCTTACACACACCGTTAGCGTGCTTTAGCCTCTCCTCAAGAGTTATCATAGGCGACAATTTTTTTTCCACAATTTTGACACACAAACGGATCAATTTTCCCTGGATTATCCACTTTTCCCTCCTCTCTTGGTTTTTCAGTATCCTAACACGAAGAAGCTATTACCACAAACGCGGGTTGTTTTCTAGTTTTTACCCTTTCCCAAGATAAAAGCCAATTCTTCTTCCGCTATCCTCTGCCAGCTATATTTTTCAACGTATCTGCGAGCTTTCTGCGCGATTTCTAACCTTTTTTGCTCGCTAGCAAGCAATTCCTTAACCTTTTCAAGAAGATCCTTTTTGTCCCCTAATTTAGAGTAAATTATATTATCTTCCCAAACAGCTCTTAATTCCTTAAGAGCATAACAAACCACGGGAAGTCCGACCCTCATAGCTTCGCCAATAACTATCGCCCAGTTCTCCTCGTAAGAAGGCAGAATAAATATTTTTGCGCTTGCCAACATTTCAAATTTTATCTTCGGATCGTAAACAACACCCGCAAACTCAATGTTTTTTTCCAAATTTTTTTCTGAAACCATTTTACGCGCTTCGTTTCCATCTATACCCTCACCAATAATCAATAATTTAGCGTCTTTCTTTTCGACAACCATCATCTCCCACATTTCAATTAAATCAAATATGCCTTTGGTTTTTTGGAGCCGCTTCATAAATACTGCATCATAATTCTTTGCCGCCGTTTGAGATGCATAAGAATCTATTTCTTCAAGATTAACGCCGCAGAGAACAAATTTTGTAGGGCGCTTATTTAATTTACTTTTTACGAGTTCGTTCAATGTCTCTTCAGAAACAGGCAAGAGGGCGTCCGCATTGATATTCGCTAAAAGCAGTCCTAGCCGCTCGCTAATTAAAAACATAAGAGAGTTTAAAGGGCTGGATTGCTTTCTTTTCCAAAAATATACTGGGGGAAGCCAGTGCACAACTACACCAAATCTAATCTTGTGAGGGTGGAAAAGCTTAAGAATAAAACCAGGCAATACATCGTAAATTTGCTCACTGGCTGAATACACTATTCCTTCCTTAAACGTAAATAACAATGATGGGATATTCAGAAACATTTTAAAAAACCTTAAAATAATTTCTACGCGACCGATGGCTTTAGAGTTTGATATGTTGTGAAGCACGACAGGAAGACTCATTTTTTCGCACAAAACTTTTCCGCCTTTCCCAGACATTAAGTGAATCTCATATCCGGATTTTCTCCAGCATTTTGCGAGCTCTATAAACCTGCTCTCCCCTCCCGTTACTCCCGGTTCTTTTCCTACAATTGAGTTAGCTATGATCAGTATGTTTTTCATTTTTTTATTGCTTTTAAAGCCACAGCCATAGTTGACTTGTCCAAAGGAAATATGGTTTCGTTCTTTTCATCTATTTTTTTTAAGTAGTACGAAGAAGGCATTAATCAGCACTGGTAGAAGCCCTTTACTTCCAGAGTCTTTTTCCCAATCAAATTTCTCCATAGATACTTTCATACTTTCAGGAACAGGAAACCGGGTGTAGAGGGTCTTTCCTAAATAAAGTATTAAATGGTTGAATGGGATTCCGTAGTGTGTCAAAACCCTTAAATCTTTCGTCTCAAAATTGGCGTTTTCAACCAGCTTCTTTAGGTCCTGCGGAAGGTACAACCTTTTATGGTCTTTTGCCCAAATACCGCCCCAAAAGCCGCTGTGGGGGCTAAAATGGCCTAAACCCAGCTTTTCGCGTATCTTATTTAAAGGATCCCAAAGAAGGGGATAGTTTTTATTGGGAACGGTTATGGCTATGGTTCCTCCGGGTTTCAGCACTCGATATAGCTCTTTTATCGCCTTTTCATCTTCAGTTACATGCTCCAACACTTCAGTACATACTATTTTGTCAAAATAACTATCGGGGAATTTTAGAGATGTTATGTCCCCTTCCTCTATTTTTATTTGTCCTCGGCCTTCCAATCTTTTGCGAGCTAAAGATAAAATTTTGGGATCGCAGTCTACAGCATATATCTCGCACTGGTAAAGCTCATCAAATATCATAGAATAAAACCCCTCGCCGCATCCCATGTCTAATATTTTTTCACCGGGCTGTACATCAAGATACTCAACCATAGTTAAAACCCGGCGGCGGAAATTGAGGGTCGCCTGTTTTTTGACAAAATCTTTTCAAGTTTATTTTTTATTTCTTCATTCATCTTTTTCGTATGCGTCAAGAATTATCTGCGCATTCGAAAAGCCTAGGTGCTTCAAGGCGTATTCTCTGCAAGTTTTTATGCTCTCTTCGGTTTTAGGATTTTTGGTCAATTCAGAAAGCGTGCTGATAAGAATTTTTTCGTTTATCTCTGCGGGGCATAAAAATGGCCACTTCGTCAGATAGAAAAGTGGGGGGGTGAGCCCCTTTTGGGTATTACTGTTTTTTGTGCCGCATGAAACGGCTTCACAAAGCGTTATGGAATAGCCTTCGTCGTAAAGATAGGGTGAGACAAAGTAATCTGCAAGGGGAGTAGAGATCAACCAGCTTTTGACGCTGTTCCGGCATATCCTGGTTTAATATACCGATATATTTCAAGTTTTCATTGGATAAGGCTAATTCTCTAATCTGATCCTCAAGCTGTCCCCCGCCTACCAAATAAAAATTGGCGTCTTTTATTTTTTTGCGCCGCTTTGGAGTAAAGTTAAAACTCCTTTCTTTTCAATAAATCTAGAAACCATTAGAAAGTTTATTTTTTTATCAGAGGTTACAGATATTTTCTCTTTAGGAATTGGATGAAAAATATCTGTGTTCACCCCAGTTTTCTATAACACGTGACTTTGTCTTTCGGCAAGCCAATTTTAATTAGTTCGTCTCTAGAAACTTCGGAAACGGCAATTATTTTGTCATAGAACCTTAAAATGTTTTTTACTAAAAATCGGAGAATAGATTTTCTATTCTCAAACATATATATAGCGTGGGTGCTTACGACTGTTCTTTTTTTTATGCAAAAAATTTGCAGAACATTCCTATCGTTGCGGCAACAAGACCGTGGGGCATGTATCACATTTATTTTTTTTGTGGTTTTTTAATGTAGAAAAGAATTGATTGTAGGAATAGACCTGGAAAAACATAGAGAAAAACAAGAAGAAACTTTGTTTTCCAACTGGTCAAAAAGCCCTATTCCGAACCACTGCATTCTGTGTATCTGGTAGTTTTTGCCCTTTTCCAGCTTTTCTCCCTTTAGGGGATGTGGCCTAAAGGTTGATAAGTCAATTAAAATGGAATAGTATCCCTTTGTTCCCAGATATTCTATGAGCCTATCAAGATGTGTTTCTACACCTCCAACGTTGGGGCGGGAGAAGGGGGCATATGAGTAGAACTGTTTTTTTTGTCTTTAATAAGCTTAGATTTTCATGTGGTTTATGAAATTACACTATCTATATATAGTAAACAACCTACCACACCATCTTAGCAATTTTTGGCGCTTCATTAATCAATAGACAACTTATTTACTACCCTTATCTGATTTTATAAAGAGCGGAATCTGAGAAAGACTTTACAAGCTTCAAGGGCTTGCCAACGAACTCAGTTGACCAATATAATTTTTCTGGCTGGAAAAACCAAAACATGGGTAACCCCCAAGCTTTTAGCCTGATCCAGCATTCCAGGTTCAAACAATTTTAGGGTTAACTCCTCAGCCGATACCTGCTCGTAGCGGTAATCTCTAACATTCATGAGACACTGCTTGTGATCGGGAAGCCAAAAAAAGGCTTTCATTTGATTTTGAATATGGATAAACCATATACTTTATAGACATGGGCTCTTGCTGACCCATATAAACATAGGGTTCGGGGTACTTTATCATATTTAGTTATTTTGAATGGGACGAATGTTTCAACGAGCGTTACTACGAGAAGGATAGGCATGAATATTTTAAAGAACTTCTGGTGTTTAATATGGATTACATTTATTATTTCTGCCATTATCATGAGCATGAACAGAAGTATCATGGGGCTAAACCTGGCTGTTACACGGAACATCGGGAATAAAACAGCGATAAGATGTCCGGGGGTGTATATCTTTAAGCCAGATATCGTGAAATAAGGGGGCATTGTGAATGAGACAAGAAGAATTGTGGTTAGTAGATAAACGTTTACTCTTTTTCTTGTCTCAGGATCAAGTTTTTTGTAACCGTAAATTAGACAACCAGCGAAAGTAATCAAAAACAAATAACCAAAAAAGGCTGCGGAGTGCTCGGCAGGAAAGTAGTCATCGGCCAGGAAGTAGCCGGTTGATTCTATTTTAGATGTTATAGTCTTAGAAAACTCACCGTAGATGGGATTTTTTGGTGAAGGTATAAAGAAGTACCATGGACGGAGGGAGAAGGTAATAAAGTCTTCATAGGGTCGGGTAAATTTTTCTACTTTGTTTTCTCCATTAGCATGGCCAAGATAAACTTTACTTAAAAAGGGAATAAGAACCAAACACAATATCGCCACTGAAAACAATATGGTGAGCACCGAGCGCGCAAATAATTCATATTTAAAATTCTCCCGACCCACACTCAAACAAATCCAAGATAAAATTAGTAAACAATACGTCGCTAAAACAATAAAACTAAGGTAATTCGATATGAGTGCTGTCAAAACAATAAAAAGTACACTACTTTGATGAGGTAATAGTCGTTTGTTATTATCTTCCCGCAAAAAATCCTTACCCAATAAAGCCATAAACATAGCAAGGGTCCACAACCCAATAAGCTCCATATGAAGCCCAAGTTTTATCCAAAAATATGAGCAGAAGGTCAATATTAGAGAATAGAAAACACTCATCCTATAATTCCGAAACAAAAACTCGGACACTAGAAAATTTAGCAATACAACCAGTAAAGGCCATAATATAAAAAAATACGTCCCAAATAGTTGCAAAAATACAAGAAGAATTAAACTTAGTAATGGCTGCGTACTGCCGGACAAACCCACAAAGGCTTCTATGACGGTGGAGTAGGGGAAACAAGACATTGTGTGGTGACCAAAATAAATTATACCTGTTCTCGATAATACATATAAAAAAGTCGGGTCCTGGAGTCCGTTTATTACATAAATCATAGATTGTCAGTTTTTTTCAAATTTGTATATAGTTTAAAGCAGTACGAAAAAAGAACAAAAAGATACAGCAAAGCAATATTCTCAGAAGACGCAACGGAACCCAATAATGTCGAAACCAAGGATAGTAATAGCAATAAAGCAAGCATAATATATGAAATTAACCAACTGACCCCACTCACTATTCGAAACACTAACCAAAATAATAGAATAGACATAACAAATTTGTAAGCATTTCCTTCCATCAAACGGCCCAGATAAAGTAATATCATCAGACTCAATATTCCGGTCTCTAACAACTCACCTAATTTGATGTACCTACCACAACTTATAACCTTATATAGCCAATAGAAAAGTCCCAAAGCCAATAAAAATAATAAAAATAACGGAGTTAAAAACATTTTTTAATATTTAAGAAAGTACTACACAAAGAATAAAATATTAGGTATAAAAGTGCCAGTATGACTGTAGGT
This sequence comes from Patescibacteria group bacterium, assembly GCA_026004595.1. Lineage (GTDB taxonomy): Bacteria > Patescibacteriota > WWE3 > UBA101185 > UBA10185 > UBA8498. Next base: position 114,484 of record BPJL01000002.1, on the reverse strand, counting down.
AAAGATATTAATAATCCCAACGTGAAAAAAAATTGAGGCTCATAAAAAATTGCATACAAATTCGGAGAGTCATTGTTTTGGTCTTCTAGCTCCCAGCTGTTAAAATTAACATCATGCAAATAACCCGAAGGGTTACTTCTGGAAATTTTCCCAGTTAGTCTGTTTCTTGCATAATTCGATATTATGCTTACATCGCATTTGAAGCTCGATGTTACATATTTAACAATATCTCTGTACGGTATACTATGACCAAAATTATTCACTTGGCATTCGCTAGAATCCAACTTGAACAACACCCAATTTGAGTTATATTGCTCAATGAAGTAAGCCTTTATACCCATACTCAAATCGTCATCTATCTCCATCAAAAATGATGCGGGATTAATCTGCACCCACTTAATTTCTACTCGCTTGTGGTTTTTATCAATACTATAAATCAAATAATTTTGGTCGAAATCTTTAACCTTATAAAGTATTAGGTTGTCGGTCTCTCCAATTTTTTTTAAATTTTCAGCTTCTTCCAGATGCGGAAAAATATAATTCCAATCAAGCAAGGTCATAGGATTACGAGTGATTATAGAAATTTGGGAAAGCTGGTCTGGCTCTAAATCCTTTCTTAATAAAACGTACTTGATCCCCGCAAAACGAAGGTCCCTCGCAAAAGCTTCCTTATCGAAATAAAGTTTTTTCTCCAAAGATAAGTTAAATAAAGTTTGGGGAGAATTACTGTATGCTACGGGATTATACAAATATGGTTTTGAGGTCATCGAAGCAATGGGATCTTGCATATCATACTCTTGATTTGACCATGTATATTTTACCATCCAACCTGTTAACGGAAAAACGATATAACGAAAATTATCCTTATCTGAAGCTAAAAGACTCGTTATTTGTACGTAGTCATGAGGAATATCATACCGGTTTATATATCTAAAAACAGGCATATATGTAAACACCCTAAGTATTAACAAAAAAGACAGAAATAAGAAAATAAATTTTGTCCCTAACTTACGATTTAGTGTACTTAAGGAGATTGTTATTAAACCCAACTCTGCAATTGAAATTAATCTAAAAAACTTATAAAAATCTCTAAACAACACACCACCTGGTATGTAATTGTAAACAAATGAAAATAAAAAAAATGGCCCTTTAGGACCGAAGACCATGGTTAAACTTACCACATAGATAAAAGCAAATAACAAGTAAAAACGAAGTATTTTTTCATTTTTTTTAGAAAATAGTGGGTAGGATAAGGAAATTAAGATTACCACAAGAGATACAACGAGATTTATTAGATATAAAATGTCATTTTGAAAAAAAGAGTGCTCTCTTCTGTTTAATAACACAGAGTAACCGGGATGGTTTTTATTATTTAAGTAAAATAAAACATCGGAACTTACTGACTCACTAAAATTTATATTACTGATAAGAAATTTTTCTGCTGTTAACAAATTATATAGGTTATAAAAAATCCAATGAGAATTTAGACAAGCAACTAACAACAAGGCAACTAGTATACTCTTAGCTATCCTTTTTCTTATCTCAGCATCGCCGGATAGGTACAAAAAGGATGCAGAAAGAGCTACAAAAATAAGGTACAGAACTAACGAGTGAAAATCTGCAATAGATAAAGATGCAAACAATGAGGAAGCTATCAAATAGGTAAGCTTTGGGCTGTCTATATATTTAAGATAAAAAACTATGCCACCAAGAGCTAGCACAAACCCCAAATACATAGTAATGTTAACAACACTCATATACGCAAAAAGGGGATTTAAAACGGTGATTATTACTGTTATTATATTGACAAGAGTGCTAACAAATCCTCGGCTAATCGGTTGGAGAGATATTAAACACAGCTGGTAGCTAAATAACAAGTGCAAAAATACAATAACAGCAAGCCCTAAATAACTTGCATATGAATAACCAAAAAGTTGGGCGAAGAGAAACTGAATAACTTTGCCCCACAATAGATAGCCACCCGGATTACTTCCGAAATTATCCAGGTCGTTCCATACAAAAAAATGGTTATATAGTTGTGCAATAAATCCAAATTCAAGTTGTGTATCCGAATTAGCAATTAACCCATTAGTGAACATATTTAATACTATTTCCGCACAAGCGGACTTTCCACAACGACCAGGGTTTCGTCAAAATAGAATAACGGCTTGTTTCTTGTTTTTTTTCTTGACAGGGAGTTATAGAACTTCGACAAAAAATACGAATCAAGACTTCGGAATAAAATTCTATCGATTAGTCCAGCTCTATAAAATTTGTAAACTTTAGGGAAGAGGATCTCAATCCTACTACTGGTTAGTGGAACCTCATAGCCGAAAGGCCACCTAAAATTATTAAACAAACTAATTATAAGTCTCTGCAACCAATACACACCGTTCGACACTGGGTATTGGTGGATCTGAATTGTAGATAGAGTTTTTAAATACGCGATAAGATCTGCTTGAACCTCGAGAGAAAAATGCTCGATCAATCCTCCCGTGATTACAGCGTCGTATGGTCCAGAACTTAAAGGTTTCTCAAATATATCAGCTTTTATAAAAAATGTGTTTTCTCTACCTCTAAAAAGATTTGCTGCCAATTCCAATGCTTTTTCACTATGATCTAGAAGGTAAAGCTTATAGCTCGGGTCGACAAATTTAGATATCACATAAGAATAAATGCCTGTGCCACAACCTACTTCAAGCAGCCCCTTAGATCTTTCTTTACAGTTATCCAGATATGCATCCAAATGCGGGTAAAAACGCCTAAGAAGCGTTGGGTTTATCTCGAATAAGTCGTCAATTTTTTTCTTCATTTCGGGAACTTGTTTATTAAGGGGCAAAAAGGCATGTGTGTATAAATCATCCCAGTTTTCTGACGTACTCCTATTTACTTTTATCTTTTCATTTGAGTTATCTGAAATCCCTAAATTCACTGCCCCCACCCCTCCCTATTCAATTCAGCCCGTCTAAAATACCCGCCCATACACCCAAACCCATACTCCCACAGCGTAACCCAGCAGGCTACGGGGTGAAACAACCACGCGCTATCAACTTTTCTAACTAATCCCTTAAACATTTGCACTAACAAGGGTAACACCAATACACATGATAAAACAAACTTCACAAGCCCCCACGATCTCTTACCGCCCAAATCTATTTCCCCCCACTCAAACTCCCTATCCTTCTTCTCATTCAAATGATACAAATAATCCCTCACCCTCCTCCTCTGCTTCCTTGCAAACTTGCCGATGTCTCTACCGCAATAATTATGCACAATTCCATTTTTTACCTTGATGAACTTCACGGATCCTTTCTCTTTTACCTCTTTAGCCAAAATATCAATATCAAACAAATAATCACCGCTAACCCTGCTTTTCAAAAACTCGCTCCTAAACACCGTACCATTCGCACCAATCGTAGGCACGCCCCGCTTGTCAAACCCAACCAGCAAATAATCTCCAAAATCTTCTTCCTCATGATCAACTTCTGTCCATTTTCCGCTAAGCAAATTCATACGGTCATAATTTCCCAAAAACATTACTAAAGGGTCATTCATGCCTATCATTGCACAGTATCTGTCAATAAAACCGTCCTCTTTTCTCCAGACATACTCCCACGGCTCGCTCCCAACAGCTTCCCGGTGCTGTAACAACGGTCTAATCATCTGCTTAAGCCAATCCGGATCCGGCAAAACATTGTCCGAATCTATCAAAGCCACAAATTCTCCGGTACAGGCCTTCAAAGCAGCGGCCTTTCCCGCCTCGCCCGTTTTTAATTTATTCTCAACAATAACTGCCCCATATTTTTTAGCTACCTCAACAGTACTATCAGAAGAACCCCCGTCAGCCACGACAATTTCTACTTTTTCTTTTGGATAATCTTGCTCAGAAACAGACTTTAAGCAATTCTCAAGCACGGAGTCGGCATTTAGGGTAGGTATTAAAATTGAAACTGTCGGTAAGTCTTGCCCTTTTCCCATCTGTATATTTTACTACAATCAATAAGCAAAAAGCTTATCCAAGGTAAAACCCTCCAAGTACCTCCCGATCAAAAAATATGTACGCCAATACGCCGGATTCGTCAGATGATCCCAAACCAAGTGCAGCGCTAGCCCCAAAACCAACGGGCAAAAGATATACTTCTTCTTTGAAAAAATGAAAAGGACACAAAGCACAACCACCAACTCCCAGCTATGCAGTAAAATATAAACCTGATTTGTATCGTGATAATAACGACTGGAAATAAAATCACCCAGGTCAAACTGCAGCCCCCTGAACACAAAATAATCAAAAAGGTGATCTAAATCCACCAAAAATCCCGAAATAAGGGAAAAAACCCAACTAGACATCCGTCTGTAAAGCCTGAAACAAACATATCCGGCCGCCAAAGACAGTGCTAAATGGCCAAATTCCGTAGTTAAAAAGTACATCTTGTCAATTTTACTATAACAGACTTTTTTGCTAAACTACCGCTAGAAATCAAGCTATCAAAATCAGAAAAGGAGGAGAGAAAATGTGCGTAGTGTTCGCCAGTCCTGAAGATTTGAAACAAGCCATAAAGTTGGGCCAGACAGTAGGAATATTTGAAAGCGAAGACTACATCGTTTTTGCCGAAACCAACAAAATCGTATTTGAACCCGACCGTCCCAACCAACAAAGACGTTTTGTTTCAGTCTTGAAACAGAACAATAAGTGTACAGACAAACCACACATCTTGTTCTCTGTCTGGTAAAAAGAGGTGGTATGAAGAAACCGATCCGTTTGTTGAGAGATGGGCAGATATCTCATATCCCGCGGGATGCAATAGTTTTAAACAAAGATAACGGTCTGTTTGTTAACCGTGAGACAATGTGTTTTGAAAACCGAATTGAAAATTGCGTCATGGTCCAGCGCATTGGGCCAAATCTTTACGCTCTTGGAGATGATCTAGAGAATCTGGAACCCCGAGAGATTACTCTTGAAGAGCTGCAGACCGCAAATTACATCCCGGTTACAGAAAGAAAGACTTTCCTTTCAAAGGGATTTGATCCCGACTAAACTAAACAAGGAGGAAACATGGAATACTGGCTTCGGGATATGAAAGATGGAGATACAGGATATGCATCACCTGGAGCGCTGGTAACCCACAAGGGAAGACTCTACATAAATAAAAACTCTCGTGTGAGCACTAAAGCTGGCTCAAGCCGATTCTCTGTGGTATGTGTACGAAAATATGGGACAAAATTTCTCGTCGACATTGGAACAATTCCAAAAGGTTTTGTCCCGATTGAAATTAATAGGGAAGACCTGATCGCTAAACACTTTGTCCCGATACACATTATGACTCACCTTATCGATAGCTTGAATTGATTTTCATAAAAAGCCGCGGCTACATTTAGCAAAACCCCGCGGCTTCTTTTTAATTTCTTTTCGGAACAACATGCCCGAACATAACTTTACCAGCGTTTATCCAAAACCTAGGCGACCACCAGCTCACTTTTGTCTGTTCTTTATCAAAATCTAAAAGATGCCCGAATAATTTCCATGCCGAATACCATAGAAACCTTACATCGTTCCAATTTCTTATGGACTTAATCTTTCTAAAAATATATTGAGGCGTGAAAAATGAAGAATATAAAGCCTGAGTTAGTTCATGCAAACGTTCGTTTGAAAATGGTACTTTCATTACCGGTCTTCTCATATCAAAAGCCTCATAATCTTTTGGGTCAACCTGAAGCCATCCTTTTTCTACACACTCCTTGTAGAGAGGAGTTCCCGGATAAGGAACAACCACAGTAGCTTGCATAGTATCAACATAGCCCTTTTTGAACAGCTCCTTAGCTAGATTTATAGTGTTCAACGCCATCTCCTCTGTTTCCCAAGGGTAACCGAGCATAACTGTTATGTGCGGTTCCAAACCTGCCTTTTTTGCTATTCTGGCACCTTCCTCTATTTCCTCTACTCTTAACCCTTTATCCAACTTATCCAAAGTTTCCTGATTTGCCGACTCCATACCATACAAAATGAACCTGAAATTGGCCTTAGCCATTAATTCGTAATACTCCGATGTCAGTGCGTTCAACCTCATGTTACATCCCAATACCACTTTCTTGTTATAACCCGACTCAATCATGAGCTCGCAAAACTTTTTCAAAGGTGGGCCGACAAACAGCGTTCCCGCATCGTCAAATATTTCTCTCACTTTGTACTTATCTACCACATGTTTTATTTCAGCAAACAATCTCTCTGGTGAAAATCTTCTGTAAAACCCTTGTGGATTTAAGGTGTGGTCCCAAACACAAAAAGTGCATCTATTCCACCAGCAATCTCTCCCCGAGTACATATAAGTCGCCGGGGTGTATTTGTAGTTTCCATTTTCGTAGGCATAAAGCCACCATTTTGTAAGATCTCGGTCGACAAATGGAAGTTCGTCAAGATTATGCTGAAGTTCCAACGGCCCGCTCTGCCAATACTCACCTTTTTCAGATTTGTGCCACTTTAGCCATTTAGGATCTACTGACACCCGTGAGTCACCTTTTCTTCCGTAAATTCCGCCCGGAAGATAACTTTTTGACTTCAAAGCCTCAAGTAAATCGGACAGCAAAAAATCATAGTCTCCCCCCGTAATAATATAATCAACTCCACACTCATCTAAAGTTTCTGTGGGGTTCCATGTTACGTGGTCTCCTACCATCACAACAATCATTTCAGGCATCCTCTTTTTAAGCTCGTTAACTATTTTCCAATGAGACTTAATAACCGGAGCTTTGGTCTCTATCATAAGCAAATCCGGCTTTTCCGCTTCAAGATCGTGGAGCCATTCGCCGTAAGTCTTTTTCTCGGCAATCCCATCCATCCACACCACATCGTAGCCTTTTTCCTTGGCCAAAGACGCGGCATAAGCCGGAACCATGGGGTAAATGTAGGTGGGCGCGTTAAAATACTGAAACTGCCTATTTTGAGACAGAAGAGGAACACCTTTGGTTTGTTCTAAAGGGGGATACCCTATGGCTACTTTCACCTGCTTAGTATATTAAAAACTGTATTAATGTTCAAGGACATATTGATATGCATCTATTTTTTCTCGGGGTACAAAACATTTCCTTCTAGGTCTTCAATGATTATCGCTGTAGTGGGGCACGACTTCGCAGCTTTAATTATTTTTTCGGCTTCATTCCAAGTACCTTCTTTCGCGTAAACTATTCCTTCATCGTTAAGGTCAAAAGTTTCGGGCGCATGAATTATGCAAGTCGCGGCGCTTATGCACTTGTCGTTTATTACTTTTATCACTACTTTTGAATTTGGATTTTTGTAAACAGAAATTTTCTCCATAATTAGCCTCCTAGATAATTACCTGTGGATTTATCCACTCCTCTTAATTTTAGCTTCGGTTTTTTGAGAATTCCAACAATGAAGTTTGATCCATAAACTATATGAGTCAGAAATATCCCCGCCATTACATAAAAAGCGCCGGACATGCTCCAATCCTTCTCATAAATTTTGTGGCCTTCCCAAATCAAAAGAATTAAATAAAAAAGAAGGGCGCCCAAATACAACTGCCACAAAAAAGGCCAAAATAGACAAAAAACCGGTCCCGCAAGCAACCCTAAAAGAAACGAAGAGGGAGCAAAATAGGCCGGGAGCCGGGAAGTTTCAGGGAAAAGGCGGGCAAACTGCCCCCGATGGCGTCCATATCGGGAAATTTGCTTTAGGTGGGGGATAAAAAGGCTTCTTCTATGGTGAAAAACAACCAAAGAAGGGTCGTATATAAACTTTCTGCCCTTAGACTTAACCAGATCGAGGCAAAACTTGGTATCCTCCCCCGGCCAGAATTCCTTGGAAAAGCCCCCTACCCTATCAAAATCGACCTTTCTTACGAGCAGGTTTACCGTGGGGTAGTCATCAATTTCCACTCTTTTTCCCGGAATATGCCTGTAAATGGTCCCTGCGCTGGCCAAGGGTGACTCTAAGACTCTCCCCGACATTTTTTCCATAAACTTGGCATTTACAGGGGTAACTGCAGGGCCTCCGACGGCGTAAACTTGGGGGTCTGAAAAAAGCTCGGCCGCCTTATCTAACCAGTCACTTCGCGGATAGGCGTCATCATCCAAAAACGCTAGAACTTCTCCCGTTGCTTTGGAAGCTCCTAAATTTCTTTTTTCTCCGGGACCGATGGGACCGGATGAAATTAACAAGAAACGATCATCCCCAAAATCAAACTTTTCTTCTTCGTCTGTAATGATTATAGCTTCAAAGTTTTCGTAAGCTAACTGTTTAAGGTAAGAAATATTCTCTTTCAAAAACTCGTTAATTTTTCTAACGGGAATTATTACGCTGAATTTAATCATTATTAATTTCTCCGGTGTTCACTCTCATTTCCAATTCTTTATCATACACCCATTTTCTTTTGCTTTTATCATCGTAGTACCTAAGAATGAATAATCTATAAAAAATGGCAAATGTGTCGAGAATCATTTTCCTTATATTTTTATCAAAAATAAAAAACGGAGAAAATGAAGATTTGGAAAAGTCCAAATTAACGGATACAGGCGCCTCGTATATTTTTTTATACCCTAAATAGTAAGAAACGGCCAAAAGTTCAACATCAAAAGCAAATGCTTTAACCAAAAGCCTTGGTAAAACTTTTTCCAGCACTTCTCTCTTAAAAACTTTCAAACCGGTTTGTGTGTCTTTTACTTTTATGCCGAACAGCAAAAAAACCAACGTGTGATAACCCCAGCTGTAAATTTTTCTTATAAAAGGGTATTTCACCAAAGAAACCGGGTGCTCCTTGCTCCCCACAATTATATCCGCCCCGTACCATTCCATGTGCTCCAAGAGCATTGATATCCCGTTGGGGTTTATGTCCATTCCGGAGTCTATAAAAGAAATATAGTCCCCCTCGGCTCTCGCCATACCATATCTTATCGCGTACCCCTTGCCTTTATTTGTTTCGTACCCGTAAACTTTGAGCAACTTACTTTCTAAGGATTTGGCAATATCATACGTCTTATCTATTAACCCATCCACAACAACAATAATTTCAAATCTCCACCGCGTTTGAAGCATGGTGTCCACTATATTCTCTAGATCTTGCATAATGGTTTTTTCTTGTTTATAGGCAGGGACGATAATAGAAACAAGCTTGCTAGATTTCTTCCGTTCTTTTGCCATTGTTTAAAGTTACAAAAAATACAACAAGTAACACTAGGGTGATTATACCAGCATAAATATCTGCGTTAATTATCTGAAAAAGGTCCTTGTGGGAATTGTTTATGAGTATGAATTGAAAAATCGGTCCCGGAATGAGCATCAAAAATACAGAAGTTCTGTTTATAGCCAAGAAAAACACTACCAGAAAGTTAATTATTACATACAGCCCGATAAAAAAAGAAAATCTTGGGAGGTATGCGACAGAGTTTATAAATCTTTCACCAAAGAAAAGGTGCGTAATCAAAGACGGAAAAATAGAAAATGCAATTATTCCTAACGCAACCAAAAATAGTTGAAGGGATAAAAATTTAAAAAAAGCCCGGCCATAGTTCAACCCCCTTGCAGCCAATGAAGAGATTGTCGGAAACATTACGGTAGCCACAGCTCCTGCCCCGAACAAAAATATTTTTCCCAATGTTACTGTGCCGGCATAATATCCAGCCATATCAGGATCAAAATATTTTTTAACCAAAATCACATCAACATTGTTTAGAACCATTAGTCCGAACTGGACAAACATAACGGGAACGCTAAAGAGTATAATTTTTTTGTAATCCTGCATTAGACTAAGGTTTTCAAAGGTAGTAAGGTTTCTTTTCAACAAAAGGTAGGCAGTCAAAAAACCCGCTGCTGCAGCCAAAAGCATGCCTCCGAATGCCCCCGCAAGCCTGAACCCTAGCAAAACAGCCGCGACAGCCATAAAAAAACGGTAAAAACTAGACATTACACTGTAAAATGCGAACGCCTTGTATCTTAACAGCCCTTGAAGGTAAGATGATTGAATTGCGCCAACATAAGAAGTTCCCATCAAAATGCCAAACATTAATATCAAGGAGGTATCAAAAATTTTTAGCTGATCAGAAATTGTGTGCCTCAATAAAAAAATTGCGAAAGCCACGAAACACCCAAATAAGAGCGATAATAAAATAAGCTTCCAATACAGAGCTGTGAGCTTCTTTGAATCCTGCTCCGCTGAAAGGAAGGAAACATGTTTTATTAATGAAACTCCAAACACACCGGCTGGCACGCCTATCAAATATGAAAGAGACAAGAGAGCGTTAAACGTGCCAAAATCAGCAACCGATAATATTCTTCCAAAAACAAATTGAAGGAGATAAGAAAAAAACGCCGCTATCACGCTTCCGGCGCCTACGTAAACTGTACCCATGAGATATTTATTTGTCTTTAGTTTTTCCACCAATCTGTATATCATCATTTTCTTTCATACACACGATATACTTCTACTCCCCTTACATCTATAGTGCCTACATATTCCAAACTAAATCTCGTTTCATGCGAGGAAATATCATCCCAAACCGGGTATACAAAAAACCTTGTTTTTACGGCAAAAGGCGTCAAGTCCTCTATCACCGCGTACCCGCCAATTCTACGAAAGAAAGGGAATATTTGAGTATAATATTTTTCCTGAAAACCGACTGTAAGAGCATTGTTTATTTGATAAGTAGATGCCAACTCTTCAAAAGAAATATCACCGAATGTTCGCTTGAACCCCCTCTCGTCAAAATATCTCACAACCTCTCTTGTTCCTATCATCCATTTAGGCTCGATAACTTCAATTCCTTTTTTGAGGCCTCCAAAAATAGGGTTATAGTAGGAAAAATAATCGGGATGAAGGTATAAGCTGGGTATCACAGCCGCAATAACAAGCGGAGCAAATTTTACAAGACCAGTTCCCTTTATCTTTTCAAATACCCAAATCCAAAAAAATGAGGTTAATAAAGATAAAACTAGGATATCCGGAAGTATATAGCGATCAAGTTTCTTTGCAGGAATCGTGAGCTGAACAAAATAAAAAACGACGAAAAGAAACGAGTAGATAAAAAACCTTCTCCTTTCCATAGGAAATACTTTTTTCCCAAAAAACGCCAACCCTATTATTCCGACAACCAAAAGAACCGATGACCGCAAAGCAATAACAACAAAATAGTAGGATGGGCCGGGATCTTCAACTAATTTTCCGAAGTAAAACTGAATGTGCTCCCTTTCTATCCCAATGTCAGAAATTCCCCTATATACGGCCGCCAGTGCCTTGCCCGGAAAGACCCACATGGCGGGCCAAAAAAGAATAAATGTCATCGCAAAAAGCAGTACCCACGTTCCCATTCTAGATAAAAACCATTTGAGACTCTTTTTTACAGATACGGTTTCTACAAGCAATATCAATCCAACATACGGAAGCATGAATAGAGCAGAAGTTTTAGTGAGAACAGCCAGACCCGCAAATACTGCACTAACAGCTAGTCGTTCTTTTTTAGAGTGGTCTAATGTGTAAAAAAATACCCAAAGATAGGAGGCAAGCATAAAACCTGACATTAAACCTTCTAAATGGAAAACGCGGGTCAGAGCAATATTGAAGGGTTCTAAAGACAACAACACCATTGCAATTACTGCCTTTCTCGCCCCGAATATTTTTCTCAAAACGTAAAATGAAAACGCCAAAGAAATGCTTATTGCTATAACAACAAATATTTTTTGAACAAAGTGAAGCTGAAAAGTCATTTCCGTCACGTCTTTTGCCGGATAATATTCGGAATACAGATTGTAGACTTTTATCGCTGCGGTCCCCAGCCACATAAGAGTAACCCCAGGATGATATTTTTGGATTGTTTTTTCTAAATTCCACGTAAATACACCCGTGCCAAAATCATAGCTTCTAGCTTTCCACTTCCATACATCAGTGTTGAACATATCATTGCCCAGATCCGGAATTCTTGTAAGCACAAAAAACAAAATAAATAGAAGCTCAAGTTTTACTTTTTTGATTGCAGCAAACATCACTTTATCCTTTCCTCAACGGTTATATAAGGCCCTATTCTGCCTTTATTTGAAACCTCAAATATAGCCTTTCCCGAGGATACCCCTTTATTCAGCTCTATCAGATAATACCTTGTCCCCTTGGGTAGCACGTCTGCACTTTTCACAGCATCAGTAAAAACATATCTAACTACATCTTCAGCATCTGAACTTAAGTAAACGACTTTCGTACCGATCGGCACTTCAGTCTGCAAAAATTTAAACAGATCAATTCTCGTATCGTTTCTCAAAAATCTGATTGAGTTGAAAACCGACATATAAAGCAAAGGGCAAAACAAAATCAGGACAAGGGGGATAGAAAATATTTTTTTAGCAAATCTCATTTTATGTGTAACCCAGACACAAAAATATCCAAACACAATAGACACAAAAGGGTAAGTAATAAAATAGTATTGCGAACGACTCTTTTCAAAACCCGAAATGTAATAAATGAGCGTAAATGCTGGAACTATTAAAAACAAAAGTGACAAATCATACTTAGAAAATGTTTTCTTTAAAAATCTCACAAAGATTAACCCACAGGTTAAGAAAAGAGCAACCAAAATTGTATATCCCAAATCATCAGATATTTTGAAACTTATATCAGTAAAAAACTTGCCAAAGTGCTCTCTAAATGGAATGGACCCCACATTCTTGAACTGCCATAAAGCCCCCTGGGGGCCATCTGTTCGGGTAAAAGTCTTAAAATCCAAAACTGAATACGGTGTTCCTAAAACGAAGCCAGTTACGGCGCAAATTGCGGACAGCAATAGATTCAAAAAGGCCCGGAAATAGGGAAAATCTTCTCGAAAATCCGTCAACTTCATCTTGGCCGTTGCCCACCTCAAAAATGCTGCCAAAGGCACCACAATGGCCCCTAGACCTCCATTATACTTTGTAGAGGCCGCTAAACCAATGAAAAAACCACTTAACGCATAGTCCAATGCATACCCAAATACAAGAATTCTCGCGGCAAAGTAAACACCCCAAGCCATAAGAAACAACATGGGAGCGTCAGGCAGAGAATAATGAGAATGCCAAACGTGAAAAGGAATAAGCGCAAATGCCAGGGCCGATAATAAACCTACTTTTTCTCCAAAAAGGGTTTTACCTGTTTTATAAATCGGTACTACAGTCAACCCACCAAGCAGTGCGGCAAAAACTCTTGTTATGTAGTAAAAAACCAACCTATCATCCCACATCAAGGGAAACATTTTAATAAAAAGATTTTGCATATTGTAATCAGCCGCCAAATCTCGCACCTTTGCAAACCCCTTATACACAAAAAAGTTAGCGTAAATAAAAAGGTGCGGCCAATCAAAATGTTTTGGATTTGCATCAAACCTTACCCCCAAAGCAGAACGCACGATGGTAGGCTCATCTGGATGAAAAATGAAAGGAAACCCGTGTTGAATCCCAGCCAACCGCAACACAAGCGCCAAAAAAATTATTAAGTACAAAACCGGGCTAGTTTTCCTTGACATATATCCTCCAGTATTCCAAGCCGTTTACATATAACGAAGAGTTTTTTCTAAATTTTGTACCGCTTCTCAAGACCTTTTCCGGTATCTCTTCGTTAACACCAAGTATTAATAGATCATAGTCGCTTGTCCCGCTCACTCTTATATCCGCTACTTTAGAGTTCGGGTAGATGGCCTTCATGGGCTTAGTATCAATAAATCCGAGCTTAGGCTCATCTCCATATTTTTCCAAAATATAGTCTTTTAGCGCTGGCACTGCTATTCCAAAAGGTTTCTGGGCTATCACTAAGTTGGCGTTTGCGGGTGGGCCAAAAACTGGGCTTGTATAAGTAAAGTAATAGGGGAATAGAGAAATTAAAGGTATCGCATAGAAAAAACTAACGGCCAAAATAGTAAAACTCGCAAAAATTCTTTTCGAGGCCGCCTTCTGCAAAGAATTGTAAAAATGGACAAAGCCGTAAACTGCGGTCAGCGCCAGAAAAGGATACAACGGCAGCATGTACCTATCTATTTTTTTTGAAGGAAACATCATCACAGCAAAATATCCCAGATAAAAAATTAATAAATAAAGGTAAACGCTTGAGTACTTATTTTTAGTATTCATTATCAACCTCGGTAAAAATTTAAAAGTTTTTAATAAGTACATCAAAACACCTGCAAGTATAAAAGGTGTGACCTTCATAATGACAACCAGCGGGTAAAAAAGAAAACCCGCGTTTTCGGTATATTCCCCCAGCAGAATTTGCGCGTGCCCTTTTCTGACCCCAACTCTCTCTGACTCGCTGAGTATCTCGGAAAGGTAAAAGAACGGGCGAACCCACAAAGCCGGGAAAAAGAGGAATGTTGCCAAAACAAACGACCCAAGAACCGAAATAGTGTATTTGCTAAGAGTTTTTGCATCCTTTTTGTGAAAATAGTAGGTAGTGGAGAAAACTAAAACAAAAATTAGACCCCCTATACCTATGCTTTTAGTCAAAAAAGACAAAGAAAGAAAGATGCCGGCCAAAAAACCCTTCTTCCAAGTAAATCTTCTTAAAGCCAGCCAGCTAAACAAAAGTGAAATGAACAAAAATAGCGTAAAAAGCACATCCATGTGATAAAGCCGCGAGTTGCCGACAAAAAAGGGTTCTAGGGAAAAAAGAGACACAGTTAGATACGCGATTCTGAATCCTACTATTTTTGACAGCAATAATAAGATGATTAATGTTAAAACGAATTGTGCCAAGATAACCGAAACCTTTGCCACCAGATTAAACATAAGAAAGTTGTATTGGTTGTAGGAATTCACACCCATCACTTGCTTGTAAATTTCTATTGGAATCCCGCTGATCCACATTAAGGTGACGCCAGGATGGTAGTGTTGATAAGTTTTTTCAAAATCTCCGTTTTTCAAGCCAACCACAAACTGCTGGGATCTGTAATGCCAATTTACACCATCCGGATTTATTTCATCTGCTCCCAAGTATGGAAATCTAGTAAGAACAAAAAGAAAAATAAACGCAAAAATGGCTAAAAGTTTATTCTTAGAAAACTTTGCTACACATTCTCGGAACATAAGTAATTCTCCGGGCCGGTTAAAATATTTTTACTGAATTTCCTCATATGGCGGGGTTTCGACCTTTCCATATTTTTTTGAAAATCTTTTAATATACCCAAAACTCTCTTTCAACTCCTGCGTTGTAACAAAGCCCGGAATGAAAAATGCCCATATCAAAAGCATGAAAAGGAAGAAAAAGACCGGAATTTTTAAAATAAGAGGAACCGTATTAATTAGTGATATTGAAAAGGCCTGCACCAATATCGCCAAATGATCTATATTGAAATAAACAAACTTAAGATTCTTTTTTATTGCTAAATTGATATACAAAAAGGACAGTGCTGCCCCAAAAGCGGTTCCCCAAGCCATGGCCGGGAGAGCCCCAATAAGCTTATAGATTGAAAAAAACATCGCTGCAGTACCCACAAGAAGCGCCATAAAACCTATTACCATGTGCTTTGACATTTTTGCTGGTATGAGAACGCTCGATTTAACAATATTTATAAAAGAATAAAGAATGAAAGCTAAGATAACGGGAGGAATCAAGGTATAAGCGTCTCTGTACTTTTCACCTCCCACAACCAAACCTACTATTTCTGGTGACCAGTACGCGGCAAAGGTAGCTGCAGCTATAACAGTTACGAAAATCTTATCAAAATTCCTAACAAACAATTTCTTAAAATCATCAAAATCCTTGACATACTTCTCAGAAAGAACAGGAAGATTAACATCGGTCACCGAATCGGAGATGCTCATCAATTTTTTTGCGTAAAGCATAGCAAAAGCGAATATTGCGACTATTTCCGGAGAGTTAAACAATCCTAATACATTGTTCCCAAACTTTTCCCAATTAGTGTAGATTATTTTCACCAAATATATAGCCATGCTGATGGAAAAAATTTCTTTAAATATTCGCTTGAAATCTCTTCTGCTTGGGAGCTTCAGATTTCCTTTAAGAGGCTTGAAAGCAATGTAGCCAAGAACTATTGAACTTAAAGCGTTGAACATAAGAAAAGCATAAAAATAACCTTCTACTCTGTAAGCAAGAACAAGGGGTATAAAAATCACAACACTTGCTATAGCTATTGCCACTTGATAGATAAAAAGTTGTTTAAACCTCTTTGTCCCAGCGATGACAGAATTCAATATGCTTTGAACACCTTGTAAAATAAGTGTCACAGCGTAAATTTTTATGGGCACAACAAGAGCCGCGTTTTTGTAAATTCCGGCACCAATATGGCTGGCAAACAAAAAAAGCCCTATAGCTATAGGCAATGTAATTACATATCTTATTACAGCAGAGGTGATAAATATTTTGAAAATTTCCTTATCGTCTTCGGCAGATGATATCTCGCGGGTTGAGGCTGAAGCAAGCCCCAGATGTTGATAGATACCCAAAGCACCTCCTATAGAAATTGCCAGCTGCACGATCCCCCACTCCCCCACACTCAACACTCTTATTATTACAAACGTCTGAACCAGGCCCAAAAGCATTGCCATCATTCTTGACGCAAAACTTATTATCTGCCATTTTCCCAGCTCTTTCATAGTTACAGGATAATTATATTCCCAATATACAGATTTCGTGTCTTCACTTTGTTAGACATGCCTACGAACACCCTGTATTCCCCCGGATCAAGGAAATTCGGAAAGTTCACATCAAGCTCCTCAATGTAATACCTATCAGAATCCCAATCCGCCGGTTGTATTAATGAAAATGAAGGAAGGTTCGCTATCTCATAAAGCCTGCCTGTCGCAGTATTCATAAAAGTCATGTACATTACAAAACCATTAAGCGAATCGCTCTCTCTTTTGAAAAATACAAGCTTGAATTTTTCTGTTACACCCCTAACAACTTGTTTGGGGTATTCATAATCAGCCAACTCTGTCCCAAAAAGGATGTCATATGTATACTTCGCCGGGTAGGAAAATTTCTCCTGCATAGGAAGAAGATCGCTTTTATCATGAATGCCGACTTTTTTGAAAACAAATAGATTGCCGCAGCCCGTAACTAACTCGTGATCTTTGCTCTTAATTATTTCTGCAGTTATATCTCTAACCAAATTCTCATTGGCCTCAAGAATGGTAAGAATTTTCCTTGAAAACACATCAACTATAACGTAATCAGCGCTCGTGTAGAGAGCTGGAAATATGGCATATGTTTCCCTTAACGAAAGATGGGCCCCAAGATAATCCGGCCCGGTCACAGAAGCGTTTTTGGGAATTAGACCTACAATCTTCTCCGCACAATCTACGTCTTTATTATCTAAATCGGGAAGTCTAACAACATCTCCAACCTCCAAATTGCTTCTCCAAACCCCTTCGGGGTCATATTCGGCGGCAGAAACCCTTTTTCTTACAGCTTGGTCGATCCAAAGATATATAGGGCTATTGTATGTAAAGGCCGTGTATAAACCCGAAACAACCATAGATAGAGATAGAAACACCTGAATTCCTTTTTTAATCTTCGGTCTTTTTTTGACGAACGAGCTTAAGGTGTCAGCAAAACTTCCTATCGCATATATTGAAGAAATAAAAAGCACGGGAATTATCATTGAGATTCTATGGTTAATTATTTCGGCTGTCCCAACACCATCGGCAGAAGTTAGGTAGTTGATAAGAAAGTCCGGGGCGGCAATCACAAGTATCTGTGGATATGCCAAAGGCAAAAATAAGACCGGGCTAAATGTCTTAAGCAAATTGTCAATTCTGTCTCCCCCAAAAAAAATGCGAATGGTTTTTTTGTGATCAAGAAACATTCCCACCATAATATCTGAGTAGGATTCTCCGAATGCTTCATACCTGTTCAAAAAGTAATTAGGCTGTGAAACATCTCTCGTTTCATCATCCGCAATTCCTATTTCCTTAGCAAATCTGTTGTATCCTTCTACTCTATAGTGTGAATAAGCGGGTATAATAATAAAAAAAGCCAATACAAACCATACAAATGAAACAACAAGCATTTCCAGCCCAAGCCGTCCAGTTACAGTCTGATAAAACTTCTTTCCTTCCTCCTTAACTTGCCTAAACAAAAGTATGAAGAGTGAAAATATGAAAACATAAAGAGGAAGTTGCTCCTTTCCCGCCATTACTAAAATCAGCAACACCCAAAATATAATCAAGTTTTTTCGGCTGAATTTTTTCTCAATGTACATTTTTTCAAATAGGTAAAATGCCCCAAAAAAGAAAGGTATCGCCGCGGTTACTGCGTGGAAGCCTGTCCAAGCGTTAATATAACCAAGAGCCGGGTACAATAAATATGATACCCCTATCAAGGCCGAGGCGGCCTTTGATTCAAGACGAAGATAAGCGATTTTATAAACCAAATACGCCGAAAGTATGACCATGATAAATTGAGAAAAAACCAAAGTAAGGGGATGCTGATATAAAACAAAAAGGGGAAGAAAAATAAGAATTAATGGGTCAACATGACTCATCGCCCACCTCGGAAGATTAGTGCCAAAATAGTCTGTTAAATACATAAACCTCCCATGAAGTGTATTCCAAAGCATTTGAGACATGTTACCCAAATCAAATTTTCCAAAATCAAAATTGTTGTAGCGGAAAAGGTTAACCCTCATACTTACTACAATATTTACCAAAACAACGACCGTAAGAATTAAAAAGAAAAAATTTTTTCTAACAAATTTAAGGATTTTCATTATTAGTTAAAAAACCTGTATTTTATCAAGGTAAACAAGGCGTGAATTCCGTCTTTCCAAGATATCTTCTTACCCTCTCTGCGAGTTCGCCCGCGGTAGGAAATTGGCACTTCTCTAATTTTTAGCCCCGATTTTAATATCTTGGCAGTTATTTCAGGCTCAAAATCAAAACGTTCGCTTTTTATGTTAACTTTCCTCACAAAATCGCCGGGCATAAGTTTGTAACATGTTTCCATATCGGTAAGCATCACTCCAAAAAAAATGTTTGTAATCAAGGTCAACATTTTGTTGCCTATGTAGTGGAGAGTTGACATATCCTCATAACTACCTGAGAATCTGCTTCCATAAATTACATCGGCATTATGTTCACTCAAAGCACGGATAAGTTTGTGGTAGTCATGGGGGTCATACTCAAGATCGGCGTCCTGAACAATAACGTAGTCTCCTGTTACATGTTCAAATCCTATTTTAAGAGTATGCCCTTTTCCCCTATTTTTCTCCTTGTAAATAAACTTGATATCGGGATTTTTGGCTTCCAGCCTTTTCAATATTTCGACAGTTCCGTCAGTCGATGCGTCATCAACTACTATTATTTCCTTCTCCAAACCTTCAACTGCCCTGATTTCATCAAGTATTTTTTCTATTGTATTCTTCTCATTGTAAACAGGCACTACTATTGATAGTTTCACGGCCGATTCTCCCTCGAAAACCTTACTATTTTAGCAAAAAAGTCGGCTCCGTTTACATTATAACTAAAATCCTTTACAGGGATAAGGTAGGGTCTGGATTCAAGGTCTAGCTCCATAGTAGTATTATGCTCGTTGGTAATAAGAAAATAATCAGCTCCTGTCGCTTCCAAAGCTTCAAAAGTCAGATTCTTTTTACTTTCAGTATTGTAGTAAAAACCGCTGACCTTAGGGGTGTCCAAAACATTAAGATAAAAATCGGACACACTACTAACATCGTTGTATGCTACCTTTCCTTGAAGGTTTTTGGCCGCATACTCCGCTGCGTTCTTAACAGAAATAAATATGTCCTTATGCATCCAAATTACAGAGTAAGACCAAATAAGCATTATTAAAATAATAAGGGCCACAGAATGAACAAACTTTTTCTTTGCTAAGAAATAAAACGCGACAAACTGAAGAGTCAGCAAAATAGCAAATAGCTTTTTATCAAGAACAAGAAACTGCAGCTTAAGAAAATACTGGGAAACAACATAGAAAACCATTAAGATCACAGAATAAACCCAAGTTCTTTTTCTTCCCCCATTTTCCCACCAGCTTTCAAAAGCGACAACAAAAATTATAATCAGCACTGGAATTATCGCAACAAACAACCTAGGTATTGCGGCCGGCCAAAGAAGAATCAGTGCCAGTTCAAAAAGTAAAAAGGAGGCAATATGAATATTCCTTTTCAAAAAAACAATTACCTCTTTTCCCCGATCCAAAATTATCGCGAAAGCGGGAACAAATCCAAATACAGAAACAAGACTTGCAAAATATACCCAAATCATTTCCAAATCGTACTTTCTACCAGCCGGCTCATCAAAATACTTTGAAGAAAGGGGCGGTCTGTATATGATCCACGGCAGGACAATCAGCATAATTCCCGCCAAATAGGACAGGTATGGCCATACGGGCTTAATTCTTCCTCTAGCACATAAAAACAATGACAAAGCAAG
The DNA here is from genome assembly GCA_026004595.1 of Patescibacteria group bacterium. Classification (GTDB taxonomy): domain Bacteria; phylum Patescibacteriota; class WWE3; order UBA101185; family UBA10185; genus UBA8498. Next base: position 94,116 of record BPJL01000002.1, on the reverse strand, counting down.
CGACGCCGCTAAAAGATATCCCTCAAATCTTGTTAGAACAGATAAACCCACAATAATACCAATTAAAAAAAGGCGGTTATTACTTAATCCATTTTTATATAAATAAATAGCCAACAAAGCCAAAATAGCAAAGGGGGCATCGGCCATAATTCTTATTGACCAATATAAAAAGTCGGGATTAAGGGCAAGTAGCATCATTCCAAGAAAAACAAATCTCGCATCCTTTACGTATCGCCTCAAATACCTATCAAACAGAAAGAAACCGGCAAGAGATACTATGAACATAATTCCCCTGCCCCATTGGATGGGATCTGCCGATTCAGGTCTCAGGGCCAAAACCACAGAATATAAGGGAGGCCTTTTTTCATCATCAGGGTAAGCCCCCGCCCTAATATACTCTGAAGCCCGTAAAATTCTATAAGAGTCACCCCATTCAGCAGTGTTCACGTTAAAGAGAAACACGTGCGAAAGAATGAAAAAAACATAAGGCAGAACCCTATATATAGTTTTTGATCGCAAATTCATATATCGCGTCAATAGCAGAAATTTTCTGATTCCACGAATACTTAGATCTAATCATTTGGACATCTACATCCCTCGGCTGGCTTGTAATTTCTTTTATTTGGTCGGCTATTGTTTGAGGATCAAGATTTCTAAGATAGTAAAGGCCTCTAATTTCTTCCTGAACTTTGAACCCCGATACAAGACAGGGTATTCCACACGCCAATCCCTGCATTACAGCCTTTGGTAATCCTTCCCACGAAGACGGCAATACGAAAACATCAGCAATTTGGTAGGCAATTGGAACATGCGGATATGGTGTGTACCCTGTCTTTATAACCCTATGCTCAACTTTTTTAAGTTTCATCTGCTCGTTCAATTTTTCAAGGTAACTAGGATCGGGACTGCCAGAAAGTATTAATTTGTACTCTTCAGAAAGAAGAGCAAGTGCATCTATCAAAAGGTGTATATTTTTTCTTTCCGTTATTACACCATGATTTAATATAACTTTATCCAACCTATCAAGACCAATGTCCTTTCTTGATTTTTCCTTTTCTTCTTCACCTACAGGAGTAAACAGTTCGGTATTAACACCAGTTTCTACCAAAAAACACTTGTTAGGATTGGCTCCGTAATATTCAATTGCTTCTCGTCTATTTTCTTCGCTGACAAATATCATTGCGGATGCGGCTTCGACCGCCTTTTTGTCCGAGTATACCGCCATTGGCCAACCCAAAAGTTTTGACATCAGCTTTATAGGTTTCCCTTCCTTTTGAAAAGATAACCACCTCCCCTTGGCTGTATTATGGAAATGAACAACCAGAGGAATCTTTAATTCTTTTGACCAAGGAAAATGTTTTTTCAAAAAAGAGCGATAAGCATAAATCCATATTGCAAAATGACCGTGAGAATGAATTACATCAGGCCTGTACTTTTTACGATATTTTAAATATTGAAAAAAAAGTTTAATACTGCTTGTGAAAAATATAGTGTTTGGAAGGGGCTCACGATCTATAGGATAAATCTCAAGGCCTTTCAATATAACGGGACCGCCTGACTTTGGCCACTGACCGCAGAATAAAACAACTTTATGACCCTGCTTAAGCTGGGAAACAGTGATTTCGTACGGGTGCGGAGCTAATCCCTGCCAAGGGTTTGGCCAGTCGTATACTATCCTTAAAATGTTCATTTCATAACCTCCTCAAATATCTCCTCATAAGAGTCTAACATTTTGTCCAGCGAAAATCTTTCAACTGCCTTGTTTCTAGCATTAGCCCCCATTTTCTTGACGAGTTCCGGGTGGTTTCTAAGCTCCTCAAGGTTCGCTTTGAAAGCTCTGAAGTCTCCCGCTTTTACCAAAAATCCTGTTTCATTGTCAAAAACCGCATCAGGGACCCCGCCCAAACCAAAAGCAACAATGGGCAATCCCCCAAACATGGCTTCAATTAAAACCATAGGGAACCCTTCTATTCTGGAGGTGGGAAAAACAAAAACGTCAAACCGCCTTGGATCATAAATTTTCAAAACATCCTCATATGGAAGCTTGCCATGCATATTAATTTTACCCCCGCTGTTCTTAGCCAGATGATCCAAACTTTCATAAAGGTCCCCTGCGCCAACTATGTCCAAAGACATTCCCTCTAACATGCCGTGTGCCACCATATCAGCAATCCTTAAAATACCTTTAGATTTGATCAACTGCCCCACATAAAGGAGACGCAGATTGCCTTTCTCCGCCGAATATTCTTTATTCACATCCCCGAAAGGCTGGATTCCATTATTTACCACTCTAACCTTTTGCTCATCAACAAATGTTTCATCAATAAGAGCCTTTTTTACATAACTTGAAACAGCGATTACCAAATTGGAGCCATGAACAAATTCTCTCTGAACTGTAAAAAAGTTTTTCAACGCATGAGGTAAATCCAGTAAGGTTCGGGCTATCCCTTTAAGTGAAACATCACTCTGTATCTTTGTCTGCATTTCGCCCATTTTTGTCCCGTGGGAAATCGAGATTATAGGAACTCCAAATTCTACCCTAGACTTAATAACACCTATAGCGGCAGAACTTTGTCCGATAATTAAATCAAATTTTTCCTTGGAATTGGCAATCCGAAATTCCTCAAGAGATTTTAGGGGCCAGCTGTCTTTTTTGGGCACCGTCACTGAACTATAGCTTGCAACTTTACATTCAACGAATTTGTATAAGACACCCGACTCCCTCACCTCCCGAGCTTCTAACTCAATATTAGGCGTAAATACAACAACCGTGTGCCCTCTGGAAGCAAGCCCCTCGCACAAAAGCTTGTTCTGAGTTTCCAGTCCGCCGTACGATTTGCTGAAAGTAGAGGATTTTATAAATACCGCTATTCTCACTGGTAAATCTCCTTAACAATCAAGTCTTCTATGGCCGCTGCAGTTACATTTATGTCGAAATCTGTGGCAACCCTTTTATAGGCCTCTTCAGCCAGCTTGTTTGCATAAACACGATCATTTAATAACTTAATTATGGCCTCAGCCAAAACAGCCGAATTTTTTTGCTGAACTATAATTGCACTCTTTCCGTCTTCCAAAAATTCTGTGGTACTGCCAGAGTCTGTTGCAACTATTGGGATGTGAGAGGCCGCTGCTTCAAGAAGAACATTTGCAATCCCATCGGCGTCTCCTTCCTGGGTGTTGACCCCAGAAAAAGCAAAAACATCAGCTCTCAAGTAGTATTTGCATATTTCTGAAAAAGGAAGACCCATGCCTCCCCCAACTATTTCTACATATCCAACTAGTCCCATATCGGAGATCATTTTTTCTAATTCTTCGTATAATGACCCAGGGCCTATGATGACTATTTTAAACTTTAAACCGGCATCCTTCATATTTTTGGCCGCTTCTATAAGAAACTTTTGACCTTTCTTTTCCTCAAGCCGAGCAATGTTGAGAATTAAAGGAATCTCGCCGTTTCCCTGCGTTCTACCAAAACTAGTTAGATTGAGCCCATGATATTTTAATAATATTTTGTGAGAAAAGTTGTGGTGGACAGAGTAGACACAATATTCAAGAGCCCGCCTGTTGCAAACCAAAACAAAGGCGGCTTTTTCTATCTTTCCTTTTATGCAATGGGGCTTGACCGTAACATCTTTAGCATGCGCAGATATTGCAAACGGAATGCCGAGAATCATCGCCGCCTCCGCAGCTACCGTACTGGCATCCGACATAAAATGGGCAATGACAAAGTCTGGCTTAAAAGAACGGAACAATTGAGCGTATCCCATTCCCTTTATCAAAAAATAATACTTTGAGAATAGAGGAAGCTCACAGATATGCAGCATCGACAGGGCTTTCGAAATATTTTTGCAGTGAGTGAAAAAAAGACTTAACGAACTCAAAAGTGTAAAAATTCCTAATCTCTTATAAAAAATCTTGCCCTCTAGCTCGGAACTTACCTCTCCGGAACCTTTGGCAAGCGACAAAATCTGCAGATCAATCTTGCCCCTGCGCGAGATTTCGGCCAACTCTCTTTCTATGAAGGTCTCGGTTAATACCGGGAATTCAGGTATAAAAACTAAAACCTTCTTTTTAATGGTGGCCAATTGATCCATTTGTATTCAGCAGTACTGTCTGGTACAGATTCCTTGTATCTATTTTAACAAGACCATTAGTTCTTTTACCAACGGCAAAATATGTAAAACCCAAGTTTTCAACTTTTTCCTTATCCAGTAGGTTGCGGCCGTCAAAAATCACCGGAGATTTTAAGAAAGATTTAACCTTATCTAATTCCAACAACCCGAACTCTTTCCATTCGGTAAGTATAAATAATGCATCAGCACCCGGCATCGTCTCATACTTGTCCAAACAATATTCAATGTTCACGGCGCCTAACGCTTGCTTAGCATTGTACATTGCCTGGGGGTCGTATACTTTCAAAACGGCACCCAACCCCCTAAGTCTTTTCACTATTTCAATCGCAACTGAATCCCTTATGTCATCAGTATTGCCTTTGAAAGCAAGACCCAAGACAGCAAATGTTCTCCCACTTAAATTCTTACCAAAATGCCTTAGAACTTTATTCATAAAATGCTCACGCTGAGCAATATTAACTTCCATCACACCTCTCAAGAGCTTGAAATCGTAATCTTGATCGGTTGAAGTCTTATATAAAGCAGCAACATCTTTTGGAAAACAGCTCCCCCCGTATCCAATACCTGCATTCAAAAAGGCGGGTCCGATTCTTCTGTCCAAACCCATTCCTTTTGCAACTACCGAAACATCAGCGCCCGATCTCTCACATATCTGCGCGATCTCATTTATAAAGGAGATTTTCGTGGCCAAAAAGCCGTTTGAGGCATACTTAATCATCTCTGCCGATCTCAAATCGCATTCCACAATAGGAGAATTGAGGTGCTCATATAATCTCCTCATTATTGCCAATGCCCGTTCTGAATCCGAACCAACAACCGTCCTATCTGGTGACTTCATATCTTCAACTGAGGAGCCCTCCCTAAGGAATTCCGGATTTGACACAACATCAAATTCTATACTAGGATCGGGCAGATTTTCCTTCACTATGGCTTTAACCTTCTCATTTGTACCGATCGGCACAGTGCTTTTGGTAACTATAACTTTGTAACCGTTCATATTTTTGCCAATTTCTCTTGCTACTTCCCAGACAGCACTCAGGTCGGCAGCTCCGGTATCACTTTGGGGAGTCCCAACGCAAACAAAAACAATCTCGGAGTCTTTTATTCCTTCAGCAATAGAGGTCGTAAAAGTTAGTCTTCCCTGAGAAATATTTTTTAAAACTATATCGGAAAGCCCCGGCTCATAAATTGGCATTTCGCCCTTTTTTATCCTTTCAATTTTCTCGGAATCAATGTCTACACCAACTACAAAATTCCCCCAATCGGCAAAAATCGCGGCGCCTACCAAACCAACATAACCTGTCCCTATAACGCATAGTTTCATATTTTGTGTTACACCCCCGAAATATATACTTGATAGCAGTTGTGAGGTGCTCTAATGAGCAGATTTGTACAATCCCCTGAGGTCATTAAACCTAATTTTTAAAACATCAAAAAGCATTTTAACAGAATCGCGTACCGGGCTTACCCTTGTTGTTTTCACATGTGTCCATACTATCGGAACCTGTTTGACATTATACCCCAGCTTCTTTGCCAGATACAAAACTTCAACATCCCATGCCCCGGTATATGGCTTACTTAGTTCTTTTGTTTCTTTGCCATAAACACGCAATCTGCTGAATATGTCTTTTGCAACCTTCCCCTTGAAAAGCTTGAAACCACATTGGCTGTCACGTATTCCAGGAAGAGCAACAATTTGAATTATTAGATTAAAAACCCTCCCCATTATATGCCGGTAAAAAGGTTCGCCTATTCTCTCAGCTCCAACCCCTTCCCTTGTGGCTATGGCAATATCAAAGTCCTGGTCAACAACCCAAACAGCCAATTTTTTTAACTCTGTCATTGGAGCGGACAGGTCGGCATCGGCCATATAAATAAGATCGCCTCTTGCTTCCATCATTCCGGTATAAACCGCAAAACCTTTTCCCTTATGCGGATTCCTTATTACCTTTACCTCGGGATTATCTTTAGAATATTCCTCAACCAAACTTGCCGTTGCATCTTTACTTCCATCATCAACAACAATGATTTCAAAAGAGTCGCAAAAAGTTTTCATAAAACTTACAGCCTGTGTCAGAGATGAGGTTATCTTATCGGCTTCATTGTATGCTGGTATAACAATTGAGTAGTTCATTATTTTTTCCTGTCTTTCCAGATAATTTTACTATAAATAGTAAAGTTCCATATAAGACCTATTATTATCCCAATTATAAAAGCCGTATTGGAGACCAAAGCGGTGTCACCAAACTTGTTGACCGAAAATCCAACCAACTTAGATCTGAAAACAATCGGGATCATCGATGTGAAAACATAAAACACATAACTTACAGCTTTCTTCTTTGTCCCCTCCAATTTCCTCTCACCGAAAGACCAATAGTTGTTAAGAATAAAGGTTACCGTCATCGCAACTAATCCCGAAACCAGCACGGAATTTTGAGAGCTTAGTACAGTTAACCGAAGAATATTGAATAAACCACCATCCACTATAAATCCTACGATTCCAACAAAGAAAAACCTGATAAAATTTTTACTCTCGTTATACCTCAACACCATTACTACCCTCAAACTGTCCATCAAATTATTATTTTCCATTTTAGAATCTCCACGATCTCTAATGCCGAATTTAATCGGAACTTCTTTTATTTTTGCGCCAAGCCTATGCATCCTAAACAGCAGATCTATCTTATACGCGAACCCTTGAGACAGAATTGAATCTAAAGGAAGGTGATCAACAAACCCTTTAACTCTTGAGGCCTTGAACCCCGAAGTAAAATCATTGACATTAAATATGCCCAGCACGAATTTGGAAAACATATTGCCGCCGATGCTGAAAAGCTTTCTCTTAAACGCCCACTCCTTGGGAATACTTCCACCCCTGGCAAACCTTGACCCTATGACATAATCGTATCCGTTGCCAATCTCATCTACAAGCCGCGGCAGATCCTTTGGGTCATGCTGAAAATCTGCGTCCATCTCAACTATCACATCAGCCTGCAAACTGTTCATGGCTTCCTTAAATCCATACACGTAGGCAGCGCCCAAGCCTGCCTTTTTCTTTTCCATAAGCAAATGCACGTTTGGGTACACCTTCATTTTTTCACGAACAACCTGTGCAGTACCGTCCGGAGAATTTCCCTCTACCACCAAAATATGAAATTCGTGATCAGGTCTTTGTAAAAACTCTTGCTGAAGAGCATCGCAAAGCCTTCCTATGTTCTCCACCTCATTATAAGTGGGTATTACTACAACTATTTTCATATTATTAAAAGTTCAGGACAGTGAAGAAGAGCAGAAAGACAAGGAGGCCGAATGCAATATATTCCATGGCCACAAACTTAGTCAATCTTCCTTCCAGAGCATGATGAATTATACCCCAAAGTATGTAGGATATAGATGCTATCCCCGACAAAAAAATTAAAACAACATGATCATATCTAAAATAGTAAAAAAGAAGTACAAGCAAGACCATAAAAATCAAAAGGACTGAATATTCCAAAAGGTGGGTGTCGGTTTTTTCTTTCATAAGACTATCCCCGGGGTAAGAACAAACCAAATACTCGCAACTACTAAAACTAGTACACCCAGATGGGCTAGCGTGTGACCGTTAAATTTACGGATTTGTTTCTTTCGTGAATACCACACATCCAAAGCAAGCAGGGTGCCTACAAACCCTCCGAATACCGCACTTACAGTTTTGGCGGCGGTAGTAACATCGATGGTTGGCTTAGCCGGAGCTTCCACAGGAGTATAAACCGACATCTCTCCCGACGGAGCGCCTCCAGCTACACCGGCTGTGGTTACAGATGATTCTCTTTCCGAAACAGCCGCAGTCGCCTTCGCTTCCTTCTCTAAAACTGCCTGCTCCTCATATACTGAAGCTACTTGAGAAGCAGTTCTTGGCCTTCCAAACATTTGAACAACAAGGGTTGTCTCGTAACCATCCATGACCCCGTTTACAACCGCAAATCCTATCTCGTCGTAATTTGGGCTTAATAAATTTTCTCTATGCGACTGCGACTTCATCCAAGCTTCTACCACATCCTTAGAGTTGTTGAAATTCTTGGCCAGGTTTTCCCCAGCGTATATATAGTCATAATTCTGGCTTAATATAAAATCCCACGGCTCTTTTCCGCTGGGAGACACGTGCGCCCAATACTGATTCTTAAACATATCTTCGGCCTTTAGCTTCGCGGCCGCTGAAAGAGCGGCATTTAGTCTCAATTCAGAAAGCCCCGAATCCCTCCTTTTCGCATTTGTATATTCCAAAAGATCTTTAACGGATATGTTAGACGCGTATCCCAAAACTCCTGGCATAACTGAGGGAAGCAGTCTAAAAAAAACCGGCTATTAAGACCATCGCAACGCAATATATTACTATTGCCTTGTTTGACAACAACGCCGCCCTTCTCTTGTGCTCCGGATGGGGCAAAAAAGCGTAAACAAATTGATACTTTTCGATGGATTTGGGTTGCTGCCTCCAGTTCTTAACTATCCCGAGCTTCTTTTTACGCTTAATAATAGACATTAGAGAAATTATAGACCAAAGATATAAAAAGCACTAGAAAGGTTGGTGGTGCAGCTAAATTACCAAACGTTTACTTTACAAAATGTTTCTTTATATCCTCAAAGACTTCTTCGGCTGTTCCCTCGCCATCCACCTCAATAAGCTTTCCTTCTGACCGAAACCTGTCAATAGTCTTGACCGTTTCATTGTTATATATCTCCAATCTTCTTTTTACTGCCTCTTCTGTGTCATCCTCTCTTTGCTTCAAAACACCACCGCACCTATCACACACCCCCTCAACTTTGGGGGGTTTGGAAACAATGTTATAAACCGCTCCGCAAGATTCGCAGGTTCTTCTAGTAGAAAGACGAGAAACCGAAGTTTCAGGAGAAACGTTTATAACTATTACCTTGTCGTAATCGGGGTCAAAATATTGCCAATCCTCAAGAGCTCTCCCCCAGCCATCCATTATGTACCCCCTCTCAAATTCTTTGCCGGCAACTATTTCTTTCAACAGAGAAGCAACCTTGTCTTGGGGAGCGGGGTTTCCTGCCAACATAGCTTTATTAATTTCACCAAACCATGGGTGGTCAGGGCTTAAATCCCGCAATACCTGCCCCACTGAAATCAAGGGCAAATGCAAGTACTCGCTTAGCATCTCTCCCTGCGTTCCTTTTCCTGATCCTATCGGACCTATCAGAAGTATTTTCATATCTAAAATCCGGGCAAGCCCAGTTCCTGCATCTGCCCTCTCATTTGCTTTTCAACCTTTTTGTCCACATCCTTAAAAGCATCGTTAAGCATCTCCCTCAAGGCTTTGTCGTCCTGTCCATCTATTTCCAGTTTTTCAATTCTCTTGTCGCCTCTTATCACAACTCTAAATCTTCCTTTCTCCGAAGTAACAAAAATATTTTCAAGCTGTCTTTTAATTTCTGCTTGGGTTTTTCTTAATTTGTTAAGATCCTTAATTTTATCAAACATATTTCCTCCTTAGAACAAAAACCTATCATAGCTTCTTGTTACCATTTGGGATTCTATTTGTCTTATTGTTTCCAAGACAACCGAAACTACAATAAGAAGCCCGGTTCCCCCAATTGTCAAAGTAGTTACGCCGGCAAGCTGCTGGACAAAATACGGAAGAATAGCTATAAGACCAAGAAAAACCGCCCCTGCCAGAGTTATTCTATTAACAACATTTTTAAGATATTGCGCCGTACCCATACCCGGTCGTATCCCAGGTATAAAACCTCCGCGCTTTTTGACGTCATCTGCTATTTTCTGTGGATTAAATTGAATGCCGGTGTAAAAAAATGTGAACACGACGACAAGCAAAAAATACAAAATGTTGTAGGGCAGATCGTTTTGACTAAAGTTAACTGACAAAAATCTTCCCACATTCCTTAAAAAATAATTACCCGATGCCATCATTGGATTAGCAAGCATAGAAGGAATTAAAACAACGCTTACCGCAAAAATTATGGGAATTACTCCCGCCTGATTAACTTTTAAAGGAAGATAATTTGTAACTTTCTGGCTCCTTGTGCTGCTTCTTCCATATTCTATAACGATATTTCTAGTACCCTCGTTTACAAAAACAACACCGACGATAACCGCTATGGCAAGGGCCGCGAACAACAAAGTATTAAAAAAAGTCTCCGCCGTCATTGTAGCCACAAAAGCATATAAAGACTGAGGAAGCCTGCTTATTATTCCCACGAATATAAGCAATGACACCCCATTTCCCACACCTCTCTCAGTCACTAAGTCGCCAAGCCAAACCAAAAACATAGCTCCCGCCGACAGCGTAATCATCAAAACAACAAGATCAATCGGAGATAGGGTCGGAAGAGCTCCCTGCCTATTAAGAAGGAAGTAAATTCCGTACGCTTGAAATATCGTCATCGGAACCGTTAGATACTTAGTGTATAGATTTATTTTTTCACGACCATACTCCCCCTCTTTTGATAACTCCTCAAGGGACGGCACCATAACAGTAAGAAGCTGCATGACAATTGAAGCATTTATATAAGGGCCAAGTCCTAGAGTTACTATTGAAAAATTCTGAAAACCTCCCCCGCTGAAAAGATCGAACATTCCAAACAACGCGCTCCCGGAAAGGAAAGCCCTGATCGTTTCAATGTTAACACCTGGAACCGGAACGTGAGCAAGGAGACGAAAAATAACAATAATTGACAGTGTAAAAATAATTTTTGCTCTTACTTCAGGATATCTAAAAAGTTTAATCATTTATGGTAGAGCCGGATTTTTTCACTGACTCGTAAGATCCCTTAGAGTAACTAAATCCTTTTAGAATTAGTTTCTTTTTTAACTCCCCACCGCCAACGATTTTAACATTGTTGAATTTTCTGTTCTTAATAATTTTTTCCTTGATCAAAAGTTCGGGGGTAACTTCAGCACCCTCATCAAACCTATTGAGTTGCAAAAGCCTAACCGACACAACCCTTTTTCTTGACTTAAATCCGCCTAACTGGGGGAGTCTTTTATACAAAGGCACTTGCCCACCTTCAAAACCCACTGCTATCTTTTTACCCTTTCTAGCCTTCTGTCCCTTAGTCCCTCTTCCAACGGTATGTCCTCCTTTTCCCGATCCAATTCCGCGTCCTATTCTCTTTGCTTTTTTCTTTGTTTTTATTGTTTTCAAATTAGACAAATCCATAAACTTTAACCTTTCAATTTCTTTAACGCGTTAATTGTGCATCTGACATTACTAATCTTATTACTTGCCCCGATCATCTTAGCCGAGATATCCTTTACCCCCGCAAGCTCCAATACTGATCTGACAGCTCCCCCAGCTATTATACCGGTACCTTTGGGAGCCGGCTTAAGCAACACTTTGGCTGAACCATATTTTGCCATAACATCGTGCGATATAGTTGGACCATTAAGCTTTATGTTCACCATAGATTTTTTGGCCTTTTCCACCGCTTTGGTAATTGAAGCCGCAACATCAGGAGCTTTTCCGTAACCAATCCCGACGCGCCCATTTTTATTACCTACAACAGCCAAAACCGCAAAGGCTATCGTGTTGCCCCCTTTGGTTTTCTTCGAAACCCTCCTAATCTCTATAACCTTTTCTTCCATTTCATCATATTTTGTTACATCAACATCGGTGGTTATCATATATTTAAGCCTCCTTCTCTGGCTCCTTCTGCCAGCGCCTTGACTCTGCCATGGTACTTGTAACCATTCCTATCAAAAACGGCGCTTTTTACTTTGGACTTTAAAGCTCTGTCTGCCAAAGCTTTTCCCACTTCAAAAGATACCTCCGTTTTTGTCTTTACTTTTTGATCCTTTATCTCTTGCGAAGTGGCTGCAGCCAAAGTGTGCCCCCTAACATCATCGATCAATTGGGCTGATATACACTTGTTGGTTCTATGAACCGAGAGACGGGGTTTGGACGAGGTACCAAAAACCTTTTTTCTTACCCTTAATTTTCTTCGCTTAATATTCGTTTTTCTTAAAGTTACTTTATACATACTTTTACTTCGCGGACTTTGCAGCCTTTCCGGCCTTTCTTCTTACAACTTCGCCTGCATACCTTACACCTTTTCCCTTGTAAGGTTCGGGTTTTCTCATTTTTCTAATTCTGGCTGCGGTCAAGCCAACAAGATTTTTATCTATTCCCCTGACAGAAATTGTCTGGTTTTCTCCAACCTCAAGCTTTATTCCCTCGGGAGCTTTAAAAAGTATGGGGTGGGAAAAACCAAGAGTAAGAGTTATTGAGTCAGGACCTTCTTGCTTAGCTCTATACCCAACCCCAACAAGCTCTAGATTTTTCTCAAATCCTTTAGTAACACCTTCTACCATGTTTGATATCAGGGATCTGGTCATTCCCCAATATGCGCTTGCTTGCTTAGTTTCTATGGCAATTGAAGTAATTATTTCGTCACCCTCAACTTTAACCGCTATCTCGGGCCTCACATTCAACTTAAGTTCGCCTTTGGGGCCTTTTACAGTAACCAGACTGCCGTTTATCTCAACAGTAACGCCTGACGGTATTTTTATTGGAGTTTTACCCAGTCTTGACATAGTTAAAATACCTCGCAAATTACCTCTCCCCCGACCTTCTTCTTTCTAGCCTCGGTTGAACTCATTATGCCTTTCGAGGTTGACAATATCATTACGCCAAAACCCCTTTTGTATGTGCCGATTTGGTCAGAACCCTTATAAATCCTTCTCCCGGGCTTTGAGATTCTTTTTGCCTCAGTAAGAGCGAAAACACCATCTTTTTTTGCAATTTCCAAATGAAGTCTTTTTACGCTGGATTTCTCGGGCTTGAAAACCTTCACTACTTCGAGAAAACCCTTTTCCTTCAACACTTTAGCAACTTCCTCGCACTCTCTTGAATAAATAACCTCAACTACCCCCCTTCCCGCCATGGAGGCGTTTTTCAAGGCGCTTAACATGTTTGATAATCTATCCGCAGTCATTACCAGCTTGCCTTTCTTATCCCAGGAAGTTCGCCTTTGTGAGCCAGCTCCCTAAAACATTTCCTACACATTTTAAATCTCCTGTAGTAACCCCTTGGGTTCCCGCAGAGAGGGCACCTGTGATATTCCCTGGTACTGAATTTCTGTTTTTTCTTCTGTTTTAACATTAAAGCTTTTTTGGCCATGTTATTCTTCTTTCCTAAACGGCATCCCAAGAGCCGTCAGCAAATATTTATTCTTTTCTTTGTCTTTTGTGTTAAAAACAATTGTTAATTGCATGCTCCTGATTCCTTTAGTTGTGTTAGGGTTCACTTCGGGAAAGATTACGTGTTCTCTGATCCCTAATGAATAATTTCCATTCTCATCAAAAGAATCCTCAAGCCCTCTAAAATCCCTGACTCTTGGTATCGCAATGCTTATCAACTTGTCAAGAAATGCCCACATCCTCTCACCCCTCAAAGTAACAGAGTAACCTACTATATCACCTTTTCTCATTTTGAACCCAGCTTCGGACTTTCGTGCTTTCCTCGGATAAGCCTTTTGGCCGGACAAAGCTGAGAGTTCCTCTACAAAAGATTCAACGGCCTCCCTGTTTTCCCTGAAATTTCCTATTCCCGCATTTATAGAAATTTTTGTAATTTTGGGCAATGCCATGACATTGGAAATTGAGAATTCCTTCATCATCTTCGGGCCTATTTCTTTAATATATTTTTCCCTAAGTCTGTTCATATTACTTTTTAGCTCCAACAACCTCTCCCGTCTTTTTGTTTATTCTGTATTTTTTGCCATCAATTATTTTGTAACCAACTTTAGCCGGTTCTCCAGTCTTGGGATCAACCAACATAACATTTGAGATCTTGACCGGCTTTTCCATGCTTATAATCCCGCCTTCTTTTGAAACTTTTCCCGGCTTTATGTGTTTTTTCACCATGTTTACACCCTCAACCACAACCTCACCCCTTGACGGATAAACCCTAAGAACCTTCCCGACTTTCCCTCTATCTTTTCCTGATATTATTTTTACTTTGTCGTCCTTTTGTATTTTCATATACCTACCAAACCTCTTTCGCCAAAGACACAATTTTTAAATATCCCTTGTCTCTAATCTCTCTAGCAACCGGACCGAATATGCGCGTTCCCACCATGTTTTTGTCCTTATCAACAACGACAGCAGCATTATCATCAAATCTTATGTAGCTGCCATCTTTTCTTCTCACCTCTTTTTTGGTCCTAACAATTATTGCTTTGACTACAGAATGATCTTTAACCGCACCCGAGGGATCTGCTCCTTTTACGGCTACTGTGACTAGATCGCCAATTCTAGCTACAGTTTTTTTTGACCCCGGTATACCAATTATTTGCAACTTCTTGGCACCGGAATTATCCGCTGGATTAAGCTTAGCTCCTATCTGCAACATTTACTTTTCCTCCGGACCCTTAACTATTTCAACAACTTTCCATGTTACTTCCTTGCTAAAAGGAGCGCACTCCTCAACTATAACTTCGGAGCCTACCTTGGCACCCAAATCATCTCTGGCCTTGAGCCTTTTATTCATTTTCATAGGCTTGCCATATATTGTGTGCCTCTTTAAAATGTCAACTTTGACAACAACTGTCTTTTGCATTTTATCAGACACGACTTTTCCTTTTATTCTTCTTGCGCTCATGTTTTTTACCTCCCGGCCGCCTCCTCAAGTATCTTCTTTTCGCTGATAACAGTTAGCAGCCTGGAAAGATCCTTTCTAAGCAACCTTGCTTTTCTAACATTTTTTTCCTTTCCCTGCAAAGTATTCATAGACACTTCTCTTATCTCCTTTTCAAGATCTCTTTTTGAATCCTCAAGCTCCTGCATATTCTTTTTTCTTAATTCTTTAATATCCATATTATTCCTTAGATACAAACCTCATTTTTATCGGAAATTTTGCCGAGGCTTTTCTGAAAGCTCGTTTGGCAATGTCTTTTGACACCCCGCCTATCTCAAAAACTACTTTTCCCGGTTTTACAACGGCAGCATAGTGATCGGTCGCGGCTTTTCCGCTTCCCATTCTGGTTTCCGCGGGCTTGGCAACAACCGGTTTGTCGGGGAACACTCTAATCCAAAGCTTTCCGCCTCTTTTAGTTTCGTGCATTACTGCTTTTCTGGCAGCTTCGATCTGCCTCGATGTCAGCAAACCTCGATCCATCGCTTTAAGCGCAAAATCCCCATAAACCATTGTGGATCCCCTAACAGCCAATCCTTTATTGGTACCACGCTGCTGCTTTCTAAATTTTACTTTCTTAGGCATCAACATAGTTAAATTTCCTTTTCACCTTTGTAAATCCAAACTTTGATACCTATGGTTCCATAAAGAAGGTGGCAATCAATTTGGGCGTAATCTATATCGGCTCTTAAAGTTTGAAGGGGTATGGAACCCAAAGTGTATTGTTCAGATCTTGCAATAGTATTGCTTCCGCTCAAAACACCCGAGAGCCTTATCTTTATACCCTTCGCTCCCTTGTCCATAGCCGAACTTAAAGCAAACTTTACAACTCTTCTATAGGGAACTCTTCTTTTAATTTGCCTGGCTATGTAATCAGCTACAAGCTGGGCCTCGATCTCGGGAGATTTAACTTCTTCGGCTGTTATCTTCACCTTAGCTTTAGTCATTTTCTTTATCTCTTTCTCAATTTCTTCAACACCCGTGCCTCCTCTTCCTATCACAACACCCGGCTTTGAAACCTTTATTGTAATGCTGATATCGTTTTCGGTTCTCTCAATGTCAATTTCCTTTACGCCTGCCATCTCAAGCCTGCTTTTCAAAAATCTTCTTATTTTTATATCCTCGTGGGCTATGTCGGCATAAGTGGCTTTAGGAGCAAACCATCTGGATTGCCAGTCTTTTGATATTCCCAATCTGTATCCTATCGGATTAATCTTCTGACCCATAACTATTTCCTCCCTTTCTGGCTCAAACCGACATAAATATGGCTCGTTCTTTTCAAAATGGGGCTGAACCTTCCCTTTGCCACAAACTGTCCGCTTTTGTAAACCGGTCCCCCACTGACCCAAAGCTCAGATAGATATAAGTTTTTGGCATCAAGTTTGTTGTTATTCACAGCATTGGCTTCAGCAGATTTCAGCGCTTTCAAAACCAATGCCGCGGCCTTTGTTCTATCAAAAGAAAGAACCAATTTAGCCTCTTCAAGAGACTTCCCTCTAACAAGATCCATAACCGGAGCTACTTTCTTAGGCGATATTCTTGCTTTCATATATTTTGCGTATACTTCAGATTTGTTCATACATTATGCCTCCGCCTTCTTGGATGAATGAGCCCTAAACGTTCTTGTAGGCGCGAATTCCCCAAGCTTGTGCCCTACCATTGCCTCGGTAACAAAAACCGGGATATGTTTCTTCCCATTGTGTACTTCAAAAGTCAATCCAACCATTTCCGGCACTATGGTAGATCTTCTAGCCCACGTTTTTATGGGCGCTCTTGATCCTGACGAAAGCGCAAGCTTAACTTTCTTCATTAATTTTTCGTCTGTGTATATTCCTTTTTTTAACGACCTTGACATAATTGACTCCTTCTAACGAGGAACCTTATCTCCTCTTTTTCTCCCTTTTCTTAACTATAGAATAATCAGTATGAACGCGCTTCCTGCTTTTAACTCCCCTTGTCTTCCATCCCCAAGGAGAAAGAGGTGCAGGCCTACCAATACCGGTTGTACTGTACTTACCCGCATGAGGATGGTCCTTTTTCGGATTTGCCATAGCTACACCACGAACATGCGGTCTATAGCCCAAATATCTTTTTCTACCCGCTTTACCCAGCTGAACATTTCTTAGATCAGGATTGGAGAGACTCCCTATTGAGGCATAGCACTTTCCCAAAACTTTTTTCACTTCTCCGCTCGGGAGCTTAACATTTACATAGGCCCCTTCTTTAGCTAAAACCTGAGCGGCGTTTCCTGCTCCTCTAGCTAATATTCCACCCGCGCCTATATTTACCTCCACATTATGCACAAAAGTGCCTAAAGGGATGTTCTCCAGCGGCAGTGAGTTGCCCGGACTTATTTCAGCTTCCGGACCTGATACAACCTGCATTCCTACTTCCAAACCTTCGGGGGCGAGGATGTATCTCTTTTCCCCATCAGCATAATTTACTAACGCTATGTTTGCTCCGCGATTAGGATCGTATTCTATCGCTGCAACTTTACCCGAAATGTTGAATTTGTTCCTCTTAAAATCTATTATCCTTATCCGCTTTTTTGACCCCCTCTGTCTGTGTCTGCTTGAAATCCTTCCGTGACTTCTTCCTGCCGGACCCTTTAAAGGTTTGGTCAGCGACTTAACAGGTCTACTCTTGCTAACCCTTCGTACAAGGGTTTTTCTTGTTCTCAAACCTTCACTTGTGGGTTTGTACGTTTTTATCATTTGCGACTATTCCTTGGGCATTATATCAATTGTCTGCCCGTCTTTTAATTTCACTATAATCTTTTTCCACTTACTTCTGCCGGAGTATCTTCTGGTTCCCGGTATCCTTCTATTTTTTCCCGGCATCACAGAGGACTTCACAGAAACAACCTTGACACCATACATCTTCTCAACCTCTTTTGCCACACTTTCTTTTGTAACATCCATAGGCACTTTAAAGGAATAAAAACCCCGAGCTGCCTGAGCGTAAGTCTTTTCCGTAACTATTGGCTTGTATATAGTATTTGTAAGTCTCATTTCTTAAACCTTTCATTGACATCCAATATCGCATCTTTTTCAAATAAAATTGCCTTGTGAGAAATCAAGTCTTTTGCATTAAGAGAACCTGAAAAAACCGGCTTCACATCTTTAATATTGGCAATGCTTCTAATAACGCTTTGGTCTGCTTTGCTCCAAACATATAGCAAGGGCCTTGCGTCAACCAATTTATTTAGAACCGTAGACAATTCGGAAGTAGACATCTTCTCAAGCTTCAAGCTGTCAACAACCACTATTTCCCCTGCGGCCTCTTTCAAAGAAAGAGCCGAAATCATAGCCAGTCTTCTCATCTTCTTTGGCATTTTGAGCGACCAATCCTTTGGTAGAGGACCGTGGGCCACACCGCCGTGCACCCACAAAGGACTTCTAATCGATCCTGCCCTCGCCCTGCCTGTTCCTTTTTGCCTCCAAGGTTTAGCTCCTCCTCCCGCAACTTCAGCGCGAGTTTTAGTCTTAGCCGTACCGGACCTTTGGTTAAAATCAAAAACCCTAATGTACTGGGTAAGCACCTCTCGGTTGGGATTAGAACAAAACACCCCATCGTTTAGGGATATTTCTTCAACTTTATTTCCTTTTTGATCCAAAACCTGTTTTTTCATATTTAATCCAACTTCACTACTACCTTTGAATTTCTGGCTCCTGGAACCGGACCGGAAACCATTATCTGCTTTTGGTCGGGCAAAACCTTCACTATTCTTAACCCTTTTACGGTAACCCTGCCGCCGCCCAGCCTTCCTGCCATTTTCTTGCCTTTTCTAACCCTACCCGGCGTTTGACTTCCTATTGAACCTGGAGCTCTGGGCTTAGTACTCTGTCCTCTAGTAGCCTCAGCTCCGCTAAAATGCCATTTTTTCATTCCTCCTGCAAAGCCCTTTCCTTTTGAGACGCCGACTATAACAACCTTCCTATTTTCAAGATCTCCACTCAGCTGAGTATCAATACTTCCAATAATAGTTACAGGTATAACCTTTCCCGTGTCGAGAAATATCTGGCTCATGTTTAGTTTTATTCCTTTTATGCTTTCTTTCATGGCAAAAAATTAGCGCCCAAGGGGCGCCCACAGTTACTACCCTTGTTTTTTAAAATTACCTTAGTTTTATGGCGTTTTGCAACATCAAGTGGCTTATATTACCTTAAATTATGGCAAAAATCCACACTTTTGCCCCTAGCCGACCTAACTTACATCTTCATCGTAATACCTACACCCGCCGGCAAACTTAGCTTAGACAGGCTTTCAACTGTTTGCGGGGTGGGATTCAAAACGTCCACAACCCTTTTATGGGTCCTAAGTTCAAACTGCTCTCTAGATCTCTTGTCAATATGCGGACCTCTTATAACTGTAAACCTTTCTATTCTAGTCGGAAGAGGCACCGGACCGATGACCTTTGCTCCTGTTCTTATAGCCGTATCCACAATTTTCGCACAACTCAAATCAACAATCCTGCTATCGTAAGAGTTAAGTTTTATTCTTATTTTGCTTTCTTTTTGAGCTTTAGTCATATCTGCCGCAAAATGAGCCGCCCCCCGAAGGGGACGGCCCAAACATCATACTCTATTCGTGAATCTTTGAGATAACACCAGCACCTACAGTGTGCCCACCCTCTCTTATAGCAAACCTCATTCCTTCTTCAAGCGCGACCGGAGTAATCAGCTTTACTTTCATATTCACCTTATCTCCAGGCATTACCATCTCAACCCCCTCGGGAAGGATTATTTCACCCGTAACATCAGTTGTTCTAATGTAGAACTGTGGACGATACCCGCTGAAAAAGGGCTTCTGTCTTCCACCCTCTTCCTTGGATAAAACATATACTTCGCAATCAAAATCAGTATGGGGTTTAGTGCTCCCCGGCTTGGCTAAGACTTGCCCTCTTTCAACATCATCTCTTTCGATACCCCTTAGCAGTATGCCTACGTTGTCTCCTGCCTGACCTTCTTGCATTTGTTTCTTAAACATCTCTATACCCGTTACAACCGATTTCTTGGTTTCTCTAATTCCTACTATTTCAACTTCTTCGTTCAGCTTGATCTTTCCTCTTTCAATTCTCCCCGTAACGACAGTTCCTCTTCCAGAGATTGTAAATACATCCTCAATCGGCATGAGGAAAGGTTTATCGAGTTCCCTTACAGGAGTAGGTATAAACTCATCAACCGCCTTCATCAAGTCTTCTATGCTTTTTATAGCTTCAGGGTCTCCTTCTAAAGCTTTCATTGCAGAACCTTTTATAACGGGGGTTGTATCTCCCGGGAAACCATACTTAGTCAAAAGTTCTCTAACCTCAAGCTCGACAAGGTCCAGTATCTCTTTATCCTGAACCATATCCGTCTTATTCATGTAGACAACCATCGCGGGAACATTTACTTGCTTGGCAAGCAAAATGTGTTCTCTTGTCTGGGGCATGGGCCCGTCGGGAGCTGAAACCACTAAAATTGCACCGTCCATTTGAGCGGCACCGGTAATCATGTTCTTTATATAGTCGGCATGCCCCGGAGCGTCAATGTGGGCGTAGTGTCTCTTTTCAGTTTCATACTCAACATGAGTGATGTTAATTGTAATACCCCTGGCTCTTTCTTCCGGAGCCTTGTCAATATTCTCGTAGCTAACATATTGTGCTTGGCCCTTGTTGGCAAGCACCTTGGTAATAGCTGCTGTTAACGTGGTTTTTCCATGGTCGACGTGACCAATGGTACCTATATTTACATGTTCCTTGTTTCTAATAAATTCGGCCATGTTTTGTTAAACCTTTCAAATTTTTATAAATATATACTTTAAGTTGCTTATACTAATTAGACAACTGCTAGTTAATCAGATTAAAACTTAAAAATCAAGCATTTTCAGGCTATGGCAGCTTACCGCTAAGCTTTATGATTTCGGCTGCTATTCCAGCTGGGACCTCTTCGTAGTGGCTTGGCTCCATGGTAAAAGAAGCTCTTCCCTGGGTTAAACCTCGAAGTTCGGTAGCATAACCGAACATCTCAGCCAAAGGTGCGGTACAAGTTATAACACGAGCGTTCCCTCGTTGTTCAGTGCCTTCAATCTTACCTCTCTTAGAAGATAGATTACCAATAACATCGCCCATAAACTCGTCGGGCGTAACCACTTCTATTTTCATAATTGGCTCTATCAGATAAGAATCTGCATTCCTCTGAGCATCTCTCATAGCCTCAATGGCAGCCATCTTAAATGCCATCTCCGAAGAGTCTACTTCATGGAAAGATCCGTCATACAAGGTAACCCGTAAATCAACCAAGGGATAACCTGCCAAAACACCACATTCAACCGCTTCCATTACTCCTTTTTCAACAGCCGGAATATACTCCTTGGGTATGGTGCCGCCAACGATTTTGTCAACAAACTCCACACCTTTTCCTCTTTCCAAAGGTTCAACTTTGACAACAACGTGCCCGTACTGACCGCGGCCACCCGACTGTCTTATATACTTGCCCTCTACATCAACAGCCTTTCTTATCGTTTCTCTGTAGGCAACTTGAGGTTTACCCGTATTTACTTCCACATTAAATTCTCTTTTCATACGGTCAACTATAATTTCTAAATGCAACTCCCCCATACCATACAAAACCCCCTGGCCTGTTTCCTCATCTGTTTTAATTTTCAAAGTGGGGTCTTCTTCTAAAAATTTTTTAATGGCAACTGACATTTTATCTCGGTCAGCCTTGGATTTAGGCTCAAGAACCAGCCCGATAACGGGTTCGGAAAAGCTTATAGATTCAAGAACTATCGGAAAATCCTCACTGCATAAAGTGTCCCCCGTTGTGGCTTCAACTCCCACAACAGCACCTATCTCACCAGCTTTGATTTCTCTTATCTCTTCCCTGTGATTGGCATGCATCAAAAGTATGCGTCCGATTCTTTCCTTTTTTTCTTTTGTGGAATTATAAACGTACGAACCTGCTGAAACTTTTCCCGAATAAACCCTTATGTATGTTAGCCTTCCCACGTAAGGATCAGTCTGAACCTTGAACGCAAGGGCGGCAAAAGGACCGTTTTCGTCGTGGGGGAGACTCATCTTTTCACCTGTAGTATGGTTGTATCCTTGTGTTTCGGGCTTGTCCTTAGGAGATGGCAGATACTCAACCACACCATCTAGTAACTTTTGGATTCCAATATTTGACAGAGATGCTCCGCAAAAAACAGGGTATATCTTAGCCTGAATTACAAGCTTTCTCATCCCCATTTTAAGCTCATCCGCTGTGATCTCTTCGCCATTGAGATATTTTTCTATGAGAAAATCGTCGGATTCGGCAATTTTTTCAACCAACACACTCCTGTACTCCTCAACCTTTTCTTTCATATCTTCAGGTATCTCAGCTTCAACAACCGTCGACCCTAGATTGCCTTCAAATCTATACGCTTTTCTTTCAATAAGGTCTACTACGCTGGAAAACTCGTTTTCCAAACCAACGGGCAGTTGGACAGCAACGGCGTGTTTCGCCAACTTTTCATGGACAGAGTTTAAAGACATATAAAAATCTCCGCCTATTTTATCGAGCTTATTTACAAAAAATATAAGAGGAACGTTATACTTTTGTGCTTGCCTAAATACGGTTTCGGATTGGGGTTCAACTCCTTGTGAACCATCAAGAATGATTACACCACCGTCCAGCACCCTTAGCGATCTTTCAACTTCTGCGGTAAAATCCACGTGCCCGGGTGTATCAATAATATTGATTCTGTGATCTCGCCAGAAACATGTTGTTGCAGCGGAGGTTATTGTGATTCCTCTTTCACGCTCTTGTGCCATCCAATCCATTTGAGCAGCACCTTCGTGAACCTCCCCTATTTTATGAGATTTTCCAGTGTAGAAAAGCACACGCTCAGTTGTGGTTGTTTTCCCCGGCATCAATGTGAGCGATTATGCCGATATTTCTAATCTTTTCCAATGGATAGTCTTTTTTTGTCGTTTCTACCATAATTATTCCTCAATATAAAAACTTACCATAGAAATTTTTTCAGCTTCTTGCAAAGTGCGCAAATGCTCTATTGGCTTCAGCCATTTTATGAGTGTCATCACGCTTCTTTATTGCATCACCAACCCCCTGGTACGCATTGTTCAATTCTTCATAAAGCTTTTCCACCATGGGTTTTCCCTTCTTGCTCCTGGCCGAATTGACAATCCACCTTATTGCAAGCGCCTCGGCCCTCTCGTGCTTCAAAGGCATTGGAACCTGATATGTAGCACCTCCAACTCTTCTCGATCTTACTTCTTGCTGAGGCATAACATTCTTTATTGCCTGCTCAAACATCCTAAGACCCTCTTTTCTATCCTCATTTAACCTGCCTATAGCGCCATAAACTACCGCTTCAGCTACAGATTTCTTTCCATTCAGCATAACCACATTTATCATCCTGTTAAGAACTTTGGATTTAAGGACGAAGTCTCCGACTGCTTGTCTTCTTTTAGCTCTTTTACCCCTCATTGCTTGGCCTCCTTAGGTTTTTTGGTCCCATAAATCGATCTTGAGGTTTTTCTCGCCTGCACCCCGGCAAGATCCAAGGTTCCCCTCACAATAGTATATTTCACTCCGGGTAGGTCCTGTATCTTTCCGCCCTTAACTAAAACTACAGAATGCTCCTGCAAATTATGTCCCTCACCTGGGATATATGCTGTTACCTCCTTTTTATTGGAAAGCCTAACCCTCGCTGTCTTCCTTAAAGCTGAATTCGGTTTCTTGGGAGTCTGTGTTCTAACCAAAAGAACAACACCTCTTTTGAAGGGACTCTGTCTTTTCACCGGACGCTTTTTAATAGAGTTAAAAGCCTCTTTCAAAGCTCTCGTAGAAGATTTTTTAGTTTTTCGTTTTCTGCCTCTTTTCAGCAGTTGATTTATTGTAGGCATACTACTCCAATCGGGCTCTATCGCCTGTCGGGATTAATCTACCAATTATCACGTTTTCCTTCAATCCCAAAAGATAATCAACCTTACCAGAGGCCGCAGCGTCGGTCAACACATTGCTCGTTTGTATAAACGAAGCTGCTGACAAGAAGCTGTCAGTATTCAAGGAAGCCCTTGTTATACCAAGCATGGTGAGTTTGCCGGTTGCCGGAGCCCCTCCGCTCGCAATTACTTCCTCATTCACTTCCATAAATCTTGCCTTAGTAACCAGTTCGCCTTCCATAAAATCAGTGTCTCCAGGCTCATCAATTTTCACATGATTAAACATTTGCTTAACAATTATCTCAATATGTTTGTCGTTCAGGGCTACCCCTTGGGTAGCATAAACCTTCTGTATCTCTTCGATTATGTATCTCTTAGTTTCATCAACTCCGACCGTTCGGAACAGATCCGAAAGATCAAGATTCCCTGCAGTGAGTTTTCTCACCCTTAGCAACAATATATCCATCCTTTACAATTATTTCCTCAACCGGATCAACAAGATACTCCACAGCCTCTTCGTTTGGATCTGTGGGGGTTACAATAATTTTTCTCTCGTCTCCCGCTCTTTACTATGTTCACTACTCCGGTTATATCGGACATTAACGAAAGAAACTTTGGAGCTCGAGCTTCCACAAGTTCTTCAACTCTCGGCAACCCTTGCGTGATATCATTTCCCGCGATTCCGCCTGTATGGAAAGTTCTCATTGAAAGCTGGGTTCCAGGTTCTCCGATTGATTGTGCTGCAGCCACACCAACAGCAGTTCCTACACTCACAATTTTACCAGTCATCAAATCAGTACCATAACATTTAGCACAAAGCCCTCTTCGTGTCTCACAGTGCATTGGAGATCTTATGGTTATAGTCTCAACCCCAGCAGCTTCTATCTTGGCAATATCCTCCCTTGTAAGGAAAGTTCCTTTTTTGACCAAAACCTTTCCATTTAACTTCACATCAGTAGCTAAAAATCTTCCTACAACCCTATCCGCAAAGGACTGAAGCAAAGTCCCCCTCCCCAACTTTCATCACTCTTCCATGGTCTGTTCCGCAATCTTCTTCTCTGACAATTACATCTTGTGAAACATCAAACAAGCCTACGCGTCAGATATCCTGCATCGGCTGTCTTTAGCCCTTTGTCTACCAATCCTTTTCTCGCACCCTTAGCTCCTATGAAGTATTCCAACGCAGACAAACCATACTTATAGTTGCCCAAAATCGGAACTTCAACTGTCTTTCCTGATGTATCAACAACCAGTCCTTTCATACCAGCAACCTGCTTGACCTGGTCTCTTGAGGCACGAGTTGATCCGGACTTGACTAAAACTTTCACAGGGTTGTCATCGTCAAGACCATCCCATATTGCGGCGTCAAGGTCTGAAATTACCTTGTTCCATGTATCCTCTTTCAATCTTGAAGCCTCGGCTCTGGTTATAAGTCCTCTCTTAAAATTAGACTCAATTTCCGCTACAACTTCTTTCCCTTTGTTTATTATTTCACTCCCTTACCTGCGGCACTTGAATATCAGACAAGGACACAGATTGGACCGCTTAAAGTCCCGTACTTCAAGCCCAAATCCTTTAAATCATCTATAAACTTTACGACAACCTCATTTGGTTCATTTTCGAAAGTTTTCTGCAAAAGGGCGTTTATCTGTTTTTTATCCATTGTTTGATTTATATAACCAAAACCGCTTAGGAACGACCTTGTTGAAAATTATCCTTCCAAACGATGTTTCCACAACCTCGCCGTTTATTCCTATTTTTATTCTTTGACGCAGATCTACTTCTTTCGTTATATCCACAGCAAATGTAAGTTCATTTTCATCAGCAAAAACTCTGTTGAACAAAGGCAGTTTTTCGTTAATAGAGGTTATATAGTAAACACCGAAAAGCATAATTTTGGTCGGAACCGATATTGGAGAGCCATTTGAAGGATTCAATAGGTTATTCGTTGATATCATTGTCGTCTTTGCCTCTTCTATTGCCTTACTAGAAAGGGGCACATGCACAGCCATTTGGTCACCGTCAAAGTCAGCGTTGTATCCGGAACAAACACACAAATGAAGTTTTATTGAATTTCCTTCAACAAGCTTTGGATAGAACGCCCTGAATCCCAAGCCTCCAAAGAGTTGGGGCTCGATTGAGAAGCACAGGATGATCCCGAACAACCTCTTCCAAAATATCCCAAACTTCCGGAACTCGCGACTCAAGATAATACCTTGCGCTTTTTACATTTGGAGCATACCCCCTCGCCAATATTTCTCTCAGAACCATAGGCTTAAACAGCTCGAGGGCCATCTCTTTTGGCAATCCGCATTCATTTAGCTTGAGGTTGGGACCGTTTATGATAACCCCCTCGTCCCGAGTAATCAACTCGCTTTCCCAAAAGATTAAGTCGGAAAATACCTTGCTTACCCTTTATCATGTCGGTAAGGGACCTTAGTTCTTTTTTACCCCTTGTAACCCTCGTTTTTTGTCTTTGCTTAGAAGCGTCGAAAAGAGCGTCCACCGCCTCTTGCAACATTCTTTTTTCGTTCCTTATAATAATTTCAGGGGCACCGATATCAAGTAGTCTTTCCCAATCTATTGTTTCTATTTATCAATCTTCTGTATAGATCGTTCAAGTCCGAGCTCGCAAATCGTCCTCCCTCGAGTTGTACCATCGGCCTCAAATCCGGGGGTATTACAGGTATTACTTCCATGATCATTCTATCAGGAGTGATTCCGGCTTTTCTGAATTGCTCTACTACCTTGAGTCTTTTCGCAATCCTTTGAGCTTTTTGACCTTTTGAATTATTCAACTCATTTCTAAGCTTGCCTGACAAATCATTAAGATCCATTTTTTTCAAGATGTTTTGAAGTGCTTCCGCACCTATCTCAAGTTTGGCAAATACCTCAAGATAATCTACCAGTTGAATATACTCATTTCAGAAACGACCGAATAAAGTTCAACGCTCTCAATTTTTTTCTGAATTATCTTGAAGTGTTTTTCCTGATCTTCAATTTTCTTTTCATATTGGATCCTTACCTGCTGAATTTTCTCCCTAACTTTTCTTTCTTCCTCGTTTCTTTTTATTTCATCAGATATTTTTGCTACATCTTTTAGTTCTTTTTCAATCTCCTGAACCTTTTCATCAGACTCTTTAACCAATTGGGCTTTTGCTTTCTCAAAATCCTTAGTTACCATATCAATCGCCTCCGGCTTTTTTCTTTCCATCTATTGATGTCACTATAAAAGACGCGAAGTAGACGACAGACTCAACGTTTCTCGGAGTCAGATCCAGCAGCAAAGCCATCTTTGAAGGAATTCCTTTGAAAAACCAAACATGGGCTACGGGAGAAGCAAGTTTTATATGCCCCATTCTTTCTCTTCGAACCCTCGAGTGGGTCACTTCAACCCCGCATTTATCGCATATGACACCTTTGTATCTGATTCCCTTATACTTCCCACAGTAGCATTCGTAATTTTTAGAGGGGCCAAAAATTCTCTCGTCAAAAAGGCCTTCGCGCTCAGGCTTGAAAGTCCTATAATTGATCGTTTCCGGTTTTGTAACTTCACCATACGACCAGCTAAGAAGTTCCTGGCTTGAAGCTAAATATATTTTTATGGCGTCAAAATCTTTTAATAAGCTAATGTCTTTCATATTTCCACCCCGGAGTTATTCTTCCGGCTCCGCCTCCTCCTCGGAAAACTCTTTTGCCCCTGTTTCGGGCAGCACTTCTCCAGCTGCGATATCTGCGATTTCTTCTTCGGCTTCCTCTTCTTCCTCAACACCTTCTGATCCCTCTTCTGATGAGTAGGCCTCCAGCCCAAGTCCAAGACCATTCAATTTTCTTACCAACAATTTGAATGTTTCGGGAACTGATGAATCGGGAATTTTCCTTCCCCTGCACCATAGCACTGTATGCTTGCGTTCTCCAAGCATATCGTCAGACTTGATCGTAAGCATTTCTTTTAGAATATGCGCGGCCCCATAAGCTTCCAAAGCCCACACTTCCATTTCCCCCAAACCTCTGCCCCCCGAATTGAGCTTTTCCTCCAAGCGGCTGCTGTGTAATCAACGAGTAAGGACCAATTGATCGGGCATGCATCTTCTCCTCAGACATATGAATCAGCTTAAGTATGTAAGTATCGCCCACAACAACTTCGCTGTGAAAATATTCGCCAGTTCTTCCATCAATCAGATTCATCTTACCCGTAACGGGAAGCCCTGCTTTTCTTAGTTCTTCAACAATTATGTCTTCAGGTATTTCCTGTAATGACGGAACTTCATATGTCTTACCCAGAACCTTTCCGGCCATACCAAGAGATGCCTCTAAAATCTGACCAACATTCATTCTTTTCAAAACAGCCTCGGATGAGAATATTATGTCAATAGTGGAACCATCGGGGAGCATAGGCATATCGACAGCGGGTACAATCGCCGATATAACTCCTTTATTACCGTGGCGTCCCGCTAATTTATCTCCTACCTCAATCTTCTTCTGCTGAGCAACATACACAGTTATCCTTTCTATAGTTCCCGCAGGAAGAGATTCGTTATCCTTCTTCGTTACTCTCTTTAATCCCTATCACAATACCATGTTCACCATGAGGCATGTAGAGAGAGGTGTCTCTGACGTCCTTAGCTTTTTCGCCGAATATTGCTCTTAACAATCTTTCCTCTGAAGTTAGATCCATTTCACCTTTTGGAGCGACCTTGCCGACTAAAATATCACCCGATTTAACCTTTGACCCTATAGCTACAATCCCATCTTCATCCAGATTTCTTAATGACTCCTCTGAAACATTAGGTATGTCTCTTGTAATTTCTTCTGGTCCTAGCTTGGGTTTCCTGCACCGATGTTTGATAATCTGAAATGTGAATTGAGGTAAGAATATCTTCCTTAACAAGTCTATCCGATATGACCACGCCATCTTCAAACTCAAGACCCTCATAAATCATGTAGGCCACCTTCATGTTCGTTCCTATGGCGAGCTCACCTTCATTGACGGCGGGGCCTTCCACAAGAACATCGCCCCTTCTTGACTTTTTGCCCTGTTTCAACAACTACATATTGATTAAAACAAGTGTCGCTGTTTGTTTGTTCAAATTTCGCTGCCTTATACTCAACTTTTGATTTCTTCCGCCCTTGCCATAATTAACCACCACTTTTGTAGCATCAGCAAATTCAACAAATCCATCGTCCTCTGCTACGATGAGAGCGTTGGTATTGTAAGCTATATCTTTCTCTATTCCTGTTCCGACAATAGGCTTCTCGGGCTTAACCAGGGGAACTGCTTGAGACATTTGCTGAGTTCCCATCAAAGCGCGCGCTATATCATTATTTTGCAAAAAAGGTATAAGACCGGCGGCAATACCCACAACCTGTCTCGGAACAACCTCAATGTATTGCGCCAAGGATACATCCCCTAAAAAGAAGTTACCGGCCTTTCTTAACGGAACCTGTTTGTCGATTATTATTCCCTCTTCCATTTATGCTAACAGACTGGTCGGTAATATGTACATCTTCCTCGTCGTAAGCGGCAAGGTAAACAATTTGGTCCGTAAGTCTGACCTCACCATTAGGAGTTTTCTCTAGTTTTATATATGGGGTTTCCAAAAACCCATATTCATTAACTTTTGCATAGGAGGCAAGATAATTTATAAGACCGATATTTGGACCTTCCGGCGTTCTGACTGGACAAACTCGACCAAATGAACTGTAATGAACATCTCTAACTGAAAAGCTGGCCCTTTCCTTAGTTAAACCACCCGGACCCAAAACCGAGAGTCTTCGCAAATGGTCAAGGGCGGTTAGCGGATTTTTGTTGATCGTGAAGCTGTGATAATTGCCCGGTGGCAAAAAAGCTGTGGACAGCGGCTGCTATAGCTCGGGGAGAAATCAAAACAGAAGGATCGGGCAATATGTCTCTCGGAGAAAGAGACATCCTTTCTTTAATGTTCTTCTCCATTCTCAAAAAACCTATCCTCATTTGCCACTGGAGCAACTCACCTACACTTTTGACTCTTCTATTACCCAAAAAGTCCACATCATCCGGCACCCCGACTCATTATTGAGCTCTATTATTTTTGAAACTATCTTTATTAAATCCTCCAAGGTTAAAAGCCTGTGGTCAGGATCATTGGGGATATTCAATCCGAGAGATTTATTCAGCTTAAATCTTCCGACATGGCCCCATACTGAACCTTCTCTTGTTGAAAAACATTGCATTCACAAGCGCCTTGGCGTTTTCCAGCACGAGCGGCTCCCCGGGCCTCATTTTTCTATATATTTCCAAACAAGCCTCCTCGAAACTTGCGGCAGGATCTTTTGCCAGGGTTTCATTTGTGTAATTTATTTCGGGGTTCGTCTCAACACTCTCAAATGCCTTCCTTATATCTTCGTCTTCTTCGAGTCCGAACACTCTCAATAAGGTCGTCGCAGAGATTTTTCTTTTTCTATCTATCCTTACGCTGAGAACTCCGTTTCTGGAGGTTTCAAACTCAAGCCAAACTCCGCTTTTGGGCAGTATCTTAGCTCCTGCAAGAAACTGGCCTGTAATTGGAGAGGTCTCTCCCGTAAGAGAACACCTTCCGCCCTTATGAGCTGATTAACAATAGTCCTCTCAACACCGCTTATAATAAAGGTTCCCTCTCTGTCATAAGAGGCAAATCGCCCATATAAATATTGGCTGTTTTCTTATTTTTTGTTATGGGATCTTCTATCGTTGCCTTCACCATACCAAGGAGCATCATAAGTTCTTCCCGTTCTTTTAGCTTCCTGAATGGATATATTCTCTTTGTCAATCTGCGGATCAGAAAGTGTGACCACCCACCCTCCTTCCCGAACTATCCTCTTACTGTGCCCAATTCCTCAAGTATCTCTTTTAGTCCCTCAGTTTTGAGCCAGTTGTACGAATTTAATTGAATATCAGCTAAGTTTGGTAAATTTAGAGCTATTTTACGTTTAGAAAAAGTTTCTCTCATTAGGTTTTCCCCTAAAATGGCCGCAAAGATAATTTACTACAAAAAACGACATTTTATGAATTTTACCCGCTATTCCCGCAGAAGCGGCCATATTCTTCCTGACAGGGAAATTGCCTTTTCCAACAGAAAACTGACCATTTTAGTCTATTTTCAAAAAATATTGGAAATGCTTTTAAACAAGGCGAAAACTATCATATAGTCAAATTGTTGTCAACATCTAATTTATAAATCCCGCTTTGTTCGGAGGCCAGAAACGGAATACAACCCTCCCCAACTATCTCTGACCTATCAACCAATCCAAAAAATCTGGAGTCCAAAGAGTTACTTCTGTTGTCACCCATAACCACATAATGCCCTTCAGGAATCTTTAGGGAACGCCCCTCCTCCAAAAATTGAGAGCCACCTTCTGTACAATCTCGAGGTTCTAGATAATCCTCATCAAGAACGAATTGCTTTCCATCACGATAGATATAAATTTTGCATTCAAACACCTTCATTATGTCACCGGGCAAACCGATAATTCTCTTTATATAGTGTCTTGATGTTTCCGTAGGCGGAACTAACACCCACCACCTCGCCCCTTTGATAGTCCTTAAAACTCTTTGTAATTTTATCCACAAGAATTCTTTCACCGGACTTAAAATTTGGCTCCATGCTTGCTCCCCAAACAACCTCCACAGATCCTATCGTCATGTACAAAATAAGGACAACCAAAAGAGATTGTAACAAAAGATTCAACTATTTCGTAAATATTCCTTTTTATTCCCATTAATTTTTAATATCTGTATATAATATCTGGGTATTGGAAAACGCTTCTCATAAAGAAGTTACATCACTAAGAGACATTTTTCAAAATCACCAAAAATAATTATCTGACATTTTTCATCTTGTTTGCGATCGTTGCTTTAGCATATGGAAATCTAGCGCGGGGCCAATTTTTGAACATGGATGATGAAAAAGGAATCTTATACAACCCTGACATTGGAAACGTGGGAAAAAATGTTTAGCAGCCTAAAATTGTACGACATGCAAATAGCAACTACCCATCTTTTATTTGGTATGAAAACCCGGTGCTTTTCATTTGGTATCGGTCTTTCTCCATTTCCTTACTGTAGTCCACTCTATTCATCTTCACATACACCGTGTTCGGAAAGGAAAAAGCACTTATAGCAAGCCTGTTGTTTGCTTCACATCCTTTGGCGAGCGAGGCAGTGGGCTGGATTTCGGCAGTTCATTACAATCCATCTGCTTTTCTTCACACTCAACATATTTATATTCCACACCTTGTTTAAGAGAACAAATAAAAAATCTTACTACGCAGCAGAAATTGGGATTTTTTTGCTAATGGTAAATCTTATTAAGGAACGCTTGGGTTTTGACGGTACCTTTTTCAATTTTAGTATTCGACCAGCTTATCCTGGGAAAAAAGTTTAATTTCAAAAGCGGACTTTGGCTTATCCCATTCTTTATTATAGCTGCAATATTTGGTTATAGAGAAATTTTTGGAGGTTTTAAAGAAAGAGTTACAGCACTCAGACAAGACTATTACTACGATCCATATACACTGCGACAACCGATCCTAAACCGCTCCCCCTACATAATCTACACTATAGCGAAACTTCTGCTGTGGCCCATACCCCTTACTGTGTACCACGAAGGTGTGTTACATTAGTATTGTATCCTACATAGCAATGATTGCGATATCTTTGGCTATCATTATATCAGCCGTAAAACTTTACAAAAAGGCGAGTTATGTAGCAGGATTGCTGTTACTAATTTTTATAGCGACCTTGCCTTCATTCAGCCCGGTTGCAATAGCTTGGTTCATCGCTGAAAGATATCTGTATATGTCAACGGCCGCATTCCTGCTTAATCTTGGCTTTTTTAATTCCATATTTGGAAAAATATACCGGCATCAAATATTTCTCCCGTTATGCAGTTGCCCCTGCTTCTAACGTTCTACACAGTCAGAACAGCTTATAAGAACCCAAGACCTTCTAAACACCAGCAATCTTTGGCATGCCACTCAAAAGGTTTCTCCTTACAGCTTTAGGAGTGTATAACAACCTCGGCGACGTTTACGCAAAGGAAGGAAAGTACGATCTGGCAATTGAAAACTTCAAAAAATCAATAGCACTTGACCCATCCTTCGCCGACGCGGTACACAACCTTGGATTCGTTTACCTTCAGAAAGGAGACTATGACAACGCGTGGTACTACCTTTACGAATCATACAAAATGAACCCACGTCTCTATGGAGCAACTTACAAATTGGGGGTAATAGCTTTCTATAAAAAGGATTATGCCACAGCAAAAGAAATGTGGGAAAAAACTCTTGAGCTAAATCCAGGCGACCCGAACGCACTAAATGCATTAGTTACACTCAATAATACTTTGGCCGCAGGTGAGCAGTAAAAGCACTATAATTTATCTTCCATGGCAATTCTTATACTTCTTCCCGCTACCACATGGGCACGGGTCGTTTCTTCCCACTTTTTCTTTGCCGGAAGTTACAGCTTGAACTTTAACAACTCTTCCCAAAGGATCAACAAAACGAGGAGAAGCCTGACCCATCTCGTCTCTGACACCGCTTTCAAAATCACCGTGAAGGTAGTTTGCTCTGGCCAAAAGCTGGCTCTCTGAAGGAGATACTCTTACTACAGAATCTGTCGTTGCCTTTTCAAGGCGCTCACCTATTGTTGAATAAATTCTTGCCAACAAAATTTCAAATCTCTCGTGCCCTTCCTTTTTGTATTCAACCATTGGATCTCTCTGAGCATAGCCCCTTAAACCTATTCCTTCCCGAACTTGATCCATATCAACCAGGTGATCCATCCAGAAATTATCTATCACCCTAAGGCTCCAATCCGAAACGATCTTATACCAAGTTTCCTCCCCAAATTCTCTTTCTTTTTGCTCCCACAACTCCGAGCTCAATACTGACATTGAAGATAATTTGCCAATTATCCATTCTTTATTGGTCGTGATCCCCGCTCCTAATTCCAAAATTCTTCTTCTCAGTTTGTAAATAACCTCGCGATGAACGTTAATAACGTCGTCCATTTCCACAACATTTTTCCTTCTGTCAAAGTTAAAGCCTTCAACTTTTTTCTGGGCACTTTCAATTGATCTGGTAACAAGTCCGGCCTCAAGTGGAATAGTCTCATCGATACCAAAGCGATCCATCAGCCTGCTCACCTGTTCGCCACCGAAAACTCTCATTAGATCGTCCTGCAATGAGACATAAAATCTGGTTTCGCCAGGATCCCCCTGCCTTCCTGCCCGACCTCTCAACTGATTATCTATTCTCCTCGACTCGTGGCGTTCGGTGCCTATAACATACAATCCGCCTTTTTCCAACACTTCTTTCTGCTGCTCTTCGTCTGGAGGATCTCCACCCAAAACAATATCGACCCCTCGTCCAGCCATGTTTGTTGAAATTGTCACAGCACCTTTTCTCCCTGCTTGAGCTATTATCAAAGCTTCCTTTTCGTGGTTTTTTGCATTTAATACTTCGTGGGGTATCTTCCTTCTTACCAACAGTGCGTGCAATTGTTCACTTTTCTCCACAGAAGTTGTTCCAACAAGAACTGGCTGGCCCCTAGCATGCCTCTCAGCAATATCATCAGCTACAGCCTTAAACTTCGCGCTTTCCGTTTTGTAAATCACATCGTTATGATCTTTTCTTATATTCGGCTTGTTGGTTGGGATAACTACAACCTCCAGCTTATAGATTTTGTAAAACTCTTCAGCTTCGGTAGCTGCCGTACCTGTCATGCCCGCCAGTTTCTTGTACATTCTAAAATAATTTTGATAGGAAATTTCAGCTAAAGTTTTGGATTCTTGTTGAATCTCTACACCTTCTTTTGCCTCAATAGCCTGGTGTAATCCGTGGGAAAACCTGTTGTTTGGCAGAAGTCTTCCTGTGAATTGATCAACTATAATTACCTTTCCGTCTTTCACCACATAATCTCTATCTTTTTCATATAAAGCATGAGCTGTGAGAGCCTCTTCTATCAAATGGACCATTTCAAAATCCTGTTCGTATAGATTCTCAACCCCCAAAAGCCTCTCAACTCGTCTTATTCCTAAATCTGTTAAAGTGACGTTTCTGAATTTTTCTTCAACTTCGTAGTCAATACCCTTGGCGAGAGTTTTAACAATGCGATCAGCATCATAATACCGTGAAGATGGTTTAGCATCAGCAGAAGAAATAATAAGGGGGGGTTCTAGCAACATCTATTAATATAGAGTCAACTTCATCAACTATCGCAAAATTATGAACCCCAAACTCTCCATTTGGATTTGTCTGCACCATAGCTTCAAGGTTGTACACCATGTTATCCCGAAGGTAGTCAAACCCAAAATTCATGATTAGTTCCGTAAACAACATCGCATTTATAAGCTTCCTGCCTTGAAACCTCTTTCAAATGAATAGCATAAATATCTTCAAACTCAGTTCCTTTGAATGTACTATCATACACAAACGCCCTCTCTTGCATAATTACTCCAACACTTATATCAAGGTAGTCATAAATAGGTCCCATCCAACCAGCACCGTGGCGTGCAAGATAATCATTGGGAGTTACCAAATGAACCCCGCGCCCAGTCAAGGAGTTTAGAAAAAGAGGTAGGGTCGCGGTCAAAGTTTTTCCTTCTCCAGTTTTCTGTTCCGAAATTTTTCCCTCGTGTAAAAACGACACCTGCCATTAACTGCACATCAAAGTGCCTCTTTTCCAATGTTCTAACCGATGCCTCACGGACAAAGGCAAAGGCCTCGGGAAGGATTTTTTCTCATCAGCTTTTCTTGCTCTTCATAATCAAGACCTCTAAGCTGTGCCTTCCACTCCAATACTCTCTCTCTCATCTTTTCTTGAGAAAGTTTTTGGACAGAATCCTCCAAGGAATTGATCTCCGCAACAATGGGTCTAATCCTATTCAGTTGTTTCTCGTTAGGATCGCCGAAAAACTTAAACATATCGAAGTTGATTATAGCACCGAAAGCTGTACAGTTTTTCTTAAGAATAATGCAATAAAATTAGAAAGACACCGAGCACAACTCGATAAATAATGAAAGATCTAAGGCTATTCTTTTTTAAGAATTTCAAAAGCACGTATACAGAAAAGTAGCCCGCGGCTGCACTAGAAAAAAACCCAGCCGCCAACACCCCCAAATCTTCTCCGGAAAATTGTAAAAGCGCAACCGGCAGTTGGAAAAGACCCGCAACGGCTATCACAGGTATAGACAAAAGAAAGGAAATTCTCGCGGCGAGCTCCCGATCAAAACCAACAAAAAGCCCCCCCGAAATCGTCGCCCCCGATCTTGAAACCCCGGGAAAGAGCGCTAGACATTGAAATAGACCGACGGTAAAAATATTCTTCAAACTAGGTCTTAGATTTTTGCCCCCCACCTTTCTATCCGCAAAATACATAAGAACCGACCCCAGCAAAAGAAAAACAGCAACACTCAAAATGCTCCTAAATTTGCTTTCAATAAAATTTTCAAGAAGTAAACCTGCAAGACCCGCAGGAAGTGTTGCAAGAATAAGCCAAAAAAGAAAACGGGTTTCACTCTCAATACTTTTAAATCCTTTTTTTCAAATCTTTCACAAAAGACACAGAAAAACCCTTTCAAATCACTGGAAAAATAGACGAGAAGAGCAAGTAGAGTTCCCATATGAAGCACAGTATCAAAAGCCAAGCCGCTATCTTCCCATCCTAAAAGCTTTGGAAAAATTACAAGATGCCCCGAAGACGAAACGGGGATAAACTCTGTCAGCCCCTGCACAATACCCATCATTAGAGCTTGAAAAATAGTCATGTCAAAAAATCAAACTTTCCCGTAGATGAGAACGTTGTCAGAATTTGTATACCCCGCAACAACCAGACATGTAACATTATGTAAAAAATCCCCAAGGTATTCTATAAATATATTCACATCATCTTGATGATGGTCTAAATAAATTCGGTTAAAAATTAAAAGGCCTCCCGGCCTCACCAACCTTTTAACTGAAGCGATAAAGTTTCCCGACTTTCCCAAATCGGGATATTTCTCACCATTAAATATATCAACAATCACAACATTGAAATATTCTTCTTCGAGGTCATAATCTTCGGGTTCGATAGTTACTCTTAAAGCATCTGCCTCTATAACCCTATGGTTTGGTATCGAATCTAAATCAAAAAATTTTCTCGCTATATCTATCATAACAGGATCAATTTCCACACTCACAATTTCGGGATGATTAAATCTTTCTGAGATTATGTGAGCCATCGTACCCCCACCCAAACCCAATATTAAAACTTTCTGCAAATCGGGAGCATTTTCCTCCAAAATTTCTACAACCTTGCCCCACACCAACCTGTTTGCCGAGGAAGATTTGTGAGAGATTGACTGATCAATCTTTTCAACCTTTATTTTTCGGGTTTTACCGACCTCCCATACCTCAATTTTGCCGTTATATTTTGATTCTGCCTCGTAGATAATCTTAGGAAGCTGGATCCCGTCAAAGATATTCATATTAAGCCATACTATCAAATTATTTTCTACTTGGGCAGGATTTTATCAAAACCGACGTAGGGTCTAAGAACCTCAGGAACAATTACACTTCCATCTGCATTTTGGTAATTCTCCAAAATAGCAGCCAGAAGACGGGGCGAGGCTGCTACAGTATTGTTCAGGGTATAGACATACTTTAGATCTCCGTTGGAATCTCTATACCTTATATTCAACCTCCGAGATTGGAAATCTCTAAAATAAGAATCGGAGTGTGTTTCTCGGTATCTCTCCTGAGAAGGAAACCATGTTTCCAAATCATATTTTTTAACCTGCCCAGCCCCAATCTCTCCAGTACACTTCAAGACAACCCTATAGGGAAGATTAAGACCCTCAAGGACTTTTTCAGAATAACCGAGCATTTTTTCGTGCCACTCTCTTGTTATCTCTTCGTTAGCAGTCGTAAGAACCATCTGCTCAACTTTATAGAATTGGTGTAGTCGAAAAATACCCTTGGTATCCTTCCCATAGGCTCCTATTTCCTTTCTAAAGCATGGGCTCAATCCATAAAGCTTGACAGGAAGATCAGCTTCCTCGAGAATCTCCCCAGCATAGTATGAGGTAAGGGATACCTCCGCCGTCCCTATTAAAGCCTTATCCTCTTCTAACCTGTAGTGATCATCTTCTCCCCATGGGAAGTAACCTGTTCCGATAAAAAATTCGGGCTTTACTATCCAAGGAACCGACATAAAAGTGAACCCCGCTTCCTTCATCACGCCGCAGGCATATTTTAAGAGGGCTTGCTCAAGCTCCGCCGCCTCTCCCTTTAAGAAATATCCCCTAAATCCGGCTATTTTGGCACCTCTTTCCAGATCTATAACATCCAATGCTGCTCCTAGATCAATATGATCTTTGGGCCTGAAACCAAAATCCCTGATAGATCCAACAGTTCTAACGACCTTGTCATCGTTTTCATCCTTACCTATAGGAACATCGTCAGAGGGCACATTGGGAACCCAAAGCATCATCTTGTCAAACGCAAACTTGATTTCGTCCAGTTCCTTTTCGTATTTCGACAACTCCTCTTTAACCGAAGTCGCCTCGGTTATAAGCTTTTCCCTCTCCGAAGCGTTAGCTTTTGAAATATCTTCAGAAAGTTTGTTTTTTAATGCTCTATGCGTTTCTACTCTCTTTAAAGCATCGATGTAGCGAGTGTGGGTTTCAATTAATTTATCAATCGATACAGTACCTTCCAAGCCCTTCTCTCTCACCGCTTTTTTGACCAGATCCACATTTGCTTTAATAAAATTAATGTCTAGCATTACAAAAAACCCCTTTTTATTGATTTTTACATATACAATGGTAATATAAGTTTCGCAACCGCAAAAGTCAATGTAATGCCAAAAAAACGGCACTCTGCATCGTTCTTATGTGCCTTTTTTGTATTATTGACCGATATTGAAGCTTCTGCTACAATCAAGCGCGTTCGTTAAGACTAAAAGCTAAATGAGTACAAAAGAGGTAGTAACAAAAGACGGAAAAATAACTGAAACTCATATGGGAGGGATGTTCACGGTTGAGTTTGACGACGAAACTACAGCTTTAGCCGTAGTTTCGGGTAAAATGAGGAAAGCCCACATTAGGGTTTTGCCTGGGGACAGAGTCAGAATAGAATTCTCTCCCCACGACCTTACAAGAGGAAGGATCATTTATAGGCTTAAATAAACTGATGTTGCTGTAAGCAACAGAAAATTAGAAGCTTGAAAGGTATTTATGAAGGTAAGATCATCTGTAAAGGCAATCTGTAAAGATTGCAAAGTAATTATTAGAAATAAAAAGGTTAGGGTAATATGCAAAAGAAACCCTAAACATAAACAAAGACAGGGATAAATTATGCCTAGAGTAAAAGGTGTGGACATACCTGGAGAAAAAAGAATTGAGGCCTCTTTGAGGTATATATACGGAATAGGCTCAACCATGTCCAGAAAAATTTTGGACAAGGCCGGAATCTCTCCCGATATTAGGGCCAAGAACCTAACAGATGAGGATATTGCAAAGATAAACGCAGCAATTGCAGCTATGGAAATTCCAGTTGAAGGGGAGCTTAAAAGATTGGTAAATCAAAACATAAGACGACTGCAGGAAATAAAGGCCTACAGGGGCTTAAGGCACCTGTCAGGACTTCCCGTAAGGGGACAAAGAACAAGAACCAATGCCAGAACAAGAAAAGGTAAAAGAAAGACTGTAGGCGGTCAGAAAAAGAAACTGGCCAAGAAATAATCAGTAAATAAAATATGGCTCAAAAAAGCTCAAAAGCAAAGAAAAATAAAGAAAGAAAAATACCAACTGCAGGAAAGGTGTACATAACTGCAGGTATGAACAACACCATAGTCACAGTAACCGACTCCGATGGAAATACTTTGTTTTCAGCAAGTTCGGGCAGCGCGGGTTTTAAGGGATCAAGAAGATCCACTCCCTATGCAGCAACCAAGGCCGCTGAAATGGCCGGGTCACAAGCTTCAAAAGCAGGCTTAAGAGATGTATCAGTTTTTGTAAAGGGTCCGGGATTAGGCAGAATTTCATCAATAAAAGCCTTAAAAACCTCGGGTCTTAACGTAGTATCCATTTCCGATCTTACTCCTATCCCCCACAATGGGTGCAGGCCTAAAAAGAAAAGGAGAGTTTAATTATGGCTAGATATACTGACGCAAAATGTAGACTCTGTAGGAGAGAAGGGGTCAAGCTTTACCTCAAGGGCTCGAAATGTGAGTCGGAAAAATGCCCTATTACCAAAAAGGCCCAAGCGCCGGGAATGCACGGCACAAGAAGAAAGTCAATGTCGGAGTACGGAAAACAGCTTAGAGAGAAGCAAAAAGCCAAAAGAATTTACGGGCTTCTGGAAAAGCAGTTCAAAAACTACGTGAACAAAGCTCTGTCAGCCAAAGGTGTTTCGGGAGAAATATTGACAAGACTTCTCGAATCCAGGCTTGACAATATGGTTTATAGAAGTGGTTTTGCTGTGTCAAGAGCTCAAGCCAGACAGTTTATAAGGAGAGGTTTATTTACGGTAAATGGTAAGAAAGAAAACATCCCTTCCAGAATTTTGAAAATAGGCGACATCATAAAACCGGTGAGTTTTGAAAAGATACACCTTAGAGAAGGTTTCGTCCTTCCCGAATGGCTCGAAGCCAACACAAAAGAAAGATATGTAAAATATTTGAGGCTTCCAAATGCTGAAGATACGCAAGAGAAAGTAGATATGCAATCAATTATTGAGTTCTATTCAAGGTAATTTTTATAGGAGGAAAAATGATATTAGCTATCAAAGAAAATTTAAAAATAAACCCCATAAATGAGGGGGGTAAGCTTAGTACTTATTCAGTAGAACCGCTTCCAACAGGCTTCGGGCATACTTTAGGAAACGCTTTAAGAAGAGTCCTGCTTACAGAGATAGAAGGAGCCGCTGTGACCCAGATTAAAATAGCGGGAGCGTCTCATCAATTTACTACCCTCCCTGGCATAAAAGAGGACATTGTTCAGCTTACACTTAACATCAAAAAACTTAGGTTTAAGATTCACACAAATAATCCTGTAGTAGCAACAATAAAAAAGAAAGGCGCAGGAGAAGTAACGGCAAAGGACATAGATATGCCCTCTGATCTTGAGGTAATGAATAAGGATCTCCACATAGCGACCCTTGCCGACTCAAAGAGCGAGATTAATATTGAGCTTGTAGTTGAACCGGGAACCGGATATTCGCCAATGGAAGAAAGACAAACCTCAAAAATTGGAGTTATAGTCCTCGACGCCTTGTTTTCTCCTGTCATAAATGTTACATATTCTGTTGAGCCCACAAGGTTTGGCGACAAAACAGATCTGGATAAGCTCTTGATTACTGTGGAAACCGATGGAAGTATTTCACCAAAAGAGGCGATCATCAAAGCATCGGGGATTCTCAAAGGATACTATGAAATGTTTGAGAAATGGGAAATTGAAGGCGCTAAAGGAAAGCAGCTAGAAACTGAAGAACCCGTCATTGTAGATGTGGAAGATGTGGCCGTAGACGAACTACCTCTTCAAACAAGGACAATAAATGCACTCAAAAAACATGGGGTGGATACACTAAAGCAATTGGCAAAGAAGTCTGATGAAGAAATAGCCGACATTAAAAATCTCGGCGAAAAATCTCTTGAAGAAATAAAAAAGCTTCTTAAGAAAGAGGGACTTAGATAATTTAAACCAACCAGCGTATGAGACACCGCATAGAGAAAAAGAAAATGGGAAGAACTGCCGAGCATAGACAATCCTTGGCAAAGAATCTGGCATCCGAGCTTATACTGCACGAAAGAGTAAACACTACTCTTGAGAAAGCGAAATTTGTAAAGCCATTTGTTGAGAAAATCATAACTAAGGCGAAGAAAAGCTTTAGATCCGAAGACAAGGTAGTTTTGTTTAATACTGTCAAAACATTAAAACGCGAACTTGGGAACGATAGCGCCGTAAAAAAGCTTATCGGCGAAATCGCCGAAAGGTTCCATAAAAGACCGGGAGGATACACTAGAATAATAAAGACGGGCAATAGAGTCGGAGATAATGCAAAAACGGCAAGAATAGAACTTCTGCCTTCTGAAACGAAAGACGCTCCTATAAAAGAAGCAAATAAAAAGGGCGAAAAGAAACCGGCCGAAAAAAAGGACAAAAAGGGAAAGGTGAACAAAGCACAAAATGACAAACAATAAGACTACAAGCGCTAAAAAAATAAATGATAGAAAGTGGTATTTTTTCGATGCCTCAAACAAAGTTTTGGGTATGCTTGCGTCCGAAATCGCAAAAGTGCTCATCGGGAAAAACACCCCTATGTTTTCCCCCAACCAAAATACAGGAGGAGTTGTTGTGGTAACCAACGTTGAAAAAATAGCGCTCACTGGCAACAAAATGAAAAAGAAAACCTACATACATCATACCGGGTACCCCAAAGGATTAAGGGTCCAAAAAATGGAGAAGGTTTTTGAAAAAGACCCGAGACAAATTTTAATAAGGGCGGTTGAAGGAATGCTTCCCAAAAATAAACTTAGAAAAGAAAGGATGTCAAACCTCCATGTATATGTTGGTCCGGAGCATCCGCACAAAGCCCAGGAGGCGGCAAAGTAGAATGAACGAAGAAAAAAAAGACAAAATAAAAGAAAAATTTTACACAGGCACCGGAAGGAGAAAGACCGCCGTTGCCAGAGTTTTCCTTTGGGATGAGAAGGGCGACATGACCGTCAATGGAAGGGACATAAATGATTACTTCCCTACCGAAAAAGAACAAGTGGTGTGGACAAAACCCTTTCATATTATCGGGGTGTCCCACCCAAAAGCGAAATTCAGGGCAACAATAAAAGTATCAGGTTCGGGAAAATCATCTCAGCTAGGAGCCGTAGCTCATGGAATATCAGTAGCCTTGGCATCAATGAATGAAGAATATTCTTCCATGCTTAGAAAACAGGGGCTACTCACAAGAGACTCGAGAATGGTTGAAAGAAAGAAGCCTTATCTTCACAAGGCAAGAAAAGCTCCTCAATACTCAAAACGTTAACTACCGAACAACACTTTTTCCAAATTATCTATAAAGCTTTTAATAGTGACTATTTGGTCTTTCAAACGGCATTTCTCCTGCTTGTTCATATAGATGATCGGGCACGAAAAAACTTCGGAGATCAGGTTTATTATTTTCTCGGGCGGAATAGCTCTTCCCGTTTCATAAGCGGAAACAGTTTTACCTGAAATTCCCAATTTTTTTCCAAATCTGTATTGCGAAAGGCGGTGTGAATTTCTTATCTCCCTTATCTTAACACCAATTTCGGACATAGCTGGTAGGATTAGAATTTAACATATTGTAATGTAAATTGCAATAACCTAGATTATGCTTTATGAAAATGTCTTTACTTCCAGAAGAAGACAGACCAATAGAAAAACTGCTTAACAAAGGTGCCGATATACTGTCTGACGCCGAACTTACAGCCATAATCCTATCAAGCGGCGGCAAAGGCAGCTCGGTACTGGAACTCTCACAAAAAATAATTAGGGAAAGTGGATCTCTTTATACCCTTTTAAATACCCCTGTCCAAAAATTGATAAGAAACAAATATCTTGGAAAGGTTAAGGCCGCAAGACTCTCGGCTATAAAAGAGCTTATCAATAGGTATAACAACCCTCCAAGACAAAGTGTAAAAGTGTCAGGACCAAATGACGCCTATGAATACGTCAAACCCAATTTCTTTGGAAAAGAAACTGAACACTTGTATTTAATATCCCTAAATTCAAGAAACATCACTATCAAAAAAAGCTTGGTGTCCGCGGGCACAATAAACGAGACCCTCATACACCCGCGTGAAATTATAAGAACGGCAATAATGGATAATGCCGTATCTATCATTCTTGCCCATAACCATCCGTCTGGAGAGCCTAACCCCAGCACAGAAGATGTGAAAATTACTAAAAGAGTTCAAGAAGCCTGCCAAATTGTCGGCATAAACCTTATCGATCACCTAATAGTATGCGACAAATCTTTCTCAAGCATGCGTGCCCAAAATTTGTTGAAAGGGGGTGAATAAAATTGAAACAAAAGATTATTTACGCATTAGTTATTTTAACCCTGGTATCTTTGATAACGGGTGTAACTTTAGCCGCATTTACAGACAAAGCAAAGGTTCTCGGCTCTACTTTTTCGGTGGGCAGTGCTGACTTAAAATTTCTTAAAGATTTGCCTCTCGGCACCGAGCCCACAAATCTGGTTGATGAGTTACCAGGCCCTTCTTTCT
Organism: Patescibacteria group bacterium; assembly: GCA_026004595.1. GTDB lineage: Bacteria > Patescibacteriota > WWE3 > UBA101185 > UBA10185 > UBA8498. The sequence goes on along the minus strand of BPJL01000002.1, from coordinate 50,132 downwards.
CTAATATCGGACAAACGTGGTCAGCTGATTACCCCTTGAAACTTATAAACAACGGATCATTAAAAATATCCGTAACCTCAAAAGCCTATTACGAAACAGCAAACGACCCAGCTGATTTAAGATCAGATATTTATGTAGAGATATTTGAATGGAATGATGCAAACAACAACGGCGTTCTTGACTCAGGAGAAATCGGACTTAGCTTAGCCAAGAAAACGATAATAAAATGGAAGACCGAGGGAATAGGCGTCGGGCAAATCAACCCGGGTCAGACGAGACCTTTGGTGCTCAGGTTCTCAGTAGATAACCTAAGCGCTACAAAACAGGGAAAATCGGCTATGTTTGATTTTGAATTCGAATCAGTACAACAGTAATTGGCACATTAAAATATTTGATCAGACATGACGGGCAGGTATTACACACTAATTTTAATAGCACTGGTTATTCTAGCGGCGTATGTAGGTGGGATAAAAACACTGTACGTTAAAAGTGATTCTATGGAACCCTATATACGGAAAGGCGACATAGTAATCGTGATACCCGCCCGCAGGTTAAAGATTGGCGACATAGCGGCATTCAAAAAAAACAATACATACATAACGCATAGAATAGTTGAGATTAGGAACGACCTTTTCATAACCAAAGGCGACAACAATCAAAACGAAGATCCATACCCAATTGTACAAAAAGAGATTGTCGGGAAGGCCGTTTTTTCCCTTCCGACACATTACATAATAAAAGCTTCGGGGCTGCCTCTCCTATACTGGTGCGCGGGTTTTGGAATAGGTATCGTTTTTCATCAACTCACAATACAAAAGGTTGTCCGAGTCTGATATCCTTATGTTATGAAATCCCTGCCCAGGATGCCCCACGAGTTTATATTCTGGTGGCTTTTATCAGCTCCAAGGAGAATAATAAAAGTATTTTCACATCTTATTATACTTGTGAACTACCAGATCTCGTTTTCAACGAACCTTCAACTTCTCTTTGTTCCCCTTTTCGGCGACTACACCATAGTTGGAAGGCTTGCGGGATTTGTCATAAGAATATTTTGGATAGCTTTCGGACTGGTATATATGCTTCTGCTTGTCATAATATCTTCCCTAGCGATAATTGGGTGGTTTGCGGCTCCCGTAGCTGTTTTAAAATACAAGGGTTTGGATTATACTGTAGCTTATTTCATTGCATTTTATCTTCTTTACCTTATTAGGAACCGAGATACACCAAGAGTTAGAGTCCAAAAAAATACAAAAGAAAACTTCAAGGCAAGTTGCAGAAACAATGTACTAAAAGGTTTGGAAAAGCTGACTATAGATCAAACCAAGGGAATTAAATGGCTTTTTGAACAGGACATTTCAAAACTTATTCTTATCCGATCGGAAATAAACAAGGATCTGCTTTTTGAAAAATTGAAATCAGCCCCTGTAATACAACAATCAACTTTGGGACAGGCAATGTTTTCTGACGCTTTAAGACTCAAGTCAAAGTATATTGAGCTGGATCATCTTCTTCTTGCCGTGCTTAACAACATCCCAAAAATTGACATTATATTAGCATCGCTAAACAGTTCTATGAAATATGTAGCGAGGGCCGTTGAATGGGAAAACGATAAAAGAAATGAGAGAAATAGACTTTTTCTCTGGCAGGACGATTACCAATTGATTTTCACCGGCGGCATAGGAAGAGGGATGCTTGGAAGGGTCACGCCTACTCTTGACTCAATGTCCCGTGACTTTACAAAAGAAATTTTGCGTGGCAAGTACAAAAAAATACTAGGCAGAGATGAGGATATTAAAACAATCGCCCAAATACTATCCGGACAGAAAGAAAATGTGCTTATCGTCGGAGAGCCCGGAAGCGGAAAAACAACTTTGATAGAAGGTATCGCCCAAGCCATAATCGAGAGCAACGAATACAAATCCATAAGCAACCACAGGCTGGTTGGTCTGGACATTGGGGGATTCATTTCCGGCGCTACAACTCCAGGGATGATAGCACAGAACCTAAGAAAGGTGATGGAAGAGGTTGAAGGATCAGGAGATATTATTCTATTCATTGACGAAATTCATAACGTCGTTGCCAGCGCAGGAGATTCTAATGCAGAAACATCAACAATTTACACCATACTGGAACCCCATCTTTCAGAAGGAAAAATAAAATTCATCGGGGCAACAACAATTTCAAATTTCAGAAAATACATAGAACCTAATGGAGCCTTCTCCCGTCTTTTCCATATTGTTGAAATTGATGAATTGCCGAAAGATGTAACAGTAAAAATTCTTGAAACAAAAGCCGACAAACTTGAAGCCAAACACAATATAACCATAACTTACCCCGCCCTGGTCAAAACGGTTGAACTATCAGAAAAACTAATGCACGAAAGAGTACTGCCCGACAAAGCAATAGACATACTTAACCGAACAGCTGCGAGGGTTGTGGAAAATTCCCCCATTCTTGCTTCAACCCACATAGCCGCAGAGATTGCTGAAATGACTCGTATACCCGTTGAAACTATTTCTCAAGACGAGGCTCAAAAGCTCCTTTCTATTGAGGAAACGATGAAAAAAATGATCGTGGGCCAGGACGAAGCTGTCAGACAAATATCTACCGCCTTAAGAAGGGCGCGGGCGGGGATACGTGACGAAAACAAGCCCATCGCAAGTTTTCTATTTGTAGGAACAACCGGAATAGGAAAAACTCAAACTGCAAAAGCTTTGGCCAAGCACTACTTCGGAGACACAAATAATATGATCAGGCTAGATATGAGCGAGTATCAACAGGTAGACAGCATAAATCGTCTGCTCGGAACACCCGACGGCAAAACAAAGGGACTGCTGACAAATATGGTGAGGAGTAAGCCATTCGCACTAATTCTGCTGGACGAAATAGAAAAAGCTCATCCTAACATTCTCTTAACCTTTCTGCAGGTTTTAGATGAGGGAAAACTAACGGACAACACAGGAATGAAAATAGATTTTACGAACACAATAATAATTGCCACAAGCAATGTGGGAACAAAGGCAATTCAGCAGGTTTTTGCAGAACATGGGACTCTTGAGAAAATGAGAGAGAAGGCAATGTCAGAAGTACGAGAGAGGTTCGCTCCCGAGTTTTTAAATAGATTTTCAGGAATCATAATTTTCAACCCCCTATCTGAAGAAAACGTTAAGCAAATAACTTCTCTTATGCTGGATAGAGTCAAAGAAATGGCAAGTGAAAAGGGAGTCAACATAAGATTCAAACAGGAGCTTGTTGACGAACTTGCCAAAAGGGGCTTTTCTCCTGAATGGGGCGCCCGTCCGCTGGCTCGTCTCATAGAAGACACGGTTGAAACCTACCTTGCTACTAAAATGCTTCGAAAAGAAATAAACCCCGGCGACCAAATTCTTTTAGGACTAGAGGCTCTGGAGTAACAACCGGTGGTATAATCTCATAGCTATGGAAGAAACATTGAGAGAACGGCTTAAACAACTTAAAGAAGGGCTTTTTATTGAAGAAAAAAGGGCCAAAATAAAAGCTCTTGAGGAAAGAGTCGTTGATGAATCTACATGGAAAAACTGGGAGGAAGGCACCGGGGTAGCAAAAGATCTGGCGGCGTTAAAAAAAGACATAGAAGATTATGAGATGCTTGAGCTTATGGCAGAGGAAGGGGACAAAGAAAATTTTGAACGAGAACTACACCGTCTTGAATTAAAAACCTTTTTCAAGGATAAACACGACCGAAACGACGCAATTGTAACAATACACGCCGGCCAGGGAGGAACGGAAGCCATGGATTGGGCAGCCATGCTTTTGAGAATGTATAAAAGATACGCAGAAAAGACCGGATGGGAATGGCATGAAGTAAGTATGACCCCCGGTGAGGAAGCGGGGATAAAGACAGCAACTCTGGAAATATCAGGTCCATACGCCTATGGATTTTTAAAACGTGAATCAGGCGTTCATCGATTGGTAAGGCAATCCCCCTTCAATGCTGATAACCTCCGCCAAACTTCATTCGCCCTAGTAGAGGTCATTCCATTGATAAATGATGATTTGGGAGATATTGAGATAAAAGATGAAGATCTTGAATGGGATTTTTTCAGATCCGGCGGCAGCGGAGGACAAAATGTAAATAAGGTTTCGACTGCCGTGCGTCTTAAGCACAAACCCACCGGAATTATTGTTGAATGCCAAGAAGAAAGGTTCCAAGGAAAAAACAGAGAGAAAGCGCTGAAAATATTAAGATCAAAGCTGTACAAAATGGAAGAGGAAAAAATCGAGGAAGAAAAAAAGAAAGCAAAGGGAGAATATAAGATGCCCGGATGGGGGAATCAAATTAGAAACTACGTTTTACATCCCTATAAACTAGTAAAAGATCTGAGAACCGGAGTCGAATCTTCGGACCCTGACTACATCCTCGACGGAGGATTGGATGAATTTATAGACGCTGAAATCCGCTCCTAACTAAAACAACTTATAATACAAACCCGATATTTCTATGACTAAAATCAAAGCGACGGCGAAAGCCAGATAGGCCGCGTTCTTAATCATATCTTTCTTCATTTCTGTCATCGGAAGTTCATGAAAAATACCCTTAGAATCAGAGATTTTAGTTTCGTTTTCTTTTTGCAAATTTTGTGTGATTCCTACTGCATGACCCTGAGCCGAATTCTGGGCGCGTACAATTTCCACAAGGCGCCTTTCTATTCTTTTTTGTTTGGATCTTTTTTTACTTCCCATACCTTGCTATTCTACCAAAATTGCTAAGAAACTAGATCGTCAATCTCATCTACATATCCACTGTGCCCACCTCCTCCTATCAAAAGCTCTCTTGCCCTGCTTCCCCCAACAGCCGGTCCTACTATCCCCTTCTCTTCCATTTCATCAATTATTCTTGCTGCCCTTGAAAAACCTATAGAAAGCTTTCTTTGGAGCAGTGACGCCGACGCCTTCCCCATTGAACTTACTATTTCCACAGCCTCATCAAACAACGGGTCCACGCCCTCACCCCAAGCGCTTGAACCCACCTTTCCATCCTTCTCCATGACATTTGCCAAAACTTCTTCTGAATAATCCGGCTCTATTCCCTGACTCTTAAGATAATTAACAAGACGCGCTATTTCTTTTTCATCTATGTAAGCACCCTGTAAACGTATGGGCTTTTGGGCGTCGGGCGGCACAAAAAGCATATCTCCCTTTGTCAGAAGTTTCTCCGCGCCGGGCTGATCAATAATAACCCTTGAATCGATCTGGCTAGAAACGCTAAATGCCACACGAGTCGGTATATTGGCCTTGATGATACCCGTGATTATGTTGATTGAGGGCCGCTGAACCGCAAGAACCAAATGAATACCTGTTGATCTTGCCATTTGCGCAAGACGTACAACCGCCTTTTCCACCTCATTGGTATTTTGAAGCATAACCTCCGCAAACTCATCTACAATTATCACGATGTAAGGAAGGGCCTGAAAACCTGAGTTTTCATTGTAATAATCAATATTTCTTACCTTGGCCTGCTCAAACAATCTTAGCCGCCTTTCCATTTCCTTAACCGCCCACATAAATACTGAATGAGCTCTGTCCATATCCACAACAACAGGAGTTATGAGATGGGGAATATCCTGATAGTGAGTCAGTTCATTTCTCTTGGGATCAACAAGCACAAATTTAACTTCCTGCGGAGATGCGCGGAAAAGAATGGAGAATAATATATTGTGGATGAAAATTGATTTTCCAGAGTTTGTTGAGCCGGCTATGAGCAAATGAGGCATTTTGGCAATATCGTAGACATAAGTCTTACCCGCAACGTCCTTCCCTAAACCTATCGCCAGTTTTGATTTCATGGCTTTCATAGCCTCTGACGTAATTATTGACTTAAAGTAAACAAGGGTTCTGTTTGAATTCGGCACTTCTACTCCAATCTCTGAAGTACCGGGTATTGGAGCTTCAACTCTCACCGAACCGGTGGGAGACGCTAGAGCTAATGCCAAGTTTTCGTGTAACGAAGCTATTTTCGAAACTTTAGTAACGGACTTGGGTCTTAAAGCATATCGTGTAACTGATGGACCGACTTTTGTGCTTGCTATTTCAGCTTCAATTCCGAAAGATTTCAAAGTTTCTATAATTTTCTTTTCATTGGCTTTGGATTCTGTTAAATCCCTGGTTTCGGGAACGGGCTCATTAAGCAAATCCAAAGGAGGTTCAACCCATATTTTGTTCGGAGGAGCGGATAAAAACCCTGTCGGGGACACAGGAGCAATAGAAGAAGTCACATCCTCTGAGAGAACAACAGGAGCTTTTTGGGGTTCATACTGGGTTGGTATGACTTCAAATTCCGGTTCTTCTTCCTCAACTTCTTTCTCGGGGGCAGGCTCGCTAACTTCTTCACCCTCCTTGTACTCGCTTTCAAATTCACCAAATTCCTCAACTGCCTCCTTTTTAAACGGCCATGTTCTCTTTATAAAATCCTTCAGAGGAGCTCCTTTTTCAGAAACAAAGCCCAGGATTTGATCCAAGGAAATATCAAATAGAAGAATAGCCGACACCACAACCGCAAGAAAAAGCACTACAACCGCTCCATAAATACTGACGCTCGAAATCAGCACATTGCTTATTTTGTAGCCTACGAAACCTCCTCCCAAACCTTTTTCTGCAGCCCCCAAAGCCTCATCACTCTCTATAAACAAGTGAAACAACCCCGACAACGATAACAAAGCTAAGATAAGCCCGATGGCGATTCTAGGCTCTTTTATCTTAAGCTGGAGCCTTTGGATAAACAGTAACCCCGCTATTACAAGAAGAAAAGGCACTAATATAGAGGGCTTGCCAAACAAACGTGTAAGAAACCCCACAACCTTTGAATTGAAAGAATAAGACGGGGTAAAAAATGCTATTAAACTTAAAAGGCCTAAGCTGACCAACAGAAGCGCTAATACCGACCTTATAGTTTCAGGCCTTACGTTGAAATGTATCCGAAATTTTCTTCTTCTCCCACGCGGCATTGGCTAAATTATATCACTAGCAAAGCCAATTTAATTTGAGATAAAGAAAACAACGGCCTGTATCAAGCAAACTAGACGTTCAGGGCGTGAACTATTACCAAAGGCGAACTCCTTGTTTCCTTGAACAGAAATTCTTGAATTTCATTTTCAATTTTTTTCTTCTTAGCCGGCCATTCAGATGGTTTTTCCGACATTTTCTCAAGCGTCTTGGTTACAAACTTCCTTGATTTGTCCATCAACTCTTGGGACGCTTTGACATATATAAATCCCCGCGTTATAACTTCAACCTTATCCTTCATCAAAACACCGTCTCTTGAAGGAATTATCACAACAAAAACACCGTCAGTTGAAAGCTGATCTCTATCTTTTATTACAACCGGATTAATCGTACTACCCGGATCAGCCGTGTCAATGTAAACAGGAACTGTCTGGATTCTTCCGGACTTTTTAGCTTTACCCGATGAAAATTCAACGATATCACCTTCTAAGCACTCAAACACTCTGTTGTTTTGAACACCCAACTCACCCAACATATTTGTGTACGCCCTCATTCTGGTGATTGTCCCGCCTATCGGAATAAAGTATTTGGGCTTAACAACTGATGCAATAGTCATCAAATCACCTTTCGTACCGTGCCCGGAAACATGGAGGTTTTCTTGAATTTTGCTATATACGACCTCTGCCCCCGCCAAAGTAAATGCTGACATTACCCTTTCCACAGCAATGTCAACACCCGGCGGATTGGGGTCGGCCGAAAATATTACAAGAGCGTTCTTATTCAGTGTGATGTCTTTGTGTTCTCCCTTGCTCAATCTTCCTAAAGATGATTCGGGCTGTCCGTAGCAACCCGCGATAATATAAACAAGCTCGTTCTGTGGGTATCTGGCTGCCTCCTTTTCCTGTACGAAGAGATCGTCTGAAAACTTTAACAAACCCAAGCTTCTTCCAACCTTCACACTCTGTTCTATTGAACGCCCGCTCAAAACAACTTTCCTCCCATGCTTTAGAGCCGCATTCATTATCTGATCCATCCTTGAAATATTTGAGGAGATTGTTGTTATAAACATCTGCCTTCCCGGATTGCTCTCAAAAAGATCCGTGAAGGTGCTTGAGAGAACACTTTCACTTTTGGAGTAACCTTCAGTGAGAACATTCAGACAATCCGAAAGAAGACACAGCACACCTTTTTTGCCAAACTCTGCAATAGCATTCAAATCAATCGGTTTATCCAAAACAGGAGTCCAATCAATTTTGTAGTCGGGCATATGCAAAACCGTCCCTTCCGGAGTCTCAATTGCCAGCCCCATTGAATCAGGCACAGAATGGTTTACGCCAAACGCCGATACTCTAAAAACTCCCGCTTGAACAGAACCGCTTTCGGGTGAAATCAAAGAGTAGCGGGCTTTTTCCGACAAATGTTTGAATCCCTTATCACTTAGTCTTTCCCTCAAAAAACCCTGAACCAGCTTGCTTGTGAATATCTGAACGTCAAGATGTTCTAAAAGGTAAGGAACGGCACCGAAATGATCTTCATGACCATGAGTGATGAAAAGGCCTCTCACCCTATGGGAATTTTCCAAAATGTAAGTAAAATCAGGTATTACAACATCAACACCGTAAAGATCGCTGTCCGGAAAACCCACTCCGCAATCTACCAATATAATATCTTCACCATATTCAAAAACCGTTAAGTTTTTGGTTACGGATTCAGTTCCACTTAAAGTTATTACTTTCAATGTATTTTTCGCCCTTTCTTTTTCTTCCTGTGTAATTGTATTTACATATTGTTGATCCATATAATAAGTTTACAAACCCAGCCCAAGTTGTCCATCATCAGTTTGACCTTCGGATTGAGTCGTGTTTCCTTCAGCTCCTCTTTTTACCAAATGCAATACCTCGGGGATTTTTGCAAAATCTTCCTTAAATCCTCTCATCATCTCAGGATTCCTCAAAGCCGCGGCGGGATGGTAAACGGGAAAAATTTTATAATTCTTTGTCTGGATAAGGGTACCTCTATCGAGAGTTATTCTACCCTGTGGATAAAAATAATTCAGAGCAAACCTTCCTAAAGCTACAACCAAGAGAGGAGAAATAATTTTAAGCTGGTACGCAAGAAATTGTTCGCAAGAGTCTATTTCGTCCGGCAAAGGATCGCGATTTTCGGGCGGTCGGTGTTTTACTATATTTCCTATCCACACATCTTTTCTGCTATAACCTATTTCCTTTAGAGACTGCTCGAGCAACATCCCTGCCCTTCCCACAAAAGGTCTTCCTGTCTCATCTTCAACCCGTCCAGGCGCCTCCCCCACAAATGCTATTTCACTATTTATATTTCCTTCACCAGGAACAGCGTTCAGAGCGCCTCTTCTCAAGCGGCACTTAGTGCAGGCTTTTATAGCCGCTGTTACTTTGCTCATCATTTCTTCTTTGTTCATACTATTTTGGGAGATAGTGTTTTAGGTTATCGGCAGTGAGGTAAACTTTATCAACTTTGCCCTCCACAATTTCCCTTGCCACCTTTCTACATATTGACTCTAAAGTTCTGGTTAAGCTTCTTATGCCCGAATCATAACCAAACGGCCTAATTATTCCTGGCCACAAGTTGGGGTCAATTATTAACTCCTCAGGCTTGAGACCCGAATTTTCTATAACCTTTGGGAGTATGTAATCACGCGCAATTACCATTTTTTCCGCATCGCTGTAAGAAGGCATTTTAATTACCTCCATCCTATCTAAAAGGGCGGTTGATATGGGACCAAGATTATTCGCGGAACAAATGAACATCACTTCGGATAAATCAACAGGAAAATCAATATAGTGGTCCCTGAAGGCAACATTTTGAGCGGGGTCAAGTATCTCCAATAGAACTGCCATAATGTCTGACTGCAGACCGGCCTCTCCACTGGCCTTTTCAATTTCATCAAGAAGTATCACAGGATTCTTTACCCCGGCGTTTATGAGTGCTTTTATAATTAGCCCAGGTTCCGACTCAGGGAATGCCTTGCTCCTGCCTCTTATCTCTAATGTTGAACCGATCCCTCCCATAGCTATTCGTACAAATTTCCTCTGGAGAGCCTCGGCAATTGACATAGCAAGAGTTGTCTTTCCAACTCCCTGCAACCCTACAAGAAGCAAAATGGGCGCCCTTTGTAGTACCTCTTTGCCTCTCTTCTTTAACAAAATCAATGTGGACATATACTCCAATATTCTCTCTTTTACATACTCCATACCGTAGTGATGCTCATCCAGAATCTGCTTTGTTATCTGTAAATCCATCCTGTCCTCTGTTTTCTTTACCCAAGGAATTGATGTAACTATCCCGATGTACCTCGCCAATGTATCGTACTCCGTGGCGTAGTGGCCAAGGTTCGCCATCCTATCAAGCCTCTGAATCATCTGCTTCAAGCGGTCGGCTAAAATCTCGGGGATTCCCTCGGTTTCGTTAACCTTCTGGGTTAGAGTTCGAAGCTCATCGAACAAAAAATCTTTTTTATCTGCCGCGTCATTCATATTCTACAAATCCGTAATAACTGCCGGATTTCATATAATTTATAACCAGCATTTTTACTGATTCCGGCATCTTGTCGGTATCAAGCTGGTTAACATATCCTACACCAATATTAGAAAAGACAAAAATCTTTGACCTCACATTTTCCGGAATTTTACGTCTTATATTCATATAGTATGAATTAAGCCCTATTCCCTTGTGGAGTCCTTTGGATACTTGGGTAATTTCTTCAGCAACACCAGGATCATTCGCCAAAACAACAGCTTTATCTAAAATTGTTTCTGAAAATTCCTTATCAACATATCTGGAATAATCACCCTCGGCCGGTTTCTCAACAGGAAACAGCAGCAATGCTGTTCTCAACTCCTCATTTTCCCCCGCCGGCGGGGTTAGAATTATCACATAGGGAGGGCGGTTTAGATTTTTGAGAAAATCCACATCAAACGTATTTTCTACCTTAAAAAATTTAAGAGCGTCCAAAAAATCTAAATGGGAATAAAATACGACTACAAAATCCGTCTGAAATGGAACAAAGTTCTCAATGTCAGAAGCGAGCGAGAAGCTGTCCGGAACCGAAGATTTTTCATTTTTACTTACCTGTTGGGGGGCAGGAGAATTATTTGAAGAAAACATGTTTGAAATAACTAAACTTCCCCTATCCGCGGCCTTGCTGGCTATGCGAGATGAGAGAATAGCTGAACCCACCAATAAAATAAAAACACAAACACCTGCCAAAAACCCCCAAGGCGATAAACTAAAAGAAACACCATCTTTTAAAGAAGTTTTGGAACCCAAATAGTAACGTTTATTAGATCTTGCCGCACCTCCACCTGTAACTGCTCCACAAACATGGCAAAAGTAGTTATCAGCTTTTGTTAGATTTCTTCCACACTGAGGGCAGGTTTTCAGCATCAAGTAAATTATATCAGCTCTCGCGGCAAAAAGGTGTCAATCCTCTGACCTACCGTGTCTCTCTTCAACAGCCTTGTGAGACAAACTGATTTTTCCCTCGGGCCCCAAACCTATTATCTTTACTTTTACCTTGTCACCGGGCTTGTACCAATCTTCAACCCTTTTGACATAAACGTTGGTTATTTCGCTGACATGCATCAGGCCAACTCTTCCGGGAAGAATCTCCACTAGAGCGCCAAAATCCAAGATGTCTTTTACTGTACCCTCAAACACTTCTCCTGTTCGCAAATCTCTTGTGAGGCCGTCAACAATCTTGGCGGCTTTCTGAACATTATCCATATTAACAGCCGAAATTATCACCGTACCGTCCTCCTCAATAAATATCTCAGTTTCTGTAGTGTCCTGTATCTCCTTTATAGTTTTTCCGCCGCTTCCAATTACAATTCCTATCTTGTCAGGATTTATCTTCAACGTGGTTGTTTTGGGAGCATATTGTGATACAGTAGCTTTCGGCTCTTTTATAGTCTTTTCCATCTGGTCTAGAACTTTCATTCTTCCCTCTCTGGATTGATCAATAATGTCCTTCAATACTTCCACGGGGATACCTTTTACTTTCATATCAGCCTGTATAGCAGTAACACCGTTTCTAGTACCGGTCATCTTGAAATCAAGAAATCCGTATGCATCCTCGAGATAAGCTAGATCGGTCATAATCTTATAATTACTGAAATCATCGTTAGTGATTATTCCCACACCAATCCCCGCCACCATATCTTTTATCGGGACTCCGGCATCCATTAGGGCGAGGGTTGAACCGCATGTCGCCGCCATTGACGAAGAACCGCTAGATGAAAGTATTTCGGATACTAAAAGTATTGTGTAAGGAAAATCCGTCTGACTTGGAATAACAGCCTTTAAAGCTTTTTCGGCCAACATTCCGTGACCTATTTCTCTTGATTTCGGGGCTCCTATCTTCCCAGTTTCACCCGTAGAAAAAGGAGGAAAGTTGTAGTAATGCATAAATCTCTTGTTGGTCTCCCCATACATGTTCTGCACAAGAAGCTCCATAGAAGGAGACCCCAAAGTACAAACAGTTAGAGCTTGGGTAACACCTCTTGTAAAGAGAGCCGAACCATGCGTTCTGGGCAAAAGCCCGATCTGACAAGTTATTTCCCTAATATCCTTAACGCCCCGCCCGTCAGGCCTCTTTCCCTCTTCCAGAATTAAATGCTGAATAGATTTCTTCTCTAATTCCTCAAGAGCCAAAAGCATATCGGCCTTTTTATACTTTCCCTCAAGCTCCGTGAACACTTTTCCTTGCATTTCCTCTCTTTTTTCCTTGAGCTCGGTTTTGTCAAATTCCATTCTTATTATCTTCTCTATGGTTTCTTTGGCTATCGCCGAAACGTCGGAAACAAGCTCGGGGCTCAAGACTTTGGGTTCGTAGGGGTAAACTATGGAATCTGGATTAACCTCCCTCGCAAATTCCTTTATGAAAGAAAAAAGAGCGTCGGAATTATCGCGCGCATAGTTAATAGCACCGAATATTTCATCCTCGGGAACAATGTGGGCCTCCGCCTCTACCGCAAGAAACTTCTTTTGTTCCCCGACAAAAGAAACCATCATATTCAACTTTGACTCAGTCTGGAGAACAAGACTACTCGGGTTGAGAATGTAATTTCCATTAACTTTCCCCACCCTTACACTAACCATTGGACCGTCCCAAGGAATTTCACTGGCAGAAAGGGCCGCCGAAACCGCTACCATGGAGGTAAACTCCGGATCGGCATCTACGTCAAGAGATAATATGGTCACGACAACCTGGACTTCATCCATATATTCTTTAGGAAATAATGGTCTTATAGCGTGATCTATCAGCCTTTTACTTATTACTGCCTCATCGGTCGCTTTTCCATCCCTTTTGACAAAGCGTGAGGATTTTATTGTTCCGCTTGCATAGAGCTTTTCCTCGTAATTTACCGTTAGGGGAAAGAAATCAACATCGGGAAGAGGCGCGCTGTGAACAACCGTAGCTAAAACAACGGTGTCTCCATAAGAAGCCTTTACAGCCATATCTGACTGCATCGCTAACTCTCCGGTTTCAAGCACAAGCTTTCTACCGGCAAAACTTGTTTCTTTTCGTACAATTTTATTCATTTTTTTCTGTTTGTAAGCCGGGAGATAAATGCGGGATTAAGACTTAAAATATTAGGCACAAAGACATGTGCGCAATACATTAACTCCTAATCCGATTTAAATCCGGGCTTAGAACTTAATTACTTAGTAAGGCCAAAAACTACTTAGAAAGCTCTAATTTTTCAGAGGCGAGGGTATATCTTTCTTCGTCCTTCTTTTTAAGATAAGAGAGAAGCCTTCTCCTCTTGTTAACCATCTGAAGCAGCCCTCTTCTAGAATGGTTGTCCTTTTTATGGGTCTTCAAGTGAGCTGACAGCTTGGCAATCCTCTCATTCAGAAGAGCTATCTGAACTTCGGGAGATCCCGTGTCGGCTTCATGAAGCCTGTTGGACTTAATTATTTGAGCTTTTTTCTCTTTATTTAAGGCCATAACCAACAATGAATGGTATCAAAAAAACCCTTAAAAATCAAGCTTTTCTTAGTGTTTTAGTGAGAAACTGCGGCTGCTAAAGCCTTAAGGGAGGGCGTATTGACAATCAAGTCCCACTTGGGAGCTTTATTCAACACCAGCAAGCAAAGACTCTCCATTGAAGGATCAACAAAATACAAGGATCCAAATCTTGTATTTTCGGAGCTATTGTCCAAGTTCAGCACCTTTGACTTCAACATCTCTGTTTCTAGCTGTTCCCTCAGAACGCCTGTGTCCTCGGGGCTCTGCACACCGATTGTGATGTAAAGGTCATAATCAGGTCCGGTTATTTCGGCTTTTACCTTGTTCAGATCGAAATCACGTTCAATCGGGCTTAGATAAAAGAACAAAGTGTCGTTTTCGGTTGTGTAGTTCACTTTTGAAGCTGAAGTACCGGAGTAATCAATTGAAACAACCAAGCTTCTATTGCCCATTGACGAGCTGATCGTAACACCTTCGGTTATCTTCTCAAACCCAACAGGGACAGCTCCGGAGTACAAAATGGTTGTGTTTTTGCCTCTTGCTGAAAGCATCCTATAAAGACCAACTGCGGCGGCAAAAGAGTCAGCGCCATCGATTATTGATGGCACAATCGCCACTTTTCGGGCGCCTGCTATAACATCTTTGATTTTAGTTTCAAGGTCAAAATCTGCCATAAATACCTCTTTCCGAGGTGACAGGAGATTTTACATCAAACATTAAGTTCAGTCAAAGAGGGTAGATGCTTATTTATCGAGCTTCCAACCACATTCCAACTTCCAGGCCTTCAAATTGGGGCTTCAGCAATACACCGCATTCCACATCCTTTCCTATCACTTTCACCTCATCCTGCCCCTTATGTAATGATTTTATTGTTCCGGTATATAAAGGAATATCATCATCTGTTACATCGGCGGGGTCCTTATTATAAACCGAGACCTTGCCACCGGCTTTTAGAGCACCCGCGATTACCTTTGTCCCAGCAACCGTATCCCCCGAAGGCAGTTTGAAAAGTTTAATGATCTGCCCACGACCTTTTATCTTTGACTCCTCCTCAACTGCAGTTCCTTCCAGGATATTTTTAGCGTCATCAACAAGTTCGTAAATCGTCTTGTATGTTCTTACCATAACTTTGTTATCAGCCGCCAAATCTGCTACCGATGGGGGAACACGTGTGTTAAAACCTAAAACCACGCCCCCCTTTGCGCTTTGGGCTAGCATAACATCGGATTCAGATATATCCCCTGTGCCGCAATACAAAAACTTCATGGCGTATGTGGACCCAACCGATGAAGTTATCAGCTCGGCCAAACTACTTTTCACAGCCTCAAGAGTACCTTGGGTATCGGCTTTGAGCACAACCGCGATAGTCTTTTTGGCGTCTTTTCCTATAATTTCCGGCTGATTGTCTTGTACGGCCAGTTCGGCCAACTCACTTCCCTCATAAACTATCAAATCTCCCACCCTGGGAACTTCTTTAAACCCCAACACTTCAACCGGAGTAGAGGGACCAGCGCTCTGAATATTTTTTCCCTTATCATCAACCATTGACTTTACTTTGCATTTGTACCCTCCTGAAACAATCCTGTCTCCAACCCTCAAAGTTCCATTTCTAACAATGCACGAAACAACCACACCCCTTCTCCTATCCAATTTTGATTCAATTATCATGGCCTCAAGTTCGCCTTTTGGATCAGCTTTCAACTCTTGCATTTCCGCCACACATAGAATGGCATCAAGAAGTTTGTCTATGTTTTGTTTTGTTTTGGCCGAAAGCTCAACACTAAGGCACTCCCCTCCCCAATCTTCAACTAAAATATTTTCCTGGGATAATTCTTGTTTTACTTTCTGAGGGTTGGCCCCCGCGGTATCCATTTTGTTTATCGCTACCACAACCGGGACTTTAGCAGCTAAAGCATGAGAGATTGCTTCCTTAGTTTGAGGCTTCACCCCCTCATCGGCCGCAACCACAAGCACCACAATGTCGGCAACTTTTCCTCCTCTGGCTCTCATTTGAGCGAAGGCGGCATGTCCGGGTGTATCGATAAAGGTTATCTTTTTGTCTTTGTACTGGATTTGATAAGCTCCGATGTGTTGAGTTATTCCGCCGTACTCACTGGCTGTTATATTGCTGTGCCTGATAGCGTCAAGAATGCTGGTTTTACCATGGTCAACGTGTCCCATAACGGTAACAATGGGTGCCCGCAAGTTCTCTTCAGTTGTATTTTTACCTTTATTTTCAACCATGACAAAAACCTCATATTAAAATTACTTTTAACATTAGACAGCATCATTGCTCCTGGAGTGCTGACTCTTCTGATTGTACATCTTGGGTATCCTGTATGCTAGAAGCGTTGGAATCTTCTACCGATTCGGCCTCATCGGTCTCTGCTTTTGCGGCGGCTTCCTCTTCTTCACGTTTTCTATCTTTTTCAATTCTCTCTTCTTCGGTCTTTTTTATAGCTTCATCCCAAACACCAACAACTTTCTTTTCCTCCTGGGTTCCGATCTTCAAGGCCTCCCCGGAATCAGCAGAGAAAATACCAGCAGCGCCTTTTATATCTATCTTCCATTTGGTAAGTTTGTTGGCCAGACGAGCATTCTGTCCCTCTTTCCCGATAGCAAGACTTTGCTGTTCTTCGGGAACCGTTACAATTGCTCTCTTGTTCTCTTTATCCAACTCTACTTCAGCTACTTTGGCGGGGGACAGACTTGCCGCAATAAACTTTTCTGTCACATCGTAATAAGGGATTATGTCAATTTTTTCTCCGAATAGTTCGGATATTATAGCCTGTACCCTAACTCCCTTTTGCCCCACACAGCTTCCTACGGGATCAACTTTATCGTCCCTGGACGAAACAGCCATTTTAGTTCTCGATCCGGCTTCTCGTGCAATCGCTTCAACGGTGACTACGCCCGAGGCAATTTCGGGAACTTCTTGCTCAAAAAGCTTCACCACAAATTGAGGGTCCGCCCTGCTTACAATTACTTCTGTGCCTCTCGGCGTTTCTTTTATATCCTTTACTAAAACTTTTAACCTTTGGTTTATTCTGTAATTTTCAAAAGGAACCTGCTCGTTCGGAGGCATTACCCCCTGGGCTCGAGTCTTACCCAAATCTAAAGTTACAACACCATTGTCTATTCTAAAGACGGTCCCGAGCATGACCTGGCCAATTTTAGATTTAAACTCGTTTGTAACAACCTCTTTTTCGGTTTCCCTGATTTTCTGAAGTATGACTTGCTTCGCGGTTTGGGCTGCAATTCGGCCAAAACCTGACGGCGTGACATCTTTTTTGTCCTTTAGAATTCTCACTTCTCCGGTTTCGGAATTCAAATCAACTTCAATTTCGTCCAAATCTACTTCTTCACCAGCCTCTTTTCTATCCTTTTTATAGGCCGTAGCTAAAGCTGTTCTGACCGAAGCAAGCACACTCTCAACCGCTATACCTCTTTCGGCCGCTACTTGATTTATTGCTGCATTAAATTCCGATATTGCCATATTTTTTAATTAAATTAATTAAAAAAGTGGGACACACCCACTTATCAACCTACCGCTACTTCTTATACGGCTTGATAATACATCAATGCAAGAATGGGGTCAACATGAACTTATTCTCGAGCCGCCCCGAAGGCTTCCAGCAGATCCTTCTGTTTCTTATTCAGTCTCCTAGGTACAACCACATTTACCTGCACTAAAACATCGCCCTGGCCCCTTCCATGCAACCTTGGCATACCTTTTCCCCTTACGGCAAACCTCGTACCATGTTGTGTTCCCGCCGGGATTCTCAACTTTGCCTTACCTATAGCATCAGGTCTGCTCAAATCAACAACAGGTACTTCAATTACCCCGCCTAAAGCGGCGGTAACAATGTCCACATCAGCCAAAACAAGCACGTCATCTCCCGAAACCCTGAATTCTTGAGGGTAGGAAACTCTAAGTGTTAAAAACAAATCTCCAGCAGGGGCGCCGCCAGGTCCCGGCATACCTTTCCCAGCGAATTTAAGCTCCAAGCCATCTCGCGCACCCGCCGGTATCTTTATTCTTACTCTCCCGCTTTCAATATTTATGTCCTTTTCAACACCGAAAACAGCTTCTCTAAAGGTTATATCCATTTGGTAATACAGGTTCTTACCTCTTTTGGGGGTGCGTTGCCCAAATCCGCGAAAACCAAACATACTTTCAAAAATGTCAAATGGGTCAAAATCTCCGAAATCGGCTCCTCCGTTTGTAGTATAGGTATAAGTAAAGGGTCCCCACTGGCCGCTCCTCCCGAAACCTTCCCCAAAACCTCCGAATCCTTTTCCTGGTTCGGCTGTACCGAACTTATCATACATCTTGCGTTTCTCGGGATCGCTTAGCACCCTATAAGCCTCGTTTATCTCTTTAAAGCGCTTCTCTGCGGCTTCTTTATCTTTTTCAGATACAACATCAGGGTGGTGCTCCCTAGCAAGTTTTCTGTATGCCTTTTTTATATCTTCCTCCGAAGCATTTTTATCTATACCTAGGATTTTGTAGTAGTCTTTTCCATTTGTCATACTTGGATATTTTAGCACCTAAATACAGAGATCGTTAAATACAATATAGATTCGTCAAAAATTTCTTCTTAAAATGCTGTATTAATAAAAAGCACCACTTCTTCAAACCGTCCACTAAAAACAATGCTTGTCTTTTATCTTCTGTAAACAAAACATTGTAAACGCAAAAGAAAACAGCCTCCGAAAAGGAGGCTGCTCTCTAGACGTAACTAAAGTCTTTCCACTTAAGTTACTTTACCGCATCCTTCAAGCCCTTACCGGCCTTGAAAGCTGGAGTCTTGCTTGCAGGAATGTGAAGGGGAGCTCCCGTTTGAGGATTTCTTCCCATTCTTGATCTTCTGGGTCGGACTTCGAATGTTCCGAATCCGGTCCAGGTAACTTTCTCGCCCCTCTTCAATACTTGAGTGATTATATCAGCCACTGCATCTACTGCCTTGGCTGCATCAACTTTTGTCATCCCCGCTTTATCAGCAACTTTCGCTTGTAATTCTTGTTTTGTCATTTAATAAGACACCCCCTTTCAGGTCGTCTGCCTGGTTGGCGAACTAAATTAACCTATCTATTCTCTTTATTTCTTTATTATCTGTATCAAACAAAACACTCCTAAAAGCTTTTCTTCCATGCTCTTCCCAATCGAACCTCTGATTTCTTGCAGTCATGAACATGTTTATTATTATTTTGCTTTCAACTCCTAAAACTGAGTCTATTGATCCGGTCATACCCACATCTGTAATGTACAAAGTGCCCTTGGGCATTATTATTTCATCGCAAGTAGGAACATGTGTGTGAGAACCAACAAAAATATCAACCCTTCCATCTAAATAATGGGCAAGAGCGTATTTTTCACTTGTGGCTTCAGCATGGAAATCAACAATAATCGCGGAAAATTTCCTGTCTTCATAAGATTTGAGTATCGCATCAGCGGTTCTAAATGGATCTTCAAGATAAGCATGCAAGGTAGAAAAGGAGGTTCTTCCCATCAAGTTAATCATCAGTATTTCACCCTTTTTGCCTAGGTCGACAATTTTGTGGCCAACCCCTGGCGTCCCTTCTGGATAATTTGCGGGCCTAATAATAGGAAGACGGTCGATTGCATCCTCTGATTCCTTTTGCCAAAAGATGTGGTCGCCTCCGGTAAAAAAATCAATTCCGACTTTTTGCATATCTTGTATTTTTTCTTCGGTGAAACCTCTTCCCGACACTAAGTTTTCACAATTGGAAAAGACAAAATCAACTTTGTGCTCTTTTATTATTTCAGGGAGAGCGGCTTCTACCGCCTTGCGCCCTGGACCGGCTACTATTTCGCCTACACAAAGAATTTTCATAAATGTTTCTTAATAAGATCTTTCAGAGTTTGGTAATTTCAAAATTATGCAGTCTATAAATACCAAACAGTTCAACAGGCTCTCTTGATGATTTATACACCAAAAATGCCGTAATGACAATAATAAATACACCTAGAGCTATGAGACATCCTTTTATTAAGGAACTCAATATCCTTGCAGTAACAACAAAAACTACCAATATTAGAAACGCTGCTATTAAATAAAACATTTAGTGTTATCCCGCCATTGCGAGCAAAATTAACAATATTTTTAATTATTTTGCAGTCTCCGAAACCCTTGTTTCCCTAATAACTGTTACTTTCACAACACCGGGGTAGGATTGCTCGAGTTCAATTTTCTTAGCAATTTCTCTTGCTAAAAATGCTGTGGAATAATCGTCAACTTTTTCCGGAGAAACAAAAACCCGCACTTCGCGGCCTGCCGAAATCGCATAAGCTTTCTCAACTCCATCAAATGACATAGCCGCTTCCTCCAACTCTTTTAATCTTGTCGCGTAAGATTGGTAGTCCTCGCTTCTTGCCCCCGGCCTTGCGCCGCTTATATGATCGGCCAAATTAACAACCGCGGATTCAATAGAACTAAATGGCTTATCTTCATGATGTTCTGCCACGCAGGCAATTACTTCTTCTGGTATCTTAAATTTTCTTAGTAGATCAACACCTAGCTGAATATGTGTTCCTTCATCTTCGGTTACAACCTTGCCGATATCATGGAACAAACACCCCAAACGCACTACATCTACATTTATACCCAGCTCATGAGCCAAAGCGATTCCAATCTTTGTTTCCTCAAGAGTATGCTCTATCATGTTTTGACCGTAGGAAAACCTGTACTTAAAGCGCCCAAGTATTTGCACAAGTTCTCTAGGCACATTGTATGCCCCAACCTTGTGGCACAGATCGTCTCCCGCTTTGAACATCAAGTGTTCAACATCACCTTGAGTTTTCTGCACTATTTCCTCAATTTTTGCTGGTTGAATTCTGCCGTCGGCCAAAAGCTTCTCAAGAGCTATTCTGGCAACTTCTCTTCTCACGGGATCAAATGACGAAATTATTATTTCTCCTTGAGAGGAATCAAGATCCAAATCCACGCCAGTTAACTCTTCAAAAGTTCTAATGTTGCGTCCTTCTTTCCCTATAATTCTTCCTTTTACCTCCTCGTCAGGAAGTTTTACCTTTGAAGTGGTATGTTCAACAACAATGTCTGTCGCCCCAAACCTCATCGCCGAAACCAAAATTTCTTGTGCTGTTTTTTCCGAAGTGTGTTTTATTTCTTCTTCAATTTCCCTGATTTTCTTTCCTTTTTCCTGAGCAAGTTCTTTGTCAATGGATTGCATCAAAAGGTTTCGAGCTTCCTCTTTGCTTAAAGAGGAGACACGCTCAAGCTCATCTTGAGCTTTCTTATGCAACCCCTCGATTTCTTCTTGTTTTCTTTCAAGGGTTTCCTTGAGAGCCCTAAGGGTTTTCACCTTTTGTTCAATGTCCTTTTCTTTTGTCTCTACCTCGGTTTTTCTTATAGCGAGCGCCTTTTCCAGTTCAAGGGTGCCTTCTTTTGTCCTCCTGGCTTCCTCCAACGAAGCTTCTTTTATTTTTCTGGCTTCTTCTTCAGCCTGAGATCTGATTCTTAAGGCCTCGTCCTTCGCTTCAACAATTATTTCTTTGGCCTTAGATCTGGCCTCTATGACAATAGCTTCTCCCTCAAGATCCTTTTCAGGAACAACTTCTGCTAAGGGCTTCTCTTCCTGTTTTGGTTTTTGGGAGTTAAATAAAACTCGTGAAATGAGCACACCGGCTGCTCCAGCCACCACTGCTAAAATGACCGTAATTAGATCCATATTTAGATACCTCCATAAATAGTTCAAACATATGTTTTACATTCAGGAATTGCCGCAACTATGTGCGTTTCTATACTTAAGATCGTGGGAAAAGGGTTGTCAAAAATCCCGTTCTCATCGTGTTTTTAAGCAAAAAATCGGCAAATTCCATGGCTTGATTTTATTTTAATGACGCTGTTTTGTCAACCTCCGCCCGCGCGGCCTCGTAGCTAAAACCTTTAGAAATGAGGTATCTGATAAGTTTTTGCCTTGCGATTGGATTTCTTAAGCTTCCATACGTCCTTGACTTCTTCTCAATCAGAGATTTGAGAGATTTTAACTCCAGTTGTTCGCCAAATTCCTCAAGAACGCTTTCTGCAATATCTTCAGATACTCCCCTTTTGAGCAGAAAACTCATTGCTTCCCTTACGCTTTTATTTTTTGGGGACAAAATCAAGCCTTCCACATACCTCTTGGCATAAATTTTGTCATCAACCAGATTCTCTTCTTTGAGAAGTGAAATTATTCTTTCTACCAAATCCTCGCGATCCGCGCTTTTAGGTATATCCGACTTTCTCAAAAAATAGTTGGCTTTATCCCTTACCTCCTTCTCGGTTCGGGAAGAATAAGACAGAAAATCCAAAAGCTTTGCCAATATTTTTTCTTCAAGTTTTTCAAGTTCCGGCATTAATCAGCTTCTTCTCCGGGCATTGAAAAAGCAACCTCGTCTCCAGCAGTACCCAGCTCAAGCGGTATTTCCTTGCTCTGCTTCACCTTATCCATTATTTTCTTAGCCAATTCGTCCCTAAGCTTATGATTGGATTTAAGATAAATTCTTGCTGCTTCTTTTCCCTGCCCAAGCTTCTCGCCATCAGCCTCGTACCAAGTTCCGAATTTTTTAATGACTCCAAGATCCACACCAACATCTAAAATGTTAGCCTCTTTGCTTATTCCCTCATTAAATAAAATATCAAACTCGGCTTTTCTGAATGGAGGGGCAACTTTATTCTTAACAACTTTAGCGAGAACTCTTATTCCGCTGATGTCCTGCCCACTTTTCAGAGCTTCTGCCTTTCTTACCTCAATTCTTACAGAGGCATAATATTTTAGGGCTTTTCCTCCGGGAGTAGTTTCGGGGTTTCCAAACATCACGCCTATTTTCATCCTTAGCTGGTTGGTAAATATTATCGTGCAATTTGACCTACTGATCGCTCCCGTCAGTCTTCTTAATGCTTGGCTCATTAACCTCGCCTGGACAGCTACAAAACTATCACCTATGTCACCTTCTATTTCGGCTCTCGGAACCAAGGCGGCGACGGAGTCGATTGCCACTACATCAACCGCGTTTGATCTTATTAGCGTTTCGGCTATTTCCAAAGCCTGCTCACCGGTATCGGGCTGTGAAACTAACAAATTCTCAACATCTACTCCGGTTTTTTCAGCGTATGTGGGGTCAAAAGCATGTTCTGCGTCTATAAGCGCAGCCGTCCCGCCCATTTTTTGAGCTTCGGCGATTATGTGCTGTACCAAAGTTGTTTTTCCCGAAGCTTCTGGCCCATAAATTTCAACTATTCTTCCTCTAGGAACACCGCCGACACCCAATGCTATATCTAAAGCAATGGATCCGGTGGGAATTACCGGGACAACTCTCTCTCCGCCGCTTCCTCCCAACCTCATAATTGACCCTTTTCCGTAATTTTTTTCAATCTGATCTATTGCTGTCTGCAAGGCAATATCCTTACCCTTTTTGGCAGAATCTATTTGCTTGCTGTCTTTATGTTCTTTCACCACAGGTTACCTCCAAAAAATTTGCTCGGGGCAGTTCGGCAATGATAATTTACTAAACTCATTCTATCAGCGGACAGGTCTAATTCAAGACAGCTTTTCTATGCTGACTAGACATTAAGGGCTGAACCTAGCCTTTTCAGCACTGTCTCTCTCCCTAAAATACCCAAGATATCAAAAATCTGGGGAGTGGCGGTTTCTCCTGTCATTGCTATTCTCAAAGTCATAAATGCTTCTTTAGGTTTGTAGTTTCTCTTAGAAATAAAATCATGGGAAATTTTATCTATAACCGGCGTGCTCCAATCTTTTACACCCGAATAAATATTCTTAAAACCTTCAAGGATTTCCCTGCCTCTTTCTTCATCTGAAACATAAGAATATAACCCGTCCTTTTCTATCTCCGGATCTTCAAAAAAGTAATGCGCCAGGCTGTTATACTCGCTAAGCAATTTCATTCTATCTTTTATTAAGTCCAATACTGCAAACACTTTCTCTTTTTCGGCGTTTTTTCCATGCAAGTAAAAATCAAACTTCTCTGACCATGCGTTAAGTTTCTTCCACAAATCTGCGTTTGCCGTGTTCCTGATATACAGCCCGTTCATCCACAATAATTTCTGCCTGTCAAATGCAACAAGATCGGTCGGCTGGATTCTTTCAATTGAAAAGTCTCTAATGAATTCTTCTAATGTATAGATTTCTTTATCTGTTCCGGGGTTCCACCCGAGAAACATTAAAAAGTTGTTCAACGCCTCAGGCAAGTATCCCTCGCTCAAAAACTCATAAACAGACACCGAGCCAAACCTTTTTGATAACTTCTTCGTTCCACCCACTTCTTTAAGGTTCGGCAGATGGGCATATTTAGGGGGCTCCCATCCGAAGAATTTATATAGAAGTATGTGCTTGGGAGTTGAGGGGACCCAATCATTGCCACGCATAACATGAGTGATTTTCATAAGGTGGTCATCAACAACAACAGCCATGTGATATGTAGGATACCCGTCTGCTTTGATCAGAACCTGATCGTCAACAGCATCGGAATTTATAGTGATTCTCCTAAGTATCAAATCATCAAAAGATACATCTTCATGGTCGGGTACTTTCATTCTTATCACACGGGGAACATTAGCTTTCAAATTTTTTTCAATTTCATCTTTTTTTAATTTAAGACAATGCCTATCGTACTTGCTGACCCCATGCTCTTTCTGTTTTTCCCTAAGTTTCTCCAATCTTTCTTCTGTGCAAAAACAGTAGTAAGCATAGCCCTTCGCAATTAGTTCCTCTGCATACTTTTTATATATATCCAATCGTTCAGACTGCACATAGGGTCCGTACTCGCCTCCTACTCCCGGACCTTCGTCCCATTCAAAACCCATCATTTTTATAACATCTTGAATTCTTTCTACCGCGCCGGGAACGTATCTCTCACGATCGGTATCTTCTATTCTCAATATGAATTTACCGTTGTTTTTTCGGGCAAAAGCGTAGTTGTACATCAGGGTGCGGATATGCCCAACATGGTATTCTCCGGTCGGGCTGGGAGCCATTCTAGTTCTTACTTCCATACTTGGGATTCTATCACACAAAATATTGTTATAATATATTAGAGATGAATTTAACCAAAACTGCCATTCTCTTCAGACGTTTCATAAAAATCAGCATGTTGGTTCTTGGTGTTTACTACGGGTGGATGTTTTTCGGGGGACCTGGGCTTAAAACTTTAGTAAAAATAATATACCAAACTAAAGAACCCCCTAACCCAATTTATGGAAACTTAGACCCACTTGAGTTTGTGGCCAAGGAGGTCACAGGTGACCAAGTTTACAAACTAAACACTAAAAACGGCAGACTTCCCGGCAGCATCCCCTATAAAATGAACGTTTACAAGTTTAAGCCCCGAGCTTTCTCCTATCTTGCCGGCGACAATGCTATGAAAGATGCGGAGTTAATAGGCTATGAAAATCAACATCTTATTTCGGATCTAAAAGGAACAGTTTACAAATGGAGAAGAACCGACACAAACAGTTATCTAGAAATTGATATAAACACCAGAAGAATATTCGCCGACTCGGACATAGTAAGAAACTCGGCCCGATTATACACAGGTAAACTTGACGACAAGGGTGTTATTAATAGCGCTGTATCGTTATTTTCAAAATTGGACAGAATTGATGAATTATACAAAGAGGGCGTTCAAAAAGTCACCTACGGATACGTAGGCGGCACCAAGCTCTACCAAACAAATGCACAAAGGGATACTGTTTTTGCCCGTGTTGATTTATACAGAAAGTTAAATGATTACATTGTGCTGGGACCAGACCCAAAAATCGGTCTTCTTAACACTTTTGTAACTTCACCCAAAAATGAAAAGACTCTGGTTCTTACATACCCCAAAATAAGCGCCTACTACAGGGAGATAGAAACAAAAACCAACGCCTCGTACCCAATCATTGATGTCTCAACCGCATGGAATGCTGTCAAAAACGGAAAAGGAGTCATTACAAGCGTAGTTCCGGCAGGTTCGAGCGTTTTTGACAAACAAGATACACCTGTAGTTTCAGAGATTTTGGTTGACAATATATACTTGGCATACTACGAAAACCCGGATGAAAAGCAGTTGTATCTTCAACCAATATATGTTTTTGATGGTAAATACAAATCTCTCGGTTCGCAGGGCGGAGAAATAACAATATATCTTCCTGCGATAAGCGGCCAATATGTAAAACCGATCGCTCCTCAAAATGCTCCAGCGACTCCCGTAACCCAATAAAGTTAATCCCAAACGTAGTTTTCCAACGACCAATCCAGCAAAATCTTTGTGTCTCTAAATCTGTCCTCGCTTCCCATAACTATTATCACCAAGTCCCTTTTGTCGTCTTTCCATTCGTACATTAATACTTCACCTGCGCCCACAGTGGTTCCCGTCTTTATACCGACGCTTCCGGGAATCTCCCATAACAACCTGTTAGTATTCGTCACTTTATAACTGAAATCGGAGGACAATGATTTTATAGTGAACTCTATTGTTGAAACCGTATTTTTCACCACATCATTAGAAAGAGACACCAAGGCCAAAGCGTATAAGTCCGAAACGGTAGAATAATGGACACCTTTGAATCCGTCCAGCCCAATTGGATTTACGAAATTAGTATTTTTCATCCCAAGCTCTTTTGCCTTCTCATTCATCTTTCCCACAAACTCCGAATATGAAACCTTGGATGTAGCCAAAGCGCATGCGGCGTCTCCGGCAGAACCTATCAACATAGTGGTTATAAGATCTTGGGCTTTGAACTTTTCCTCTGCAGGAAGCCAGGCCTTGGTGGAATCTACATTAGTGCAAAAGTATGGAACCGTAACAATCTCATCTGAAGTATAAAGTTCAAGAGCTACAAGAGCTGTCATCAACTTGGTTGTTGATGCAGGAGCAAGTCTTATGTCAGGCGATTTGCTGTATAAAATCTTTCCCGATCCCCTATCGTACACGGCCGCAGCGATAGAAGAAATATTGGGCCGATCCTGCCCCCCAATCTTCAGGGGATATATATTTTGGTAAGAAGTCTGAACCGGCTGAATATAATTTACGGACATCAAAGCTCCATTCATTACATCTCCCAGATCCGCCCGGCTGATCGCAAAAAGAATTCCTGCGTAAACCATAAATAAAACATAGAAAATTGTTTTGAAGCTGGCGCAAAAATCTATAGTCCACAGAAAATAGGCAAAAGATCTCACGATATGCGCAATTGCTCTGCGGGTGATTGAAATCGTCATTTTGTTTTATGGCGTTAATCTTTTTACGTCTCTGGGCAGGAAAGTTGCTTCTTTTACGGTAGGAAGGTCAAGCATTCTCATTATTATTCTTCCCGGGCCTATCCCCGCGCCTCCGTGGGGAGGACATCCGTATCTAAAAAAGTTGATGTATCCCTCTAATGTCTTAAGATCCATTCTCTTTTCAATAGCCTGCTTTTTCAAAATCTCGGGACGATGCTCTCTTTGGGCCCCAGTAGTTATTTCAACACCTTTGTAAAGAAGGTCAAAACTTTTTGTAGTGTCGGGATCATCCTCATACCTCATGTGATAAAAGGGCCTGACCTCAACAGGGTAATCCGTAAGAAAAACAAAATCCGATCCCTCTTTTTCTTTGAATATCTCGGACAGAGTTCTTTCTTCTTCCGGCGACAAATCAAAAGGCTTTTCGCTTTTTACTCCTTTTTCAGCCAATATTTTTTTCGCATCTCTTAAACCTATTTTCGGAAATGGCTTTGAGGGGATTTCCAATTCAATTCCTGTCCTCTCCCTAACTTCTCTAAAACCCGAAATTATCATATCTTCTTCCATGCTCATTACGTCAAAATGATCGTTGATATATGAAACTTCAAAGTCCCAGCCAGTGAATTCGGTCAGGTGTCTTGTAGTGAAAGAGGGTTCCGCTCTGAAAACAGGTCCGACCATAAACACTCTTTCCATTCCTGCCGACATAGCCATTTGCTTATAGAATTGGGGCGATTGGGCAAGATATGCTTTGCGCTCAAAATACTTTACCTCAAAAACATCAGCTCCCGTTTCGCTCGCAGTGTTCATCAAAGAGGGCGTGTATATCTGAACAAAACCGTTTGACAAAAAATATTTTCTAAAACCTTCTTCCAAAGCAGTCCAAACCGGAAATATGTGCTTTTTTGAAACTTTTCTCAAGTCAAGCCATCTCCAATCAAGTCTTTTTGTTAATTCAGTTTCTTCCGCTCCTTTTTCTTCAACAATCGGAATGGGAAGTTCGGGTTCGGCAAGCGATAGTATTTTCATCTCCATAGCTTGAACCTCAAACCCTCCGGGCGCCTGTTTCTCCTCCTTAACTCTGCCGTGAATCTCCAAAACCGACTCTAAAGATAAATCTTTCACAGCGTCAAAAACTTCTTTTTCGGATTTAAGGACAACAATCTGCACGATCCCCGAAAAATCTCTTAACTGAAGAAACTTTATTCCCCCTTGGTCGCGGATCGCGTGTATAAAACCGAAAATTTTTACATCCTCCCCGATCTTTTTTCCTAAATCTTTTAGCAATGTTCTTTCCATACTAACTTTTCCTTATATCCTTAATAAATAAATCTACAAACGTATTTCCATTGTACTCATTTTTCTTCAGAGTATAAACAATGTCGGCTTTGTCTCCAAATCTTAGGCCGGAGGCTTCTTTGTCAGCCGCGTTGAAAAAAATACCTTTATGGTATTTACCCGAATCATAAAATTTGAAAAGAAGGTGCTGGGAGTCGCGCCCAACTCTACTCACATCTGTTATCCCGACCTTTTCCGACATAAAAACGGGCTCTTCGTTTCCAAGCCCAAATGGTTTTAATGCATCAAGGCGGTTTAAGAGCTCAAGCGACACCAAATCAATGGGTATTTTAATGTCAACATCCAAATAAGGCACCAAAGCTTCATCGGGAATGTAAGATGAGGCGAGTTCCAAAGCTTTCTTTTCCAGCTCCGGCAGAAGTTCTTTTTTAATGGTAAATCCTGCTGCCATCGGGTGGCCTCCCAAGCTGTCAAACATATCCTCAAAGTTTCTTAAGAAGGAAATTATGTCAACTCCCGGAACTGACCTGACTGATCCTTTTCCATGATCGTCAAACAAAGCCACAACCACAGAGGGCCTGAAATATTTCTGGGAAAGGCGGGCGGCAACGAGTCCTATTATTCCTTCGTGGTAATCGGGGCGGGCGGAGAAAATTATTTTCGGAAGGGCGTTTTCGTCAACTCCCGCGGCAAGATCATACATTTCAATTGTCTTGTCCTGTCTTTGCAAGTTTATGTCATTAAGCTTAACAGCAAGATTTTCAGCCGCCGCTTCATCCTCTTCAAGCAATAAATTGAGAGACTCGGTAGCGTCAAGAATCCTCCCAGACGAATTGAGGCGGGGACCTACTATCCACCCAAGATCGTAAGTTGTAATTTCACCTGCTCCTTTTCCGGCCGCCTGCAGTAATTTTTTAATTCCTACGGGAGGATTTGAGTTTAATATTTCAAGCCCACGTTTAACAAGCGAACGGTTAAATCCAAGCAAGGGCTGTAAATCGGTAACAGTGGCCAAAGAAGCCAGAGCTATCATGTGCGGATCTTTTGAACCGAGGACTTTTGCCAACAAGAGCGCTAAAGAGGCACCGACAACCTTATCGTACCAAACAATCACGTCTGCAGGCGGCAGTTTATGGCTTTTTTGGTGGTGGTCGGTGAGCACAACAGAGTGCCCATGATCCTTCAATTTTCTGATTTCATCAACGGCCGTTATTCCGCAGTCAACCGTAATTATCAAAATCTTTTCGTCGCCTGATAGCACGGCTCCAATCTTGTTAAAAAAAGCCAAGATTGATTTTTCGGACAAGCCGTATCCATGGTCAAAACGATTAGGAATGAAATGGAAGACATTTTTATATCCCATTTCTTTTGATAGGGCGTTGTACAAAATGGCTGTAGCTGATATCCCGTCGGCGTCGTAGTCTCCATGTATAAGAATGCGTTTTCCCTCTTTTACAGCGCTGTTAACTAACTCAACCGCCTTTTGCAAAGAATCCCTTAATTCTTGCGGCAAAAGATTAAATGCTTCTGAAATGTTGGGAGGGTTTAGAAATGTTCCATCGGCCGCTATCCCCCGAATATCAAGTATAGCGGATATTATGTCGTCACCTTCTTTATATTCGCGGCGGATATTCCATTTCATTTATATTTTTTCTTTGAGGCGGCGTTTTCCCAGAGTACCAGCACCGGAGTGGCAGTAAATATTGAGGAATAAGTTCCGGAAATTATACCCACCAGCATTGCCAGCACAAACATTTTTATGGTCTCCCCGCCTAAAACATATAATGCCGTTAAAGTAAAAATGACTGTGAGAGAAGTCGCCACCGATCGGCTCAAAGTTTCTGCCAAAGAGTAGTTGGCAACATCTTCAAAACTCATTGACCTAGGAAGCTTTCCCAAATTTTCTCTTATCCTGTCAAAAACTACTATGGTGTCATGCACAGAAAATCCCAAAACGGTAAGAACAGCTGTAATAAATAACCCGTCAACTTCTACTTTGAAAAAGTGCCCAAGAATTGCAAAAAGACCTATCAATACAAATGCGTCATGAATCATGGAAACCACCGCGCTCACTCCAAATCTAAAACTTGAATACGGCTTGGGAACATTTCTAAATGCAAAAGCTATATATAAAGTAATTCCTATCATCGCCCACCCCAAAGCTATAAAAGCGCTTCGGGTTGTTTCAGCTCCAATTGAAGGCCCTACCGTTTCAAAAGAGAGCTGGGACGCGTTTGGAAACACTGCGCTTACTGCCTCTTTTATTTCATCATTTCTCTGGGCTTCCACCGGCTTTGTGCGGATGCTGTATTTTGTTCCGCTTTCGGGCACGACTGCCTCCACCTCAATGCCTTTTTCAGAATAAATCTTTGCGAGTTCTTCAGTATTTACATCAGACTCAAATTGGTATCTAAAAACTGACCCTCCCGTAAAATCAATTGACATGTTAAGACCAAACATGAAAAGGGCAATGATGCCGGGGAGCAAAACCGCAGCGGAGAAAACAAGGTACCAAATTTTGTATTTCATCAATTTATCCATTTTTCTTTATCCTCCCCACATGTGACCATTCTATAAATGTGCGCACCACAAATATTGAGGTAAACAGAGACACTGCAATTCCTATCGCCAGAGTAAGGGCAAACCCCTTTACAGGGCCCGATCCAAATTGGAACAAAATAAAGGAAGTGATGAGAGAAGAAATGTTTGAGTCTTTGATAGAATTCCAAGCTCTATCAAAACCTAAATGAATAGCAAGATCGCTCGGCTTTCCCCAAAATAATTCTTCTTTTACTCTTTCAAATACAAGTATGTTGGCGTCTGTGGCCATTCCTATTGATAGTATAAAACCTGCAATACCGGGGAGGGTTAAAACGACGGGAACTATCTTAAATATGGCGAGCGTAAGAAGTGAATAAATAAACAAAGCCCCTCCAGCAAACAAACCAAGTTTTCCGTATTTGAAAATTAAGAATGCAACGACAAGTAAAAGACCGACTCCCGCCGCAAAGAAACTTTTTTGGACCGATTCAGTTCCCAAGGTCGCGCCGATTGTTTCCTGCTCCAAAACTCTAACAGGCACGGGCAGAGCTCCCGCCCTGATTTGGATGCTCAAATTTTTAGCGCTTTCAAAATCAAAATTTCCGCTGATCACGGGGTCGTCAGTAAGGCCTCCGGCCAAGTCTTCGCTCACGATCGGCATAGATAAAGGATACGGGCTGTCATCTAAGAACAGGCCGATAGGTTTTCCCACATTTCTTTTAGCCAGCTCCGAAAATTTTTCCCGTCCTTCGTTTGTAAATTTTAGGCGGATTTGAGGTCCTTGATTTTGTATGTTTGTTTGCTGATTGACTACTACATCTGCTCCTTTCAGGTCAGCTCCGGTTACCTCTGTATCCTGCCACATACCAAGGTTGGTATAAAAGTCATACATCTTGTCTTGGCTCCATTCAACACCAGGCTTTACTTCCATAAAGATTAACTGGGCTGTCTGGCCGATCAGTTTGACGGCTTCGGTAACATTATCCAGACCGGGAATTTCAACTAGTATTCGGTATTGGTCTCCGCTTTTGGTTGTGGCTACATAAGGTTCGGTAACTCCCAAAAGATTAACCCTACGTGAAATAACTTCTTTTGCTGATTCAAGGGCGGCGTCTTTGTCGCCCGATTCAATTTTTGAAACATCTGCTTCAAGAACTATTCTTATTCCACCGCTTAAATCCAAACCTTTTCTAAATGAGCTAAGATCCTTTTTGAACTTGCCATTAAATAAACTGATATTGTATCCCCCAACGGTTGTCTCAAACCGAGCGAAGGCGTTATCCATTTTTACAGGGATTTTGGGCAACACAATCAACAATGAAAGTAGAGTAAGCGTTCCAATTAATGCCAAACGGATGCGAATATCCTTAAACATACCTTGAGATTATATCTGTTACGACGGCAGGGTGGCAATCACTGATGAAAATTCTTCTTCATCACCTATCAGCATGGCGCGGCTTTGGGAAAGCACTTTCATCACAAATTGGTCGTAGGTCCTTTTTCTGTAATTAAATTCTTCTTCGTCCATTACAGTGTAGTTTATCTCGCGTCCTGTGGTTGCCTCGGCTTCTTTAATCAACTTATCAAGCTCCGATTCATCAACCGTCCCCACTATAAAAAGATCAACATCTAAAGCCGTGGATTGACGGCCTCTAAGATAAGCGCGTGATAAAACAGCGTATTTTATGTTTCCGAGCTTTTTTTGTCTCTTTATGATTTCGGCTCCCACACCTTCGTCTTTGGCAAAAAGCGAAACCAGATCAGGAAAATACGGGTGAAGGACATTGACGGTATAGAAAATTTTGTTTGAACTCTGCCTTTTTGAAAGAAGATTTATGGAAACAAGATTATCCAGCTCTCTTCTTACAGCGTTGATTTCAGCTTTTACCGCCCGCACAATGGCGCGAACGTGGAACGACTTAGTGGGATTAAGCAAAAGAAGCTTAAGGATTTTAACCCTGACTTCGGACACAAATATATTTTTTAACATATTTTTGACCTTTTCTGAGCAGAAAACCGGGTCTCCAGCCCCGTTAACAAACTACTCTCTTCCTGCAAAGAAAGAGGCCTTTGGCCGGCCAACCGGGCAGCATTACTTATACACTACCTGATCAACATTGCGGTCAGGCACAATGCCGATCCAAAAGTTTCCTCTGTTGAATTCTATCTCTTTACCGGAAGTATCGTAGAAAATCGTGCGATCATCTCTGTCGGCTTTTGACCAGGTAGCGTCAATTACTTTTCCATCCACAAACACTATAGCCTTCCCGCTCCCTAGAAGTTCGTACTTAAGGCGGCTTTTATCATCATCGGGAATGGTTGACTCTACTGCAAACTGAACTATCAGGTTGGTAACTGCAACTTGTTCTTGGGTTTCCCGATCTAGGTGTGGAATTGGTTGGTCTTGGGCGTCAACTCCGGTGTATCTTAAATATTTGTTTGACACCGGATCATACTTAAAGTGACCTGTGTAATCTCCGTGGTACCAGTAATCTATGGTGATTTCTTTAGCTTCGGGTGCGGAGACATATTTGTTTGGGTCGTCCTTGAAAAGCCAAGGCCTGACTGTGGTTTTGCCTTGCCAACCCAATCTATCTCCGAGTTCTCTAAGTTTTACTCCGTTTGTGTATTCGGTATGCTCGTAAGCTACATTTCTTGATTGATCTCTCCAAACACACCCATCGCAAACGGAAGGCAGTGTAGCTCCACCCCTAAAAAGGCTTCTTACAGGCCAGTTGTCTATGGCATATAAGGCCTGCGGCGAGTAGCCGTCATGCATTATCATCGCGTCTCCTAGCTCTTTGACCAAAACAAGGTAGTATTCTCGAGTGCTGCGCACCGGTCCTATTATTTCCGGTGTGTTGGAGTAGTAGAAAGTTAAAAATCTTGTTATTCCGCCCTCTGCAACCACTTCATACACAATATCGGCGTAGATCAGGCCTGACTGCGGCCTGGCATCAACATGGTTATTCATCATTACACCAAAAGGTCTATCATCAACCCAGTTTGCGGCATTTTCTGCAAACATTTTTCCAGTCAGGGGGTTCATTATTTGTGTCACTTGTGGTTTTGTTTCTCCTTTACCAACAGGGGTGACAGGGGTTAGAGGGCCTTCATTACTTTTTATGTACCAATAAACTCCGCCTATGGCTGCTGCAATAATAAAACCTAGAAATATGGAGAGGAAAAAGCCGAATTTTTTCTTTTTCTTAGATGTAGTCATATTATTTAAACCGTCAGAAGATGTACTGCCGATCGAATCATTTATCTGCGGGGTCTGCGCCGTCTTAGGCATTCTTATAGGACGCCCTCTTATAGCCGTCGGTTCACCATGGTCTTGTCCTGATTGCGCTTGAGGAGATTCAAAATCTGTTAATTGCATAGACAGATTATATATTGAGTACATTATTTGTCTAGATTTTAGAGTTTAGGTTGTTCTGGTAATATTTCTGCCACTACGATTAAGCGTTTTAGAGTCGTACCCGCGGGCCAGCATGTCATCAAGGTAACTTTTGGCGTTTCTGATTGGGGTTGCATATATGAAACGTCTTCGGCAGATACAATTCTCGTATCGGTAACCGTATAGGTGAATTTTCTGCGGTTGAAAATGAGATAAACTTTATCGCCTTTTTCCATTTTATTCAAAAGGTAAAACACCGAATTATATCTGTTTGCGTTTATTATGTTGTCGGAAGAGTGGGCAAAAAGAAAAACGTTTCCTGTTTGGCCGGGAAGAGCCGTGCCTAGGGCGTGGGCTACCCCTTGAGTAAGGGCTTTTTGGTAAGATTTGCTGTCTTGAGGATTAACATCTTTTATTATCTTAGCGTTGGCTCCGATTTTGGGTATCACAATGCTTAAATAGGGGTCGGCGGCAACTATGTAATGCTTTTCAGTGTGCGAATTAGGAGTAATGAAAACTTCGGCGTCGGCTTTGGGCGGGTTAAAGCGGTATTTAAGTTCGTTTGAGATTGCGGGATAAAGAATTATCACCAGGGCCGCGAAAGATAGGGCAACAAAAGCAAGACCCAGTCTGTAAAGGACTGGGCCTCGTTGGGCTTGGGTTTTCTTCTTTTTGTTATTCTTTCTTGCTCTTTCTGATTCCATTTATCGTTATTATTCCGAGCGCCAAGATTAGTATTATCCATGTCCAGGGGCTTGAGATGAGTTTGCCAAAGAATCCTTTTTCGGCTCCGGTTTCCGCTTGGGCCTGCTCACCCAAAATGCTTCCTTCTTCGCTAGGCATTTCTTCTTCTGACGTAACTACTTCGGCGCCTTCTTCACCCGCTCCTGCGCCAATAGATGAAGCCGCTCCTCCGGCGTAGGCTTCTTGGGTTACTTCTTCGGTCCCTTCTTTATATATTGTCTTGTATTCAATGTCTGTCACTTCTTCGGCTTCAACCTTTGACCCGTTGCCTGCGGAATCAAAGGCGCGAACGGCAAAGTATTGTCTGTGGGCGCATTTATCTCCAGCAACTTCTTCGGTAAACTTGTATTTTTGGTCGGGGCCTATCGTTATGGTTCTTATCCTGCTTCCGGAGCCTGCTGTGAATTCTTTATCATCTGACATGTACACTTCAACGTATGATGTTTGGCCGTCGTTGGCTGTTTTGAATTCTATTTCGTATTTGCAGGCGGATTTTCTGTCAACTTCGATGTATTTGGGTTTGCTGGGTGGGGTGTTGTCGTATGTTGTTGATACCGTAGCAGACTCAACCCCTTCAACAACAACTTTAATGCTGTATAAACCGTCGCTTGTCAACACAGATTCTGTAACATCACAGACATCTGTACCTCCTTCGTTAGGCAAGGTACCTTCACTACCCAACTTTTCCCAGCCGCTTGTGGGACCATCTATCCAACACTGATAGTGCAAATCGCCCTCGTTAGGATCGGCATTGAGTACAACAAATGTTACCTGGAACGGGCTGTTAACAGGAGACTTTGGATCCTCAATTCGTACAGAAAGATTGGCTGCTAATACGCTATCCATTCCACCATATAGAGCTGCTGCAAGAAAAAGTATCGGAAGTATCTTCAGAATTTTCTTTTTCCTTGACAGAGCCATTATTAGAGTACCTGTAAGCATAAGCGCTAAGACAGAAATTAGTATTACTACATTTTGACCGGTGGCAGGGAGTCTTGCGGTAGAAGCACCAAGTACTCCTTCTTCAACGGTCTTTTCGTCTACTTCGGTTTTAACTTTTGGCGACTCATTTTCCCTGACCACCTCGACTTGCGTACCAACAAAAGTTTCGTTTACAATCCCATTATTAACAGCAAAACCACTCTCTTTTGAATTTGCGATTATTTTACCTCCAATTATGTTACTCCCATAAGCCCACGCTAGATCAGGATAGACACCCGGATCAACATCTGAACCCACCACAGCATCGTATGTAAGAACTATTTCATCTCCTTCTTCCATATCACCAATGTGCCATTTACCGGGCGAGGCATAAGTTGGAAGTCCTTCTATACTTGCAGATGTCTGAAAGTTACCGGGCACAAATCCTGTAGGCGGGAGGTCAACAACAAATACATCGAATAGCGGGCCTCCTACTGCTCTTATAGTTATCTGGTACGTTACTATATCTCCACTCTGCAGTTGATCAGGCCAGTTAAGATTCGTCTTTGAAATATCTAAACCCACATCACTTAAATCTTCATTTACGAGGGTAAAACGATCTTCTTGTCCATCAACACTGACCCGTTTCCCTCTCGTTTCATTCAAATTCACCCAACCATCTTTGAGTGTTTCATCTAGTCTATAGTCACCTAATGGGACATCCTTAAATGTTACACAACCATCTTCTCCGGTAACCCCAGCGTAACCTTTATATATATTAACTGTTATACTTCCGCTATTGTCAGTATAGACATCGTCCAATATCTTAAAGGAGAAGGGGCCACTATAATTCTCAAATCCAAGCAAATATTTGTGATCTGATGCATAATAATCACTCCAGTTTGTAGGAGCCCCGTTAACCATCACACCTAACCAACCTGTGTGTGGGGACGGGAAAGAATTTACATTGACCCAAGGTATGTAAGGTCCCCCGTAGACAGGATCACTAGGGTGTCTCTTTGAGTAGTTGGCATCTGTATACTCCGCACCAGCAGTTCCGGGTCTGTACGTATAGTAACCGCTCGCCTCCAAGACATAATCACCAACTGGCAACCCGGCTGAGTTATAGTCAGAACCATTAGGCAATACATTCAACGTACCCACCAAATCACCTTTAAGAGAAACGTTCCATCCCGTAAGCGGTTTATTTTTACTATCGTACTTACAGACGGTAACATTCGAAGAGGGCTGACACTCATACACCTCTAAACTCAGAGAGCCCTTGTTGTCGCTCATACAGCTTTGGTTCTTGCATGTATTTTCGTACCAGTTACTATACCAATCACTAATTAAAAATTGGGCTGACATATCACTCGCTGGAGTAAATACCTTTTCATACGCGTGGTCTTGATCAAATATTGAGTCGTTATCCCACTCTATTACACCAATACCCATTCCCAAATTCCCTAGCAGTGAAAGTACCCCACGAAGCGAGCTCCCCCAAATGCCAAGATCGGTTCTTACCGAAGTCCAAGAGTTCTCTGAGCCATAAGCTGCATCAGCAACTCGATTATCATTGGGGGCACCGAATTTATATGTTCCCGAAACCTTGAAAAGATATTCCTGGCCACCAATTAGAGGTACTGTAACCCCATCACTATCTTTAGAATCTATGACATAGGTATCGCCAACTTTTACCGGTGTAGTTCCTGGCGCACACATGTGTTCCCCATCATAAAGGGGTATCAGTTTGCAGGTGGGTGTACAGAAGTTTTCTCCTGATTTGATTCCATCGGTTCCGTCGCACTCTTCCCCAAACTCGCGCTGTCCGTTTCCACAAACAGGGGTGGCACATTCGTAAACCGTTAAGGAAAGATTCCCGGAATTATCCTTCATTCCATCCTGGTTGTTCCAAGCTGTATTAAACCAATTATCGTATCTATCACCTATCAAGAAGTTAATATCGTAATTATTATCATTATTATCAAATGTATAGGCTTTGGTATAAATATGCTCGCTGTTGTAGTTACCCCAATCAACTATACCCACACCCTCCCCAAAATTTCCAAGTAAAGCGTGGGTACCTAAATCAGGGGGTGTTCCCTTTATCCCATACTGATTTGCAAGTACTCCGTTTATCAATGTATACCCCGCGTCAGAGATGTAACCAGAAGCTCCGGTTGGAACAAAAGTGCCGGATACTTTAAACAGATATTCTTTCCCGCCTACCACAGGAATGGTTATCCCATCACCATCGGTACTAGATATTGTGAAAGGCCCGCTATAAGCAACCGGATATTTCCCCTCAGAACACGTGTGGGCGCCATCGTAAATTGGTACCAGTTTACAATTGTATGTACAGAAGTTCTTGCCTAATGTGACACCAGAAGTTCCATCACATTCCTCCGTCGTCTGGTTCAACAACCCGTCGCCACATTTAGGTATTATTTCAGGCCCCAAACAGGTAACGCTAACATTATCCAAGAACATCCCAAGTGAATCCGCTGTGCCTTTTTCGACAAAAGCTACATTTGTAATAGCGGTCTTGCCCGCAACGAACTCATAAGATTTCGGTGTCCAAGAGGTGTTGCCTCCACCAGCGCCGGAATAGGTATCGACTGTTGTCCCATCCCAGGCGAAATCCATGACATTGTTCGAAGCATCTGTCCCCGGTCTTGGAGAATATGAAAATTTGACTTTGTACTTATATCCGTCTATTAAAGGAATTTCCTGAGAGATTCCTACCGTTGCAGGCTCGTTATTCAACGGATTCCCAGGACCGTCCCAATCGGTGTCTAGTTCAGCGTACTGACTACCAGATGCTGAACTCCACCCGTTTACATCTCTGTGTAATTCAAGGTATGCAGGTTCAGGCCTTGTTTGTCCGCTATAACTAGCACTTCCTCCGTTCCATACCACATTCCAACCTAACATTGGCGAATACATATTGAATATATCCCATTTATAATGACTAGTTACTTCCGGAGTTTCAAAATCTCCATTAACGAGCATATTTACATCTGGAATACAAACGGAGTTAAATTGACATGTATTGCTGCAGTAGTCATTATTATCTCTATTTCCGTCGTCGCACTGTTCGTTTTGGGCGTTCACGTTGCCGTCGCCACAGAACCCTTTTTCCAAAACTTTGAAATTATCGGTTTTAGAACAATCCTTAAAATTTTTGTCCGGGCTAACCCACACTTTATACTCACCACCTGGATTAGTTGTATCTTTAAACCCACTAGTACTATCATAGCCTACTACATTCTGAAGCTTATAGCACTCTCCGAAAACCCCCCCGGATACAGTAACCGAGGGCTCATTGCTTTCACCAAGAATAGCTTTACCACTTGGATCTGTAACCCTTACATAGTAATTCCCGTCAGGAAGGCCGGGGCCTCCTCCGTTCCCAGCTGGTCCGCCATTTAAGTAAACTTCTGATTTGCTAAAGTAAATATTTTGATTAGTTACCGTACAATTGCTATCCGTCGTCCAAATAGCTCCTGTCATCGGACATGACCCTAATCCATCAGCGACATGTGACAGCCTATAAACTGAAAGTTGATCTAAATCCTGATTGGTAGTATCAGTAACAGGAATAATTTCAGACGCGGGCTCACTCCCAACCGGTCTAGAATCACTCACCCCATCCGGCAAAATATCCGGCAATTGAGCTTCATCAGCAACGGGCTGTGTCTCGGCAATACCTTCGGTTCCCACGGCACTATCGGTACCTTCGGTAGCATTCTGGTCTTCTGTTGAGATTCCTAACACTTCACCGGTAGACTCGGTCGTGTCTACGGGATCGGTCTCTTCTGTTGCTGGAGCTGGCTCTTCAGTCGTGTCAGCTTCTTCTGAAGCCGTCTCCTCCGGCGCGCTGGATTCCTCTGCGCTGTCAGAGTCTTCTTCACTTGAAGAAGTTTCCTCAACAACCGCTTTCTCGTCTTCGGCATACACATACTGATAGGAAGCAAGGAACGGATAAAAACTGTTTAGTAACATCGACAGTATTGCGATGTTCAGATAAATTCTCTTACGCGTATCTTTTTTTATTTTGAGCTTTGCTATTCTTGTTATCGTTTTTTTAAGCTTCATAATTTTTTACGGTGCATCAGAAAAGTTGGCCAGAACTCTTCTGATAAAAAAACCGACCTCAACAGAGAGACCGGTTTCGCTACTTGCTCCGTCTGCCGCAAGCGACCATGTTGCGCAGCAGATTTCATTGCATTCTCAAAATTAACTAATTAAATTTTCAAATACTTCTTGTCCCTCTTCTTGCTACCCCCCATCCCAAAATCTCTAAAAAATTACAACAAAAAAACACGCCTCTAGCGTGCTTTTAACACATAACTATTTTTCTGCAATTTTCTGTATATTTTTCTCGTGGCATTTTGCCTGCCAATCGGGGCAGGGAAGTTTGCCTGCATAGGCAAAATTCCTAATATCCTTTTACTAATAATTCATCTAATTGTCAAATAAATTATAGGTCGTGGCTTTTTTTCCTATAGGATACTTCACAAAATGTGCGGCGTGAGCTATTCTCAACCCCTCCCCAACCTCCCCGCCAACCCCTCGGCTTCACTCAACATCCTATCCAACTCTTCAAGCCCCTTCATCCAAAAACTCTTTTCCCCAATGTCCACCCCCAGCTCACCAAAAGCATCCCTGGGAGATACAGAAGTCCCCAATTCCAAAAACCTCTTTACCTTTTTCACAAAAGCCGAATCGTCCTCAACCATTTTTTTCAGACTTTTTGAGATCATTACACCCGACGCGTAAGAATAAACATAAAAATAGCTTCGGATGTGGCTCCAATAAACCCACCAGTTTTCGGCACCCTTTGAAAGCTCAACCGCTTCACCCAAATAAGCCCCCATATGCTTTAAAAATAACCCGCCGATCTTCTCCAAAGACAAATACCCCTCACTCCTATATATAGTATGAAGATCCTTCTCAAAGTTGTAGCATGCAACCTGCCTCTGAATTGACGATATATCACCATTTAATCTTTCCATCAAAATCGCCAATCTTCCCTCGTCATCAACATCCTTTTCCAATTCATCCAAAACAAAATCCTCCATGAAAGTGCTTGCAACTTCAGCCGTGCAGGTAAAAGTTCCGCAATTCAAAGCGTTCTGCTTCTTCTTCATCAGCTCAAAATTAATCGCATGCCCCATCTCATGAGCCAATGTCGTCACATCGTTAAGTCTTCCTGTATGATTCAACATCACAAAAACCGGCAGGTCTTTCTCCATGTGCACGCAAAAAGCCCCCGAGTCTTTTCCTTTTTTAGGGTGGACATCAATCCTACCCTCTTTCAAGAAATTCTCAAAAATCCCCCTAAACTCCTCGTCCAGCCCCGCGAACACTTTGGAAATCAACCCCGCCGATTTCTCAAAATCATACTTCACATCCGGTTTTTGAAAATCCACGTTTCTCTCATGATATTGGAGTTTTTCCACGCCCAGCAGTTTGGCCTTTAGCTTGTAATATCTTTGGGAAATGTCAAACCTTGAACTGACTGCCTCAATCAAACTGTCAACAACCTCGCTGTCAATATCATCCGAAACATGCCTTGACTCATCAGGCCTCTTAAATCCCCTCAACTCATCCGATACCTTTTTATTATGCAAAACCGAATTTAGCTCATACTCCGCCACAGGCGCTACCTTGGCAAAAATGTCATTCAAAGCTTCTGCCGCCGAATCCCGAACCTTTTTATTTATACTATTTATAGTGTCTAAAATTTCAGAAAAATTCTTTACCGATTCCGAGCCATCCTCATTTAATACTTTTCTTTCTTCTCTGGATAGAAAATCAGAAATCATCTCCACCCAGTTTCCGTGAGCAGTCTTTGATACCAAATTCAATATCTTTTCCTCGGGCTCGCTTAGCAAGTACTTTGCCGCGATAAACATTCTTTCCAACATGTGCCTATACTCTGCCAAGCCCGGATAATCTAAAAACATCTGCTGTTTCTCTACAGGGATTCTTGAAATATTCTGTCTAAAAAACTCAAGCTCATTCTCCAAGTAAGTTCCCAAATCCTCAATTTTTCCAAGCTCCGCCTTGATTTCGGTATTCTGCTGATCAAGCTGGTACTTAAGCCAATAATAATAACCGGGCTTTCCAGAGGTTCCTATAGTAGCCTCTATCTGCTCAAGTTCATCCAGCGCCTGCTTCAATATTTCCGGATTTTCTAAATAATCTTTTCTATCCCGCCATTTCGCCGCAAACTCCAGATTTCGCTTCTTTATGTCCTCCAGCTCCTCTTCTAGGGCTTTTTTATCGTACCTATCATATAAAAGCCCAAAATTCCACTCTTTTTTTGGTATAAAATCAAATGACATTCCCTGCATTATATCACCCCTCAACCGCCATTATTTCCCATAACTACAACAATAACCTAGAGTCTTGTCCATTTGACACCCCAACCTAATTATGTATAATGTATTCCGTTCGAAGCGCTATCTCCCCCAAAAAACTAGGTGGGGAACTTTTTTTTAGAAGGCTTCACGAAACATATGAATAAAAAAGACACTATATATGTAACAAAAGAGGGTTTGGAAAAACTAAAGGCCGAGCTGTCAGAACTTGTAAATGTCAAAAGGCCTGAAGTTGCCAGACGAATAAAAGAAGCCCGTGAGATGGGCGACATATCCGAAAACTCCGAATATGACGCGGCCAGGCAGGAGCAGTCATACATTGAAGGAAGAATCACGGAGCTTGAGGAATTTCTCAAAAACGCTGTGATATCCGAGGACAACGGCTCAAAAGAAGTCATTGGGGTGGGCGCTAAAGTAAGAGTAAGAATGGACAGCGAAGAAGTTGAATACCACATCGTTGGAGCCCCCGAAGCCAATCCCTTGGAAAATAAAATATCTCACGAATCACCTCTCGGCTCCGCGCTTTGCGGCAAAAGAGTCGGAGATAAAATAGAGGTTGAAGCCCCGATGGGAAAACTCATTTACACCATTCTCAAGATTGATTATTAAAGCCATT
Source organism: Patescibacteria group bacterium (assembly GCA_026004595.1). GTDB lineage: Bacteria > Patescibacteriota > WWE3 > UBA101185 > UBA10185 > UBA8498. Next base: position 6,987 of record BPJL01000002.1, on the reverse strand, counting down.
TCTGATTGAATAGGTTAATGGCGACTCTCTCCGAATTAAGACAAATAAGAATAGACAAGCTCAACAAACTTAGAGAACTTGGAATCGATCCATACCCCGCCGTATCAAACAAGTCGCATCCCAACATTACCTTTCACGAAAATTACGAAGAGCTTGAAGGAAAAGAGGTAACAGCCGCCGGAAGAATAATTTCAATCAGAAAACATGGAAAATTAGCTTTTATAGATATCAAAGACGCCACCGGAAAAATACAATTATATATAAAGGAAGCCGCCCTTCTTAATCCCAACTACCAAAACAGCGAAATAGGGTTTGCCGATCTGGGTCTTCTTGACAACGGAGATTTTGCCGAGGGAAAAGGCATTTTAACCAAGACTCAAAGTGGAGAGATATCGGTTGAAGTTACCTCAATCAGAATACTCACAAAATCCCTTAGGCCTCTTCCGGACGCGTGGGACGGATTGAAAGACAAAGAAACGCGACTGCGACGCAGATACATTGACACAAATCTTAACCCCGAAGTTTTCCAAAGATTTATCAGGAGGTCCAAATTTTGGGAAGCCCACCGAGACTTCTTCAAAGAACACGGTTTTCTTGAAATGAACATTCCGGTTTTGGAAACAACTCCCGGAGGAGCAGACGCCAACCCCTTTGTCACACACATGGACGTCCTAGACCAAGATTTCTACTTGAGGATATCCCAAGAGCTTTATCTTAAACGCCTGATCGGCGGAGGATATGAAAAAGTTTACGAGATAGGCCCCCGCTTCAGAAACGAAGGGATTTCAGACGAACATCTTCCCGAACATATTGCTATGGAATTTTATTGGGCGTACGCCGACTGGAATGCCGGAATGAAATTTATCAAAGACCTTTTCAGATACGTAACAACAAAAGTTTACGGAACCACAAAATTCAGCATGAAAGGATTTGAGGTTGACTTTGGAAACGAGTGGGAAATCATTGACTACTCAGAAATACTGAAAAAAAGATTTGACATTGACATCTTTGATAATGATTTCGGAAAGCTCAAAAAAGTTTTAGAAAAAAATCACATTGAAGTAAATAAACACATGAATTTTTCAAGAGGCGTTGACGCCCTTTGGAAACTTGCAAGAAAAGACATCGCTGGTCCTGCCTTTGTGATAAATGAACCAAAATTCTTGTCGCCCCTGGCAAAATCTGATCCAAACAATCCCGAAGTAGCCATGAGGTTTCATCCCATCGCCGCGGGAGGAGAGCTTGGGAACGGATTTTCGGAGCTTAACGACCCCATTGACCAATACGAAAGGTTTAAGGAACAGCAAGCATTGAGAGACAGCGGAGATACCGAAGCTCAATTCTTGGATATTGACTTTGTAGAAATGCTTGAGTACGGAATGCCCCCGACTTTAGGATACGGACACTCTGAAAGAGTTTTTTGGTTTTTAGAAAATGTCCCCGCAAGAGAGGGGGTTCCTTTTCCCCAGCTTAAACACGAATTAGATTCGGTAACGAAAAAAATATACGGGATCAAATAACCTATGGACAAGAAATTATTAAACACGGGTGAAGCGTTTAACCTTCTTCACGAAAAAATGAAAAATCAAAACTTAAGGCGGCACTGCTACGCAGTAGGAAAAGTTCTCGCCGAATTCTACGAACACTACAAAGAATCCGGGACTCTAAAAACCGAACTTACGCAAGAACAATGGGAAACAGCAGGGATACTTCACGACGCCGACTGGGAAATAACAAAAGATGAACCAACAAGACATACGGTTGAACTTTTAGAGTGGATGGAAAATTACGATGTTCATCCCCGAACTTTTAAACGTTTTCAAATCCCACAACTCAAAAATTACAAAACTTCGGGAGCCCCAAACTCAACTTGAGTGGACACTTGAATGCTGTGACGAACTCACAGGCTTTATAGTGGCGGTCGCTCTCGTGATGCCTGAGAAAAAACTGGCGTATGTTTCGGTTGACTCCGTGCTGAAAAAATTCAAGCAAAAAGAATTCGCCAGACAAGTCGAAAGAGAACAAATTTACCAATGCGAAGAAAAACTTGGGATCGGCATAGAAGACTTTGTAAAAATAACGCTCACGGCGATGCAGAAAAACTCCGAACTTTTAGGTCTCTGATTTTTTTACGTAAAAGAAAGTGGCCTCTAATGATGAAGCCACCTTCAAAAGAATTATCGTTAAGTGAGGGCAGTTAGCTTTAAAAAGCTCTCTGCCAAAAGATACTTTTATTACTTCTTCGCTCTTCTCTTGGCTCGTCTCTTAACGGTCTTCTTTGCTTTCTTAACGACTTTCTTTGCAACCTTTCGTGCTCTTTTCTTTACTGGCATTAAAAATCACCTCCTAAAAAAACAACACACACCACAGTGTGCTCTGAAAAATTTTTTATTGGGCAGAAATAAATTTATTTCTATTCATTTGTATTTTAATTACATATTTATTTCAGTCATTTGTCAACATTTACAAGGACAATGAATGAAATGTATCATTAACTCATCATGACAAAAGTGGGAACACAAGAATTTGATGCGCTCCTCGCCAGAGGAAAAAACAGAAAGTAATTTTTTCAGCACAAACTGAATTTCATAAAGAAGGTGTCTATAGGCATTGTTATACTGGCAATCTTGATAGCTGGAAGCATTTTTGGCCTTAAGATAAGAAAACATATGATAGAAGATCGCAGAAGGTTTGTGGTCAATACCCCCGCCGAACCGATTGTAACAACACCCGTTGCCGCCCCCGAAGAAGACAAGGAGTACTCAAACACCACCCTTCAAATCTCATTTAAGTACCCCACCAACACCACACTGACAGAATCATTCAACTCTGAAAAAGGCGAAGGAAAAGTTGAAGTATTGTACTCTAAAAACAGCACCGCAGAATTTATACAAGGATACAAAGTAACAATAACGGTCTTCTCCACCAAGACGAGAGATCTTTCTCAATTTGCTTCAACTCGGCTCGAAGCAATGAAACTAAACTGCCCTGAAAACGCCACTTACTCAAATGTAGGTACGGGAAAAATGGGTGAATACGACTCGCTGAACTACACCATCGATTACTGCGATGGGTTCTACCGAAACTATTACATTGATTTTGGAGGAAAGTATTTTGAAATATCAAGATACTACAAAGGCGACATAGGGTACAGACAGCAATACGAGATAACCACAAACGAAATCATAAAAAACAATAAATCTTTTACCGCAAAGGTTTGAGGTGACAGAGTTTCTAAAATCAGCCGTAGACAAAGAAACGGGAGTCAGATTTGAGTACCCGACCAGCTACATTAATAAATGCTCAATACCCACACCCACAGACAGCGAATATAGAATACTTCTTTCTATGTGCCCTGAAGAAGAACCTAGCACCGGGGTAACCATTGGGGTGGTGGGCAGGTTGGACAGAAATACAACTTTTGAAAGCTTCGTTGAAAACGAAAGAAACAAAATGGATGATGACTACTTTGCAGCTAAGGGATACCCATCGGGAGCTGAACCGGAAACAATCGAATTCAGAGGAAAGCCTGCGATAAAACTTTCGGGATTCAGCTGGCAAGATGTTACATACACATTTGTCTACTCAACATACAAAAATGAACCGTTCATTCTTATGATAGGAACTAAAACAGGTTCGCCCGAATACAAAACCGAGATTGAAAACATAGTAAAATCTATAGCCTTCGGCGAGTAAAATATTTTTGCGCAAACTGAAAACATCAAAAATATCCCTGTAACTTGACATTAAAGCACCCCCATAAGAAGATTAGCGCATGGTAAATAAAATATTTACGTGGGTAAAAACCCACAAGCTTCTCACTTTTAATATTTTGATCGCGGTTTTTCTTTTAAGCAAAATTTTCGCTTATCTTCCCAGAACATTTTTGGGGGGTTCGGCAGTGCAATACTCGGAAATGGATTCCTACCGAGGAGTAACTCCTCTTGCGGGACTCTCCAACTCCTACCCCGCGGCACGAAAGGCGGCTCCTCAACCCGATGTTACCGATAGAAAAGTTGTTGTGGAGTCTAACTTTTCACTTCTCGTCAAAAACGTAACAGAAACTGTTGAAACCATAAAACAGAAAACTCTGCAAGTGGCAGGGTACGTGGTAAATACAAACATAAGCAGATCAGAATATGGAGAAAACGCAGTCCTCACAATTAGAGTTCCTTCAGAAAAAGTGGATGAGATGTCTCAATACCTTCGCGCCATTTCCGTGAAAGTTGTTTCTGAAAACGTTGACGGCCGGGACGTGACAGATGAGTACATTGACATAGAAAGAAGGTTGGGCGATTTAGAAGCTCAAAGAGCAAGAATGATGGCAATACTTGATAAAGCGACAACAGTGAGAGAAATGCTAGATGTCCAAAATGCCATTGACCAAGTTCAAAACCAAATAGACTCCTACAAAGGCCAGCTTCTATACATGGACGGGACAACCAAGACCAGCAAATTAACGATCTACATTTCAACTGATGAGCTTGCTCTTCCTTACACGCCCCAGAAATCCTGGAGACCTGAAGTCATATTCAAGCAAGCAGTTAGGTCAATGCTTACCACGCTTCAAAAAATTGGGACCGCGGGAATTTGGATTGCGGTGTACTTACCAATTGTTGCAGTAGCGTGGCTGGTCATAAAAATTATCAAAAGAGCTCGCGGGAAGAAAACAGAGCAGTAACATGACAGAAGAAAAATGGCTGCAAGACAACTTGTTTGACTTTGAAAACGAGGGAGAAAAGAAAAATACGCCGCCCGAAGAAACCAAAGATAGCGGGGAGGAAAAAAAGGGAAAAAATACCGATGACTTCAGAGTTCCCCCCGAAGGAGAAAACCCTTATTTTGACAAGTATTTTGCCGAACATCACTTGAGAGTAAATCCCATAAGAGCGCGGCTGCTTAGAGAAGCCGTTGAAACTTTATCCCGAAATAGGGATACCCCCGCCATCAAACGAAGAGATTATAAATTGGGCAGTTAATGAGGATATGAGGCGCAATCCTCCGGAAACTCTTAGAAAATTTGAAGAAGATAGAATCAGGGAACAATTTGAAAAGGATCTTGAAAAAATACAGAAACACAGAGAAAACACTTATAAAGAGTGGCTCAAAGATACATCTTCTACCATCACAACACTAAAACCTAAAAAAGAGGCAACTAACTGGATGTTAGAACGCGAATTATATGAAATAGATTTGGAGGAAAAAATGCGGCAGGATAGGGAGGATAAGGATGAGGGGGCGGATTGATTTTGGCGGCGGTTTTTGCGAACTTTCGCTGGTGACCCCACGGGGACTCGAACCCCGGTTAGTGGAATGAGAATCCACTGTCCTAACCGCTAGACGATGGGGCCGCGGCTTCCTTCACCTTCCTTCACAATTACGCCACAAATTTTACCAATAAATCGGTTCTTTTACTAACCCCAGCCAAAAACCGACCCCTAACTTCGTGTATAATAATTCTACAAAATGCCCACAGATCTTAAAAAGCTAATACCGATCCTCATAGTACTCTTATTCGCTTTTGCCGGAAGCTACTTGGCATTTCTTAAATACAACCCCAAACCCTCAACACCGACAGAAGAAGTAAAAGGAGCCTCTGTCCATGAAGAATCAGATCTTCCCATGCCGATAAGCTCGGAAAAAATTTGTTCAAGCAAAACTTCTTATTCCAATCAAACAACTTTTCAAACCAAAAAATCTCCAGAAGAAGTGCTTACTTTTTACCAAAATGTTTTCAGCGATAAAAAATGGGTACCCGAATCAGACAAGAGAGAGAACGGAATTTATGTAACTACATACAAAAACATGGATACATTAGCAACCATCACAATCACAAAACAAAAAGAAGATGAATACACGATAGTAAGTCTCAAAATAGCGCAACTCTAAACCGTCTTACCCCTTACTCTTTTGTTCCCACAAGATACACCGCGCGCCAAGGCTGATACCTGCTTTCATAATTCTCAACAAACAACTCTTCCCCGCCCCGTGTTACGGTTCTGGAAAATTTCACTTTAGCCCCCCAGGCTGGAAAATCCACCTGTCTCACCACTCCTTTAGGCAGAGTGGGGTCATCTTGATACAAAGCGGGAGGCGGAGGAGTTTGATTAGTAACTACAGGTTCGGTAATGGTTACTTCCCTGCCGTCAGATGTTCCGAAAATTTTAAAAGTCAGTTTGTAATTTTCTATATCCGCTTCAGTTTGTACAAGAACGTAATTCCCTGTGTCATTTTTGAACCTGAAATCCCAAGATGGCTGGAAAATTGCGGCGTCAAAACCCACCGGCATATCTTGTTCGTAATAGCTGACTCGGTAAGCGTGGGGGGTATCTCATCACAATCGGCAATCCAGAGTTCAAAACTGCTCTAAACAATGTCGTGGAAGTCTGGCAGACTCCTCCGCCGGAACCTAAAACTGTTCTTCCCTCTTTAATAATGTAAGCAATGTCATAACCGGTTTCGGCGCTGATTTCCCCAATTGAATTATTAAGAGAGTAGGTAGCGCCCCGGGGCAACAAGAACACCATTTGTTCTTTCGGCCGCCAAGTTCAGGTTTTTTATTCTCCCCTGCGCAGAACCTTTATACGTGGAACTTCCCTCCCCCAGCAACTCAACAATGCCGTATTTGTCTTTGTCGGGGGGACCGGAAACAGAAACGGTCGGAACATCAACCGTCTTTTTTGCGTTAAAGAATGCGTCTCGGAAAGCACTTACAAAATTTTTCTTATCTAGCTCACTACCCTCTTTTATTATCTTGAACCCTGTTACCTTTTTTCCCTCAACGCTTGTGACCATTCGCGGGGGAGCTGATTTATTTCTTGAGCTACTTCTTCTACAAATGCCTCGAATCTTGGCTCACTCAGTACAAATTCAGCGATATTTTTTTCTTTGTCACGTTGAAAGTCCAAATAACCTATCAATTGCTCGGGCCCCAATTTCCAAGTTTTGTCGCCGCTTTTCACAATCATTTCATTTTTCACTATCTTT
>BPJL01000001.1 GCA_026004595.1 Patescibacteria group bacterium | reverse complement strand
AAACTCGGCTTTTTAATTTTTGGCAGGAATGTTGTTAACATTTGTAGGCTGGCCGAATCCGGACAAAAGTTGGAACTTGGATTTTCCTATTAGAAATTTTTCGGGAGCTTCGCACATGTCGGTAACTTGATCCGCCGTTCCAAACAACTTGCTTGATCCCGTTTTACTAAAGGCAATTACTTCGGTGCGGACACCTTGGCTTCTCGCGTACTCTAGAAGGTCGGTATAGTCGCCGTCGCCCGAAACCAAAACCATTGCGTCTATTTTAGGAATCAACCTCACGGCATCCATGCAAAGACCCACGTCCCAATCGCCTTTTTTGGCGCCTCCGAAAAATACTTGGAGCTCTTTTTCTCTGACTTCGTAGCCGATTTTGTGCAGAGCTTCAAAAAATTCTCTTTCTTGGCCGACATCGGCTTTTATTACATAGGTAAAGGCGCGGACTAGGCGGCGAGAACCCACGGCTTGAGCCAAGACTTTTCCGAAATCTACCTTTGCTCCGTATAGGTTCTTAGCGGAGTAATACATGTTCTGGACATCTACAAAAACTGCTACACGTTGCTCTTTATGTTGAGTACTTATCATAGGCTGATTTTATCTTATTAATGGGGGTGGGACAATGAGGGGTTGGGGGGGGGATGCGATGCTGTGCGACAGTTCGATGTTGACGGGGGGAGTTCACCACCGCGGGGGGGGGGCGGTGCAATGCTGTGCAACGGTCCGTCACCGTGGGGCGGGAGGTCCATTTACTGAGGAGAAGTTCAATACCGCAAGAGAAAGTGGTAAAATTAGCGCGAAGACAGGCTTTGAGCTGGTTGATATGTGAGTGGTATGTGAACGATAAATTAGGTTGACACATTGGGGGATCGTCTAACGGTAGGACTGCGGGTTCTGGACCCGCCTATTGGGGTTCGAATCCCTATCCCCCAGCCATCTAGGACAAGACAAAGGAATCAATTTTTGCGGGCTTTGTCCGCCGTCAGGCGGCGAGCCGCTGGGCGGGATGCCGCGCCGCAGGCGCGGCATTAGTCGGGGTTTTGTTGGTAGTAGGTTCGGATTTCATTCAGGAGAGACAGCCATGGTATAATAACCCCATGTCAATAGAACTAGACTTCATAAGCGTAGTTATCCCCATCGAAAACATCGAAAAATTAACCAAGATGACACTAAAAGATGCCATGGAGTACGCGGGCGGTTTCGGCAGGCCTCTTCACGACTCCTATATATATAAGGTAAGTAGAATGAGCCCCCATGACATTGAGATAGTAGTGGATTTCTGGAAAGAACAAGGCCTCACGCCATTTAAATACGTTAACGGTCAAAAACAATGGGCAGACCTGTGTGTTGTTGACATGCTCGGAGGCCCCACATTGCCATGCGACTGGCTCGAATACGACCCCCGCACTTCCATCGCTTGGCTAAAAGGAACAGAAAAAGGCCCCGTTGTTCATTAATACACAGATTCACACGCCCGAGCACCCCTATCAGCCCATAAATTTAGCGTATTTGAACCCGGCAAAAGGACAATTCTACCGTGTAAATGACGCGCTCATAAAGAAAAGGGGGCCTAAATTTTAGACCTTTACCTCCTAAAATATTCACCGGCAACATGGGCAACAGCTTTCCTAATGGGCGCTTTGTACGGCCTTGCCACCTACGCAACATATGATCTCACTAATCTGGCCACACTCCGAGACTGGCCGCTCAAAGTAACATTGGTAGATATTGCATGGGGAATGTTTTTAAGCTCTCTCACAGCCGGCCTGGCTTTTCTGCTTGCCCGAAAATTTCTCTAAACTTTCTTTGGAAACCATGGGAAAAAGGCGTTTGTAACTTTCTTGTACTCCTGAAACTCCTCGTTATTCTCATATTTCTTTTCCAACAACGGAATCCCCGAAATTTTCAAAATAATCCATGTTATGGTTACCGGGCTGATGACGGCCAATAACCACATAGGCGCCCCATAAGCCGCCAAAAATATCCCCCACCACTGCGCCACTTCGCCAAAATAGTTAGGATGCCTTGTATACTTCCACAAACCGTCCCTCATTATTTTTTCGGCATTTTTAGGATCCTTTAAAAACTTGGACAACTGCAAATCCCCCACTGACTCAAAGAAAAACCCAACAATCCATACGACCAAACCAATATAATTTAAAAAAGACAGTTTCTGAAAAGAGGTAGAAGCCACCGCCGCAGAAAAACTAATTAAGAACATAAAAATCCCTGCAGAAGAAAAACCTGAAGATAAGATCTGACATAGAACCACTTGCCCCATTCGTCCCTCCATGCCTTATAATGATAATCTTCTCCTTTATTTTTGTTGAGAAAGTAAATATGAACGGCTAACCTCAACCCCCACAAAGTCGTCAAAATTACAATCATCACAAACGCCGGATTAATGGTAGATTGCCCTCTTAATAACAAGCTCCATGCAACCAAAATAAATCCCAACCCCCAAGCAATGTCCGCGATGTCGTTTCTTTTGAAAATTAAAGAGAGAAAAAACCAAAAATTCATGTACGCAAAAATTACAAATAGGACAAATACCATCGTGTTTATCACAATCAAATTATATACAGCTATCTGATAAACTAAAAAATATGGACAAGAAAGTAATCGTCAATGACCTGATGCAAAAGAACTATATTTACTACCTCACCGAACCCATGGGGAAAAATTTTGATCCCGAGTTCAAACCCGAACTTACTCCTAAACAAATGCTTGAAATGGGGGTGTTTGGAGGAAAATATATGACCGACTGCCGAAACGAGTTTCCTAAAGATTGGTTTGAAAACGCCAAGCTTTGCCATGAAAAACATGACGCGTCATTAAACTTCTTTAAGGTAAATGCCAGCCAACCCCTCTCGGTATGGCGAAGAAAAGGCTGGATTCACCCCGAAGATCCACGGGGGTGGTTTCAATGGTACTGCCGATATTATATGGGAAGGAGAATACCTGAAGAGGACAAAAGACAAATAAAAAGATGGAAGGCAATGAAAAGGCACATTTCTCAAATAAAGAAAAACTGCCTACCTGGAGACTTGAATTGCAGAAGAGTTCAGAGGCAAGCTCTTCTTCATTGGGCTTATGACAGCAGGAAAATCTAGTGTAGTTCCTCACACTTCATGTTGATTCCAAAAAACAACAGGATTGACTACAAAATAGAATTGCTGACCATAGTATTGTTAAATAATTGATAAGTGTGTTTGGTCATAGATGTCTCATATCACGGAGAAAGCTATTTGAATTGAACTTCACAATACTCCTACGACTCTCTCTATCGTCAACAGTCTTAGATAACTCGGGTTCAATCATAAATTTTTCTCTCAAATCAGCTTAGATCTGACACACAAACCCGCAACCGTTTTAGCACCTGTAAAAGTCAAGAGAACAGAAACTAAAGCGGCTTTTATGGGGAATTTAAATAAATCCCAACCACCATTCCCAAAAAATTTTACATTTATTTCGTAAAGTGCTAGTATCAAACCATGAAAAGGGTATTTGGATCTGCCCTTGTTTCAATCATCACACTCACACTGCTATATTTTTCAAAGAATTCGACCTATGCGCTTGTCCCGATAGAAATTAAAGACACAATAAAAGTGGATCCCAAGATCCTCGCATGCACGGTAATCTCATCAAGCATAAACGATAAACTTGAGACCTTCTCTAACTCAGAAACAAAGCATTTAGAAACATATACCAAAATTTTAGACAGGCTTTCTCAAATGATAGATAAATGGGAAAGCTGGGGCTATGACGTAAGCGAAATAGAAGCCGATTTGGACTACATAGAAGAACTGGTTAACGAATATAAAGAGGATTACAACGATTTCGTTTCCAAACTTACTGCCGCTAAAAATGCTTGCGGAAATACCGATTACAACACGAAACTTACCGCCGCTAAAAACGCCCTCAAAGAACTTAGGGGAGACGTGGTAAATATAAGAACGTTTTACCAAACTGAACTAAGACCTGACATTTTAGCTTTGAAAAGCCAAAATGTGAGATAGAGCATATGGAGGAAAGTAAACCCAAAAAGAACATAATAATTCCGACTCTCGTGACGATTGTTATTGTGTTGGGGGTGGCTCTGCTTTACACCGCATTGAAACCAACTTTGTTGAGAATGTTAAAACCTGAGAGTACAGAATCCCAAACAGAGCAGACAGAAGAACAAGCGGGGCAGACGACAACCGAGCAACTACCTACAGAGGCGGCGGGCCAGAAAGAAACCTCTTCGCAAACAGAGGGAACAACCCCAGAAACAAAACCTGCCGACCACAGCGCAGACATAGATAAAGACCTTCAATCTCTGGATTCTCTTGACTTATCAACACCCGAAAACGATTTCGGCGACGACAAACTTTCGGGCCTTTAAACACCTGCTTGCCCAAACTAGCCCTTTGACGCATTCTCAAGATATAATGAAAACAATGAAAAAGATTTTGCTGTTAACCTTATCGGTGCTTATTACCTTCTCGGTGGGGGCTCTTGGCTCGTTTTTCACAACCCCCTCCATTCCGACATGGTATTCCAGCCTAAACAAACCATTCTTCAGTCCGCCTAATTGGGTTTTTGGACCGGTGTGGACGCTTCTTTACATACTAATGGCCGTCTCCCTATACCTTATCTGGATAAACCAATCCCCAAAATCTCAAAAAAGAAAGGCGACACTTCTTTTTTTAATACAGCTGTGCCTTAATGCCCTGTGGTCAGTAATATTTTTCGGAATGAGGTCTCCCGAAATAGCGCTTATTGAAATCTTGCTTCTGGAAGCTGCCATAATTTTTACGGTGCTGTCTTTCAAGAAGATCTCAAAAACTGCCGCCAAGCTTCTTATTCCGTACGCGCTTTGGGTGGCTTTCGCCACCGCGCTAAATCTAAGCATAGTAGTACTTAATTGACAAAAAGCACAAAATCTTGTGCTATACTTGCAAAATGAACAAAAAAGAAAAAACTAACAACAAAAACGACATTGATAAAGAAGAGGAGAGTGTGGTTGAAGAAAATTCCGCACACACACCAATGAGTACAAACCCCAACCAAAACCCCGTAACCTTCAAAGAAGTAACGGCCTTCATAAAAAGAGAGTTGAAAAGAAATCTGGTTCTGGTCATCGCGCTGTTGATTCTTGGTCTCGGCGCTCTTGCCTACAACTACCGATCACTAGTTATAGCCGCCACCGTCAACGGAAAACCAATATTTAGGTGGCAAATAATCAGCCTTTTGGAAAAACAAATGGGTGAAAGCGCTCTTGATAGTTTGGTAGAAAGGCGCCTAGTTGAAAATGAAGCCAAAACCAAGAATGTTGTTGTCTCAGATGATGAAATAAATTCAAGGGTGCAAACAATCAAAGACAGCGTTTCCCAGCAAGGGATGACCTTCTCTAATTGGCTTGAATCAAACAAACTTACAGAAGATGATTTCAAGAAACAGCTAAAAAGCCTTATCCTCGTTGAAAAACTTCTTCAGGACAAACTCAACGTAACAGACGAAGAAATCAACCAATTCATTGAAACTTACAAAGGCTCGGGGATTAACGATGATGAAGAGGGAAGATCAATAGCAATGGAGCAGATAAAACAGCAAAAACTAGCAACCGAGTACACAGCCTTTATAGAAGGGCTGAAAAAATCTCAATCGGTCAATATTCTGATTAAATATTAACAACTGCCTATGCAAATAAAAACGGTCAGATCAAAAGAAGAACTAACTCCTGTTCTGCTTAACCCCGAAGCTGATGGCCCCGATTTTGCTTACTGGGTATTTTCAGAAATTACCGGCGGCAAAAAATGGGAGAACATGACTATCCTATCTCCGGGAACCTACGGGGAGGAGTTTGTTAAAACCTTCGGCCATTACCACAGCGATCCTTTTGAAGAAACCTATCTTGTAGTAAGCGGAAAGGGAATACTCCTAATGCAAAAAAAGTTTTTTATTGACGGCTCTTGGATTCCCACGAAGGTGGAAAGATTTATCATTGTAAGTCTGTCCCCGGGGGATGAAATTCTCATAACACAAGAGTGGGGGCACTCTTTATGCAATGTCGGAAATGAACCGCTTATAACTTTTGACAACTGGACTCATGGCCACACACCTGCCGACTACGATCAAATAGAAAAATTGCACGGAATGGCCTTTTACATAGTAAGAAAAAACGGGACAGCGGATATTGAACCAAACCCAAACTACAACGACCACCCAAATCCCGAATTTATGACCGCAGCCGAGTTTGCCAAACTAACCAAATAATTTATATAATGATCCCATGCACATAAGAAACGTTTCAAAAATATTTATAGCACCTTTGTTATTTATTTCCTTTGCTAGCATCGTTTCTGCGCAAGCCGTTCTCCCCGCCCAGCAAAATCAGAACAGGGGGGTAGGCAATGTTCCGGGATCTGACAATACTACTCCTAATCCTAATAAATTAGGAAACCAGGAGCGAAGGTGCGAGTTCGTAACTCAACGGGTAAACGCCAAGCTGGAGAGATATCGAGTCAACGAAAATCTGTACCAAGGAATTTATTTGGGCCTTGGAAATAAACTCAGAAATCTTCTAGGAAGACTAGAACCTATGTATGGCAACACTAATGAGTATAAGGCTCTTGAAGAGGACTTAGCAAAGTTAGAGGAACTAACAGAAAAATTGAAGAGTGCGGTCGGAGAGTACAAAGTCAGGCTGGAAGCAATGAAAACCTATGCATGCGATGAATCGGCAGGAACTTTTGCGGCGGCTCTGAAAAATGCCCAAGACCAAAATACAACCGCAAGGGAAGTTATACAGGAGATCAAAACCTTCTATTTGACTGACATTAAACAAGACATCGCCGCTATGAAAGCCGTCATCTTGGCTCAAAACCAAGAAAAAAACGAGACGGAGGAATAAGTTATTTAATTGCACATAAGGAGAAATCATGGACGAAAAAATAGAAACACCAACAGCAGAACAGCCGCAAACCCCGGCATCAGAACCAACCCCTGATTGGAATACACCCAAACCGGTTGAGGATGAGCTTAAGAAATATTCCGAAGGAAAAGGATTAAAGATCTTCTTCGTTCTGGCCCTGATAATAATTTTGGCCGCTATCGGCTTGTTCTTGTACAAAATGGTTATAGTAGGTGTTGCTCCAAGTGAACAGCTTCAAAGGCAACCTAGCGCGGCTCCAACCGAACAGATAGCCCCCGTAACCACAACACAAGCAACAGAAAAGACAACGGCAGAAGAGGTTATCAAAGAAATTGATAGTTTTGACGTTAACGAACTTGATAAGGTGATTGAAGAAACAGATCTGGGAGATCTGAACTTATAAAATCAGGGAATTAAATATGGCTAAACGTTCTCCAATACTCGCCGTTGGTGAGTTTGCTCCTGATTTTGCACTAACCGACCAATACGGCAAAATGCGAAATCTGTCCGAATTTTTGGGCAAATGGCTTTTATTGTACTTCTATCCCAAGGACAACACACCCGGGTGCACAACCGAGGCCTGTTCCATTCGCGACATATGGGACGATTTCAAAAAGCTGGGAATTGAGGTTGTAGGTATAAGCACCGATTCTGTAGAAAGCCACAAAAAATTCGCGGAGAAACACAATCTCCCATTTACATTACTATCAGATCCAGACAAAGAAGCTGTGCAAAAATACGGCGTCTGGGGAATAAAAAGCTTCATGGGCAAAAGTTTTTTGGGAACAAGGCGAACATCCTTTTTGATCAATCCTCAAGGAAAGATTGAAAAAGTATACGAAAAAGTAAATCCCCAAAGGCACGCGGAAGAGGTATTACAGGACATTCAGGCCCTGATATAGTAAAATAGTCTGCCGTGACTACAAAAGAAACAGAGAAATTAAATATTCCCAACCACATAGCCATAATTCCGGACGGCAACAGAAGATGGGCAAAAGAACACGGACTTCCCCCCTTTGAAGGCCACAGAAGAGGGTTTGAAGCTGTGAGAAAGCTCCTTCACTATTCAAGAGAAATAGGCGTCCACACAATGACTTTTTGGGGTTTTTCAACCGAGAATTGGAACCGCTCTTCCGATGAAGTATCCTACCTTATGAAAATTTTTGAAGATTACATATCCGACAACATTAAAGACGCCCACAAGTACGGGGTACGAATCTATCATCTTGGCAGAAAAGACAGGGTGCCTGAATCATTAAGAAAGAAATTGGAACAAGCCGAGGAAGAGACTAAATCTTACACCAACCATGACCTCAACATATGCATAGATTATGGAGGGCAGGATGAAATAATAAGGGTCGTGCAAAAAGTATGCGAAGATGTCAAAAACGGTGTTGTTAATCTTGAAGATTTGAAAAATGAGACAGGAAAGTATGTGGGGAAGTATCCGATGTACTCGCTAAAGAATTACTTTGACACAAAAGATCAGCCTTATCCTTACCCCGATCTGATAATTAGAACTTCCGGCGAAAAAAGATTAAGCGGTTTTTTGCCCTGGCAGTCAGCATACAGCGAACTTTACTTCGCCCAAGTCCACATGCCCGACTTCGACGAGAAAGAACTAATGAAAGCAATTGAAGATTTCAACAAAAGAGATAGAAGGTTCGGCGGAAATTCAGCTCAGAAAAGCTAGCTTATTCTCTTGAACTTCTTCCTGTGTTTTCTGATCATTTTATTTTTTTGCGCGTCTTTTTTCTTTTTTCTAATACTCATACCTAGGTATTTTCTCACAATGAGGCGGGGTTGCCAATAGCCGCGGCCCAAATTCAAAAAATACTTAGAATGTATTATTATGAAAAGACTTATGAGAATCCACATATTACTAAAACCGGGGGCAAAAACACGGGAAATACAGCAATCCAACGGCATTTTTAGGGTTTCCGTAAAAGCCCTTGCCAAAGACAACGAAGCCAACAACGAGCTTATAGAAGCTCTGTCCGATTATTTCGGAATCGCAAAATCAAGAATAAATATAGTATCAGGGTTTAACTCCCGAAATAAGGTTGTAGAAATTCTTCCAGGAACCAAATAACTCTGCTACATCCATACAGTCCCTTTTTCTATAATTCCCATTTTTGGTTCTTTTGAGCGAGTAAACAAATCCCTTGCATTTAAGCTTTTTGCAAATATCTTGTGATAATGACCGAACGTACAGCCCCTTTGTCATTTCAACCTCAAATCTGGCCGCTGTCCAATCTGTCGCGCCCAAAGTATCTTTAACTTTTTCCCACTGCAAAATAATTGGCTCCTGCCTGAAGTTTCCCTTGATTTTTCTCAGTCTGGATAAAATGTTATCAATGACCGTCTTTGCCCTGATTTTTCTATAATTCAATAATTCTAGCGAATAAATCTCTCCTTTCTTGACAGGAATTTTTCCCGGTTTTTCTCCTGAATGCCCCCACTCAAAAAGTTTCCTTCCCTTTACTTTTACCGCCGAGTAAATTGGGACTTTTTGAGAGTACGGACCTACATATTTTGCGCATACGTCCTTGCATTCTTTCTCTAATGGATATTTTGTACTTTTTGCTTTGATAAAACCCATTCCGTCGTAAGAATCTGTAGCAAGACCAAATACTATTTCAAACACATAGGTTTTCGGCCAGCAAGCGTATTCATATTTTTTAAAGCGGGCGTCCCCCAGCAAAATTATTACAACACCCTCCGCCATAGGATCCAAAGTCCCGGTATGGCTGGACAACGTGTTAAATTGCTCGCCAACGATTTGAGATAGTCTGTTTGTTGAAACACCAATAGGCTGCCAAACAGGTAAAATGTCTCTTTTTGCTTTATTCACGGGCTTATTCTATCATTACCGCATGCAGTGGGTAAAAGGAAATAAGACAATTGAAGTGTCGGTGAAAGATATAATCGAATTGGCCAATAAATTTGATTCTGTTCATGTGGATTTAGGAACGGGTGACGGAAGATACGTTTACGAACTTGCCTTGAAGAACCCCCGCATACTGTGCATTGGAATAGATCCTGTTAAATCTCAAATGCGGGAGTATTCGGTGAAGTGTGTAAGAAAGAAGTTGGATAACGTGCTCTTTTTGGTTTCATCTATTGAGAATCTGCCCGCCAATCTTGCGGGGATTGCAGACAAAATTACTATAATTTTGCCGTGGGGGTCTTTGCTAAGACAGGTTTTAAATCCGTCTAAAGAAACGGTGCGCAAACTGGAAAAATTACTAAAAAAAGGTGGAGAGCTTGAAATTGTGCTCGGATATTCCGTTGAATTAGAACCGTCCGAAGCTAAAAGATTGGGCTTGCCGGAACTAAGCGAGGGAGTAGTCAAAAATGTTGTAATAGCGGGGTTTGCATGTCATTCAGAAAAATTGAAAACTAGCGAGATTGATTCCTTTTCAAAAGAAAAACTTTCCGATATTGGCTCAAATTGGGCAAAAAAACTCGCTTTTGGAAAATACAGGCAAATTTTTCTTGTGAAGTTTGTTCGCGTATTCTGATTTTTCTTTTCTAATAACATCATGTAACATTCATCTTCAGAAATCAGAAAAACTAGAAAGGAGGTTAAAATGATCGTGATAAAGGGTCCCCACCTGAATGAGACCTTGGTGGTCGCACTTGCCCGCCGGGTCTTTCGTGTTGACCCCCTCGCAGTTATTACCTTTGAAGATAGAGATAAGGTAATAACGATCAAGTGCGAGGATCGTAAAAAAATGGAGATTCTGAACGCCCTGGACCTGGTTCCGCGTTCACTTCTTCCACAGGAAAGGGAGGGTCTCCATGTACGTGTTCTGGGTTAGACCTGACCCCCAGTTGGCACAGTATGAAGTAACCCAGCTTCACCAAGAGATCTTAAAATGGGGGGCTACGCAAGTGCCAACAGGTTCGGCTACGGGGGATTTAGTGTACGAAAGTCGCGTAAGGCCCTCTACCTTCTTAAATCGAAAAATGAAGGAGCGGGTTATTTCAATTTGGGGTTATCTGTCAAAAAGTCAGCTCACAAAGCCTAACAGGAAACCCATCAAAAAACCGGAGGGAGAAAGAAAGTTCGAGGATTTCTCCCGCCTGAAAGAACGCGGAAAAAAAAGCTTGTAACTTGGCGGCTAATTTCAAAAAAATTATGCCGCCTTTCTTTTTTCCCTTATTTTCGTGATAACATAAAAACATCCAGCGTTGGATTTTTGGCCAGAATGATGGTAAATTTTGACTCGTCTGGTATCGGGGTGTGGCGCAGTTGGCTAGCGCGTTCGCATGGGGTGCGAAAGGTCGCAGGTTCGAGTCCTGTCACCCCGACCATCTTAAAAACCAGTGTTGAAAGTCACAATTAGTTGCCATAACATGGGCACGTTTTGGAAGTTCAATAGCTTCAAAAGATTTATTTACTAATTTTTAGCTATTTTTGAACATAAAGAAGGGTTTTAGTAGATCAACACAAATTTTCAGTTTAACATGTAAAAGTTCGTGCCTAATGTTCTAAGTATTAAAGTTTTATCCTAATATTTACCGTGTTCAAAGTGATATTTTGCGTTTTTGGCAAAGTTAAAGGTTTTTATAGCCAAGTCCATCCAATTGTTAGTTCGGGTTTTTAGAGCATTTAATTCTTTTAATGTGTCTTTTTCTCTTGTTCTGAGTCCGCTTTACGTTTTTTGAAATCTTCTTGGTTATCTAACAGATTACCCATGTACATTTCTACAAGCTTGTTTTTACGCCCTTGAATCTGTTCCAAGGCATTTTCAAGGTTTTTGAGTACCTGTAAGCTGTTCGGTTGTTTACAGAATCGGTTAAAGCACGTGCATCTCGTATCATTTATTGTGCTATTCCATCTGTATCTTTTACCGCAGTAGTTACCTCAGTTTTTACATAATTTTTTAGAGAAGGCTTATTGGTGTTTCTCTTTGTTATAGCAACGTAATTATACCAATTTACTGACTATTATTAGACACAAAAAAAGGCGCCTGAATATGAGTATCTTACCTTTACTCAACGCAGACGCATTTTTATTCTTAAATTTCTTTAAGCTCCTAACATTTTACGAAACCAAGTTCATAAAATCTTTGGAACCGGGAGATATTGAAGTTTGGGGCGTTAGCCTTTTGCATCAATATCTCCCAGACGAGAACTAGCCTATCGTGGGTCAATCTTGTTCAAGGATTAACCCGTCCTAACTCGAGTAGCCTAGAAGCTAGAAGATCGTAAACTTCTCAGTGCTGTAGCGCTTCTCCGGCGGGGGCATCCGCTCAAAACCGGGAGCTGAGATCATGCCGACCACGCGACCTGGGTAGGCCTGCGCGCTGATAATCGAACCCAACACGAGCACACTTGTCTCCTCTCGATCTGAGCTAACTCCTCTTCGCCCTGCGGACTGGTCTGGAACACAGTCTTCACGAGCTGGGCGGCACCGAAGTTACCCGCAGGGGTTTCGACGGCCACCGCGAGAAGCGTAGCCCCACAGGGCTGAGCCTCGACGAGCTTATCCCCGTCCAGAAAAACGACAGGGTGCGGGGTGCAGTTGATCAACCGCACACCGTTTGAGAAACGTACAATCCGAGAAAAATCAATAGCCATGGCATTTTCTCCTTTTGTGCCTGATGAACCTTCCGTTGTTTTACCCTTAGTCGTAGCTAACCTTGGGACGGATTGGTTCAGTTTGGTTGATTTGCTCTTCCTAAGCTCTTTATTAAAAGCCCAAAAAGAGCAAATCAGCCTTAGCATTAGGAGTAATGCCTGATCCTAACTATTTCCTTGTCAAAGGACGTCTGCTAGATCTTGTCTAACAGCCAATATGACATCATAAAGTCACATAGGTTGTGGGACAAAAAAGACGAGGAGCTGGTAGCAAGTGTGTTCTTACCAGATTCCAGCCTTATTTTATTGGAAGGCAAAGAGTAGTTTTGGTACTGGTAAGAACTTTGCGATCCCTATTTATTAACATTTTAATTTTACTATGGGTTGTGGTGTTTGTCAAGAGTGTGGATAGACTGTTAAATGCAATTAGGAATAAAGATATACACGAGGATCTTCAAGTTTTCTTATTTCTTCCCATATTGCTCGTTCCGGCTTAGATCTATACTGTGATTCTTGTCTTACCTTTTGCAAAAAAGTTTCAAAATAGGCTTGTCCTTTCATTAACGCTTCTTCAAGGGATGTAACTTTTCCGTCAAGCTGATCAGCATACACAGCATCAAGTACTACACCCAACCAAGGTCCTCCGTTTTTACCCTTGGAAGCTTGTAAAAATAATCTTCCGGTTAGTAACATTTCAGGAGGTTTTTGTTCGACTTTTAATTCAGTAGATCTGTGAAGTAACCAGCTTTGCCATTCTTCAAGTTCTGGTACCTGAGTTCGTTGTAAAAAGTTAGTGCCTTCACCATTTCTACCTCGTTGGTCTGCCTCTGCAACAAGTGAAAGCATATAAATATTGGAACCACCGCCATCAGCATATGTTTTTCTGTCTCCATCTGACAGACGTTCAGCTAGTCTTCTAATTGCGCTTGTTTGATCTATACCTCTTTTGACCTCGTTCTCCCAGAACTCTTTTGGCTTCAAATGCTCTGCAACAAGAGGTAAGACCCTTCGTGTGATTTCGCTTATTTCCTTTGATTTGGGATTTCCAAAAATTCGTTCAAGGAATTCCCTTGTTGGTACTACCCCTGCCGGTTCGTGGCCTCTGGCCCTATATGCTCCGTCAATAAATTTTGTTGTGGCAGGTTTGCCAAGATCGTGACACAAGGATGCTGTAACTAAAACTAACTTGTCCTCTTTTTGCATTTTTCCCAATTTTATTTCTCTATCTGCGATTTCTACTGCCGCATCAACTACTTGAAGGGTATGTGTCCAAACATCCCCCTCGGGATGCCAGTCTTTTTCTTGAGGAACCCCCACAAGTGCACCTAATTCTGGCCAATATCTTTCAACAAATCCTACTTCAAGCGCAAATTTAAGACCTATTGAAGGCTTCTTTCCTTTGGTGAATAATTTCTTAACTTCCTCAGCAATTCTTTCCCGTGGTAGTGAATCGAGATCCCCACGTTCAACCATTTGCTTGCAGAGCTCTGTTGTTCTCTCCGAAACTTCAAAACCGAACCTTGAGGCAAATTGCATTATTCTCATTACTCTAAGTGGATCTTCCTGAAACGCTTCTATATCTGTTACTTCTATCGTCCTGCTTTTAATATCTTTTACACCACCATAAGCATCGTACAATGTTTTTGTTAATGGGTCGTAAGCAATAGAGTTAATCGTTAAATCTCTGCGCAGAGATGCCTCTTCTATTGTCATTGACGGATCACCATGAACTGAAAATCCTTTATGTCCTTCACCGGTCTTGGAGTCTCGTCTTGGAATACTAAAGTCCAAGGGCTCATCCCAACTCTGTATTTTTACCTTTATAATTCCGAAGGCCTTGCCAACTGCATCAATATTTTCTGAACCAAAAGTTGTCTCTAAAATTAGCTGAAGTTGCTCGGTAGACATTCCGTATATTTCCAAGTCAAAATCCTTTGGTTTCAAGTGCATTTCTGGAAATTCTGTGGAGATTACAGTATCCCTAACACTTCCGCCAACAAGTAGCGCTCGTCCGCCCATACCGTAAACTTCCTTACAAACTTTTAATACCTCCTCAGGAACATCTACTTCGTAAACACCCTCGTATTTTTCGACCTTTAATTCAAAACCGGGTTTTAAAGTAGAAATCGTTTCTCCGTACTTTTTGGAATATGAATAGACCTTGTTAGGTACATTTTCCTTACTTACTGAATCCGGGGAAATTACACGAGGATTTGGATCTAAATTATCATATCGAGCTGATTCTGGCGTGATAACAATCATATAACTATTGCCCTAAACGCCTTCTCAATTTCCGAAGTTTTTCTTGTTGGGTTTTAATAACTTCGTCGGTTTCAAATGGATCTACCTTTTTAACAGTAAGCATAACCCCATCTAAACCTAAATCTTCAGAGTGAAAAGTGCCCCCTTCAACAGGCGCTACTATTTCAACATATTGTTGTCCCTGTAATCCTTGGGCTTGTAAGTGTAAAACTCGATTTTTCGGCCATTCAACTACTTCGGCATAACTATTACCGGCCTCGTCAGTCTTATCAAAGGTTGCCAATACTTTCATACCGGGTTTTGCGATTTCAGTTTCTACTTCACCACTACTTACGTTAAGTGCGGTTGCTCTTTCTATTTCTAATATCCGTTCAAGTTCTGCTGTTCTATTTGTAAGTTTTGTTTCAGCCTCTTTAACCTGTTCCTCTAACTTTTGTCTTTTCCTCCCTGTTAGTTCGCCGGTACTTTCTTCATTTTCTTCAATACTTGATGTTATTTGGGTAGTATTCGTAGAAGCTGCCGCCACGGGATTATCTTCTAAAGATATTTCAGCTTTGGAACGCGCATAATCTTCTAAAGCTTTCTTAATTAGATCCGGATAACCTTTATAATAATTTCTGATTAACTCTTCTGGAGAGGAACCGGTTGCTTGTGATCTGTAACCTTTATAACCCAAAACAGCACCATTCGGCAGCACTTGTACTAAATGCCACTGCATATCCTCAGGGGCCTGTTTCGCAAATATCGCTGTTCCTTGGGCATCAATGGCATCACCTAGTTTTAATACACCCTCAGGCAAGGGCCTTTGTGACTCTCCAAGTTTTAATCTTTCTCTTTCTTCTGAAGTCAAAATCCTACCAAAATCTTCAAAAACCAAGTCACCAAGTTGCCCTTCCCACCTTTCGGCGTATCTTATATCATAGCCACTTTCCAAATATATATCCCCTTTGGAATACATTTTTCCAGTACCAGCACTACACATCAGTCTCACTACAATTTTTTCATCGCCGTTTTCTGTTATTACTTTAATTTGGGAAAGCAAAACCGGACCAGTTTCATGCCCATACTCATCAGTTTCAAATTGAATTGCTTCGACTTCATGGTTATCGCTTGTACAATCACCGTTTGAAAGGTCACCACCACATAATGGGCAAGTAGAATATTTTTCTGCAGTTAGTTCCTCAACCCTTTTAGCTAGATTATCCCTTTTCTCTTTTACTTCAAAGGCAGATACGACCTTGTCTTTAACTTCCCCAATTCTGTCTAAAACAGCTTTTGGATCTATCCCAGTTTCATAGCGCAAATTACTTACTTTATCTCTGATCTCAGATAATTCGCTCCAGGTTAATCCAAACGATTCGTAGTCAGATATTATTTGCGAAACCATATCCTCGACCTCTGCAAGAGCAGTTTTTGCAGATGGGAGAAACTCCCGCTTTTCATCTTCTTTTCTTTTTTCTTCTTTTACTTTTTCGATTTGGGCTAGCGCTTGTTCCTGTGCTTTTTGAGCCTCGGCCTGTGTCTTGTAAAAAGTTACAGAATACGGAATATCACTTGACCAATATGGCTTACTGTATGTTAGGGCAGGGTATGCCAAAGCAGGTTCGTGTGTTCTGGGGTTTGTGCCAAATGTTACAGGCTCTGGTAATTCTGGTAGCGTACCTGTTAGGGGATCAAATTCTTTTAGCTTTTGCTCTTTTGGGGCATCCGGGCTGTTTTTGAAATTTTCCCACTGTTTTGCTAACAAATGTTCTTCCGCTTTTGTTTTTAGCTCTTCGAGATTTTCTCCTGAGAATCTTACATAAGCAGAATCCGTAACTTTTACAACAAGGGTTCTACCAGATGGTAGCGCAGGTATATATTCAACTTCAAAAATTTCCTCCATCGGAATAGTAATACTTGCCACATGCTTTTTATAGTAAGCTTCGTAGGTATAGTTAACACCATAAGTTTTTTCTCCTACTTCAACACTATCTGGGCTGTTCTTAAGAATTTCCTGTTGTCTTTCAGGAGAAACTATTTTAGAAATATCCAAAGAAATATCGATAGTACCTGCTTCAACTGCTTTAGTTAAAGCTGCTGCTGACGACACACCAGCACCTTCTAGCCTTTCTCTATAAAATTGACTTAAATCTTCATTAGAAAACTCTTTTTCCATATTTAACCCTCAAAATTTCCTTCGGCTCGACGCCATAAATCGTTTAAACGGGCAACTTCCTGTTTATTCTTTTTCGATAATGGATTTTAGCGCCTCTGATAGCGGAACTTCTTCCCTAACTAATGCGTCCCGCAAAAACTTTTACTGCCTCAGGACCTTCAACTACTTCTCTGCGTTTACCAACTACGGTATCGTTGATGCTTCCTTTCAGCCTAAGAGCAATGTCCCTAACCACCGCATCCGTTTTTGAATCATATCTTGCACCATAAGGTGATTCAGGCACAACAAGTTGAGGAGCAACTTCTGGAATCCATTCGGGTTTAACCATTTGGCAATTGCTAGCGTATATTTTTCCCTGCGGATTCTTAAATATCTCAGCCGAAACCAGTAAAAAACGGGAATCACTAATGCCAAATGTTGATGATGATGGGTGAATATAAATACCATTTTCAGTTCCATCTATTTTCCTAAAAGAATACCTCCTGTCATATTCCATTAGTCCACCAATTAAACCTGCTGTTACAGCTTTTCCAATAGCTTCTTTGTCATGTTCGTGGACTCCGCCATTTCCATTACCATTTACCAAAATACCATTTCGTCGTAAAACCCTAAGAAGCTCGTAACGGACTTTCCTGGTCTCGTCCAGAACTCTACCGTTCAAGAAGTTTTCTCTTGCCCACTGATCTCTATAACCATTCTGTACATAAGCATCCCAAACATTAAGATATGAAATAAAATCTGAGTTTTCATCTTTAAACTGTGCGTGTGCTAGATCAGCTTCTTTTTCTTTTTCCCTTGGTCTTACAAATAATTTTTTCCCACCAAAGAAGGCGGCAATAGTACATATATCCTCTACACAACCATGCTTATGTGCTTCAATGACCATTCTTCCTAACTTTGGTTCTAAACCTAGTTCTGCCATTAAATCCCCAGTTTCAGTAAGATTACCGTGTTGGTCTAAAGCACCCAAAGTTTTGAGTGTCTCAATAGCTTGATGGAGAGATGATGCTTCTGGGGGATCAATGAAATCGAAACCTTCAACATCATCTATACCAATTTTCTTCATTGTCAGTACAACGTGAGCCAATTCCGATCTTTGTATTTCCGGGGTTTGATACTGTAAACGTTCCTTTAAACTATCTTCAGCAAATAATCGGTAACATTTACCAGGTGCGATTCTTCCTGCACGTCCTTTTCTTTGTTCTAAACCACTCAACGCATGCGGTCGTAACACAAGCTGCTCTATACCAGTTTCGGCATCGAACTCAATCTGTTTAATATACCCAGAGTCAACAACATGTCTCACACCCGGAACCGTTACGGATGTCTCAGCAATATTTGTCGAGACTATTATCTTTCTTCTACTATTAGGATGAAAAATACGATCTTGGTCTTCCGGAGACATATCCGCGTGGAGTCTAATAATCTCAACTGAATCTGGGTCTATTAACTTTTCAATGTCTTCGATGGTTCTATCTATCTCTTCTTTACCAGGCATAAAAACCAAAATGTCACCGGGATCCCCACTTTCAACTATTTGTTTCACCTTTTCTGCACCTGCTTGCATAAAATCTCTAGGATTTTGTGTTTCATAGAAAACTTGTACTGGATACATTTTTCCTGGTACCTCTATAGAATTACCTGATTCTCCATTACCAAAGTATTTTGCAAACTTTTCACGCTCAATTGTGGCTGAAGTAACAGCGATTCTAATAGGTTCCATTCCTGCTTTCGCTCTTTTATTGTTTGCGTTTTTGAGTAAACCTAAACAAAGATCAATATTCAAGCTTCGCTCGTGCGCCTCATCTACCATAACAATAGAATAGTCTTTTAGTAGGGGATCAAATTGCATTTTTCTAAGCAAAATACCGTCAGTCATAAAGTTGATCTCAGTACCTTCTGTTGTATGATCTTCAAACCGCACCTGATAACCGACATCTTGTCCAACCTCGCAACCCATAAGATCAGACACTCTTTTAGCAACACTTCTTGCAGCAACACGTCTAGGTTGGGTAACTGCTATCTTTCCTTCTAAGCCTAGTTCCCCCTTTATCTCCATTAACATTATTGGCAAACATGTTGTTTTACCGGAACCTGTTTCCCCAACAAGTACAAAATTGACATGCTCTCGTGCTACTTCCATTATCTTTTCTCTATTTTCTACAACAGGGTAATCCAAACCTTTTAATGCCTCTTCCGGCGCCTTAGCCTCGTGATATTGACCTTCATCTCGTCTTTGGTAAGGAATTGCCATACTAATATATCCTCACTGGTTTTGAATCTAAATCACTTTGGTACCATAACTCTTTAGTTCTAGTAGCTAAAATATGTTGGGTAAGTAAAAATAAAACTACCGGTTCTTTACCAATTAAGGTTGTTTTAGTTGTTTCGGGGGATTGTTTTAGAATGTTTTTCAAACAGATATAAAGCTTTTGTAAAACATCTTCTGATGTTTCTCTTTCCCATATTTCCTGAATATTTATTCTAATATCTTGCTCTGATTTACCTTCAGGGATTTCCTTATTTAATATTGAAAATGATGTAATAATTTCGGAAGGTCTTATTACCGGATCTGATGTAAAATCAAAAATCTGAACTTTCAAACCATCTTTTGTTACAAGCACCAATTCAGGCGAGGAACTGTATATTACGTTGGTGATATACATCAATGATGGTATGTCGTAAGCTTCTGTGAGCAAAACCGACTCCCCCTGTGTCTGCCTCAAAATGTACCTGTCTAAATCAACCTTACTTTTGACATTTTTGAGAGCTTCTGGGTCAAAAGTCGGAGTAACATATGAAACAGCTGATGCTATTGAAGAATTTTTATTAAAAATCGGTGGCATTAACTATAAGTATAAAGTAGTAACCAAGTCTTGAAAATGTGGACAATCAATGTCTATTTGTTTAAGCGTAATCAGGTATATATGCAAGTTCTTTGGAAGTGATAAAAATGACGGCGGCCAAACCCCGCTTTACAAAAATGATCAAATCAAAAAAGTGGTTGTTGGCAATAATTTTGAATATACACTCGTCCAAAGACCAAGTATGAACCTTCCGATCTACAAAGGAACTGACTACGCGGGTGTTTTGAGGAGGGATTTAGGTACAACATATTGGGAAGAATATTTAAGGGTAAAGTCAACCCCCGATTCCGCAAAAAATAATCCGTACAATCTATGGCCGGAAAAAGACAGTTTATACTTATTGCTTGTTGACCAAAATGGCGCAGGAAGGGGCGAAGGTACAGCAAAACTCTTAAAAATAGGTGAAAACAAAAGAGCCAGTCTTCTGTAAAGTGTTTCTATTTTGTTCCAGAGCAACACTCAAATCTTTCACTTGAGCGGTATTTTCGATTAGCAGATAAAAATTGCTGAAACTTCTACCTAGAGTTCAAGTTTTAAATTTAATCTCTCATTGAATCTACACAGAAGCTTCCTACATATGCTTTCTTCCCAATTAGACCGTATATCGGTGAAAAATACTCTTCATTATATATAAGCTTATCCAGATTGTTTTTAATTCTAGGTAAATTTTTCTTCCTCACCGTCGGCGGTTTAGGATTTGTCAGGCCTTTGGTAGATAACATGTTTGACAGCCCCTCAATCTTGCCAAAAAACCAGCTTAAAGTCTCAGTTGTATAATCCTGAATAAAACATACCGGCTCAAAACTCCCACGTCGTGGCTCAAGACCTGTAAAATCTCGGGTCTCGCGAATAACAGTGTGATTAATATATGTGTCATTAAAATTTATACTTGTGCTAAAGCCGGGTTAACTGTCTTAAGTCCTCCACCTGCTTCCACATCAACCTGTTTCTGGCTGAAAAATCCCACTGCAAAAATACTGATATAATAACCAACATCGCTATACTAATATAAGGATAAACTCCCGGCGATTTCGCATCTTTTGCTAATTTACCCAGCAAAAATATCAGCAAAAACAGAAACGTCGGTAGAAGATATCTATCGTATATGTCAGAGGGAACAAGTAACACAGCGAAATTTATAGACGCAGAAACAGCTACAAAAGCCTCCTGTGCGGTTAGCTCGAACAGCCTGCCTCCTTTCTTTGTCTTCTCGTACATAAGTACCGTACCCTTTGCAAACGCCATGCCCCACAGAATGGAAAAAAATAATTTAGCAAAAATGTTGTCAAAAATGCTGAAATTTGATCTGAAATCCGATTTTGAATATAGCTCTTCTAGATACAAAACATTGCCCATAGGAAAGATGTCAGTAACAAACAATAAATATGCAAAAAGGAAAACCGTTGCAACATAAAAAGCCCTTCTAATTTTTCCCCCTCAACTCCAACGTAAACCCCATTAATACAGGAGATAAAAAAATCACCAAATACTGCGGAGCATACAAAAGAGTAGACAAACGCACGGTAAAATCCTCTATCTCAACGAAACGTTTATTCACCCCAAATCTTGGCCAAACAAAAGACCCAAAGATAGAAATGACTAGAAAAATCGTCGGTACCAATATTTTTTTGATTTTATCCTTTGGCGCTGTAAAACCAAGTACAATCATAGGAACAAAAATTAAAGCTCCATTCTGTCTTGTCATGGCAGCCAAGAAACCGAAAAGGGAACTCACAAACAAATCTTTGTAAGAGTCCATCTTAAGATAACGAATAAAAAAATAGCTTGCAGCCGAAAGGAAAAATAAAAGATAGTTATCTGTCATAAAAGTAAAAGAAGATGCAAAAAAAAGAGGGTTGAAAAATAGAGTTAATGCCCCAAGGATAGCAATAGCCTTTTTTGATCCTTGTATTCGGATAATATGATAAACGAAAAATGCAGTTCCTAGAGATAATAGAAAAGTCAAAATCTGCAGGGAAATATAACTTAACCCAAATATTTTTGACCAGAAAAGACCAAGAACCCCCTGCACCACAAAAGATGGATCAAGCTCTGCATTTAACTTAAATATTCCCTCTGAGAAAGCTTTTACCTGCCAAAAGAAAACCCAATCATCATTAACTGGGTAGTTTCCAAACATGAGTTTTATTATACAAATCAGATAACGGAAATTACTACGCAGAGTTTTCAACAGGCTTGGGCATCCCTTTTCGCCTCAACACCAGATACGAAAGTATCAACAATGCCACCATATCTAGCTGGCACAACGCACACACCGGACAATAAACCCCAAGCTGAAAAAACTTCTATGAAAGTGATTCTTAAACAAAACAATGTTCCAAAAAGAGACGTCCCAAACATCAGCTTCTCCTTTTTTCAAAGATGCCGCTATCAAAATTACCATATACCCAACCAACCCATAAAGAGCCGTCGGTACGCCTAGAGTAGTGGCTACCTCTCCGCTGATAACCGCATCGCAATTTACTTTGCTGTTGATAGTGCAAATTGTGGTAACCGGTTGGTTGAGGTAATTTATATAAAGATAAAGCGCCAACCCTACACCTATAACCGCTAAAACCTTTATCGCATTAACATATTTGATAGACATAATAAACAAAGCGGGGGCTTTCACCCCCGCAAAAATCAAACAAGTTATTCCGTTAGCAACGCATCAGAATAAGCCCAAAAGGCATCGTTTCCACCAACCTTTCCTGCGCACAAGGCTGCTTCAGATTTAATCCTTGCTTCAGGATGTAACTGCGTCAGAGGAAACTGTCTGTAAATCCAAACAACCTCACCTGGATTATTCTCTAAAAGAGATTTCAGAGTGGGGTGGACTCTCTTGCAAAAAGGACAATCGTAGTCTGAGTACTCAAATAGCTGTACCCGTGCGGTTTTTTCACCTCTAAAATAATCCTGGTCCACCATTGATTTAAGGTCACTAATCACCTCGGGCTTAAACTCCTGATTACCAAGCTTAACGCTTTTGTTAGCAATCAAACTGTCCATAAAGTTCTGCATTGTCTCCAAGTCTACCGCTCCTGGTATAAATATGGATTTTCCGGTTTTAGTATCGTACATTATAATTCCCGGGGTTCCGGAAACACCCGCTTTCTTTCCCCAGTTTTCCTCTTCCTCAACTCGCGCTTTAGTTTCTTTATTATCAACACAAGTTTTAAATGAATTGGCATCTATGCCCAAAGACGAAGCTAAAGATACAGAATCAAAGGCGGCTCCGACGGCCACTTCATTAGTCGGCTTTGCGGCTTCCTTTCCCATTTTTTCCAATCTATCAACTTTTGAAGACAAACTTCCGATGTAAAAAGCTGCACCTACGAGCAGGGCTATCAAAATAAGCTGAACTATGTTTGAACCTTTAGTTTTTTCCATAAACACCTCCTAACAATAAACAAATTGATATCCATCTATGCTATCTCAAGGCAGTTGAAAAAGCAATTATGTTATTCTACCTTATTCCCTTTTATCTGTCTTACAATATAAGTCTTTCTCCCAGAGGACTCAAAATATGTTCTCATATTTAACTCCCCAAGCATTCCCGTCATCATTGATTGTATCCCTACAATAATCAACAACACCGACAAAATCAGCAAAGGTCTGCTCCCTATGCTCTGCCCCATTATTTTCAGAATCAACAAATAGAAGGCGCCTAAACCCCCCAACCCGGCTATAATTGCACCTGCAAATCCAAATAAGCGGCCGGGCATTGCTTTAAAAGGTTTGGTAGAAAAGTAAAGCATGAAAAATAACGTAACCAAATCCAAAAGAACTTTTACAGTTCTTTTATGCCCCTTGTAATAAGATTGGCCGTATTCTCTGTCTTTAAACTCAACTTCAAACTCAATCATCTTGGCTCCGTACATTTTTACGTAGTCGGGGATAAAACGATGCATTTCTCCGTACAAACGCAGGTTCTCCACCAGCACTCGTTTGAATCCCTTCATACCCGAGCCTCTATCCTGCATGTGAACGCCGGAGATCTTTCCAATTATTTTGTTTGCCAACCCGCTCTTAACCTGACGCCCGGCCTTTTCATCCCCCCATCTCCCTACCCGATGGGTATTTACAAAATCATAGCCCTCGTCAAGATATTCAATAACTTTCCCAACATTCTCAAGGGGGATTTCCATATCAGCAGAAACTGTGATGATATATTCCCCGGTGGAAATGTCAAAACCCGCCATATATGCAGCGCTCTGCCCGAAATTGGTCATGAGGTTTATACCTATAACATTGGGGTATTTTTCAGAATATTCGCAAATAACATCCCACGTTCCGTCTTTACTCCCATCATTGACCGCAATTATTTCAAATTTCTCTCCGATCCTGTCCTGCAATTCCAACAAACCCTCAATTGTCTTATTTATATTTTTTTCTTCGTTGTAGCAGGGTATTACTATTGATATAGTTCTATCTTTTTCCATATTTTTTCTTTGAACCAATCCACTTCCTTTTTCAAGCCGTCGCGAGGAGCTGTAGTCGGATTATACCCCAAAATACGGCGGGCCTTGTCTATGTTAGCATGGGTTTCAGATTGCTCCCCAGGTCTTCTGGGTTGAACATTAAAAATAGCTTTTTTGCCTATCAGCTCCTCTACAATTCTTATACCTTCCCCTGTTGTGATCGCCTGCTCAGTTCCCAAATTAAATATTTCACCAACGCATTTGTCAAAGTTCTCCATGATTAAAACAAGCCCGTCTACTATGTCACCAACATAAGTATAGCTTCTAATATGCTCCTGACTTCCTTCGCGAATTGGAAAAGGCTTGTCGTTTAAAATGGAGTCAATAAGTTTCATGTATAGTTTTTCGGGCCTTTCTCTTTCACCGTAAACTGAAAATAATCTGGCAGAAGCGGCCGGGAATCCTTCATCCCTGTTGGCCGCCAAGACCAATTGTTCGGCCGCCAACTTTGTTACGCCGTAGTAAGAAGTAGGTTTGGTTTCGGCAGTTTCATTTCCTGTTGCGTGTGCGCCATAGACCGAAGAAGTAGCTATGTTTATAAACATTTTCACTTTGGATTTTTTGGCTTCCTTCAAAAGATTGTTGGTAGCAACTATATTATTATTTAGGTAATGCTCAAAGGGGGTTACCGCTGAGATGCCCGGTTGAGCCGCAAGGTGAAAAATGACCTCAATGCCCTCTAACAAATCAGACATAGAATCCGAAACAAGATCTCTTTTCTCTATACGCACACCCTTAACTTCCAAGTCATCAGCATTTAACTTTTTGAGCGTTGGGGTGTAATAAGAATTAAAATTGTCCACACCAATAACACCGTGACCTAAACTTTTTAATCTTT
Organism: Patescibacteria group bacterium; assembly: GCA_026004595.1. Lineage (GTDB taxonomy): Bacteria > Patescibacteriota > WWE3 > UBA101185 > UBA10185 > UBA8498. The sequence continues at coordinate 145,960 of BPJL01000001.1, read as the reverse complement.
CGGAAAGATGCGAACCAATAAAGCCTGCGGCCCCTGTCACTATAATGTTCATATTCAACTATTATACTCCTTTTTGGCCTTAGGCGGTGTGATGTTTGGTTCAGATCCATATTTTGGAAGGGGGCAGTTTATGGGCGAGTTCTCCCCCAAAAAACCCATCTGAAAACGTTGACAGCCGAGAAACCCATCTTCAATCCGGTGTAAGAACCGGGTCCCGGCCAAGCCTCAAACAAAAGCAACATCCTTCGGCTTTAAACCATTTCTAGTCAGAATTTCGGATAGCGCATCTGCAGGATCACCCTGAACAACTAAAAGATCTTTTTTTAACCAAAATAGGAATCTCTTTTTATAGAGAACTGCTTTGGTTTCTTTTCTTAATCTGGAATCAATATAAATTTTGTACATATATCCTCCTTGGTGTCTTCATCCACAATCTCAAAATATATCTTTATTACCCTCTTGGGCAAAATACTTTCAGCCGCTTCGGGCCATTCAATAAACACAATTGAATTTGTTTGCGCAAAATATTCTTCCAATCCCAAATCCACAACTTCTTTTTTATCTTGCACTCGATAAAGGTCGATGTGGTGAATATTTTTTATACCCGAATCATAATCATGGTTTTTGGTAAATTCTGGAAATGACAAATGTCGGGCTCTGTACTCTCGCTGAAAAACCTAAGGCCTTCGCCGCCATAGAAACAAAAGTCGTTTTTCCCGATCCCAAATCCCCGTACAAAGCTACCACATCCCCAGGCTTCAGCTTTGAGGCTATTTCTTGAGCAAGTTTTTGAGTTTCTGAGATATTGGACGCCAAAACTTCCATGAAATAAACCCTCCTATAATCCCCCCGAAAATATCTACCCAAATGTCAAAAGAGCTGGCGCTTCTAAACGGGGTGAATGTCTGGTGAATTTCATCAAAGATCCCAAATATAGCCGTCATGACAACGGAAAGCGCAATTCGTCCTGTAGCGTAGTAATAGGAAATGCACAAAACGACGAAAAGGAAAAAATGCCCGTTTATGTGGTACCTCTCATCCCCAAGGCCAACCGCGTCAATCTCAGGACCGGGCACAGAAGAAAGCGCATATATTGCCGCCATCACAATAATTGACGGCATCCATCTAAGTATTTTTTTCACCATCGTATTCTATCATTTTAGAAACAATGAAACCCGTAAAAATGCCAGCTATTAAACAACTGAGGCAAAAGAAAAAAAATTTTGAGCTCAAAGCTGTAGGCGCATCCAATATAGCAAAATCCACCTTCGGTTTCTCTTTTTCAAGAAAATATCGAGATGGTGTCCCATGTTTCTCTTTTAACCACTTAAGATTGCAAATTTTGCCCGATTCCATTTGCGCAATTTTACTTCCTTTCTCGTCAAAAACTTCAAAAAGCACTGTTAAATAAGGGCCGCTTATACCCAAAATCTTCACATATTTAAGAGAAGACAAATATACTCTTCCGCCGGGGGCCGAGTCCGAAATATCTGCTTCAGCGCTGTTTCCTTTGTACAGCTCAATAATGGAATGTTCAGAACGGGCCGCTACCGTGTAACCATCTTTTACTTTGACAGCTTTAGAAATATCAACCTGTACAAAACTACCAGGATATACGCAATAACCAGAATAGCCATCCGCCCTGCATAAGATCGGAAAAAGCATAACCAAAACTGCGATGCAATGTTTCCTCATCAAATAAATATGCCTTTTTAAGAAGCTTGGGGGTAGAAGTTGTGTCTATGAAGAATAGAAATTACTTCAAGTGCCAATAAACAGTCATGTAATTGTCGTCGTGGAATATAAACACTCCGTTTCCGCCGTCACCTAGACAATTTCTGCAAAAATACGCATCCCCGCTCTCCACCGCGTAAACCGGGGAATTTGCGGGCCCGTACATGTCAATGGCGGGGTGTACCTTTCCTCCGTAGTATATTGGCGACCAGCACGTCACGCCAAATCCCTGCGAAATGGTTGGATTGGACATCGGCCATTCCCAATCTCCTTTCCCTACTTTCTTGTTTCCAGCAGATTCGCACCCCGTATTCCAATAAACTGTTTTGCTCTCCAGCATCTTTAATGGATCAACATAGTTAGAGTAATACCAATTCCACCCACTTATCTCTTTCAATGAGGAGTATCTGTACACACCAAAATGAAGGTGGGCGCCAAATGAGTATCCTGTGTTGCCTTGAATTCCTATAAGTTCTCCCTGTTTAACCTCCCTCGATTTGGTATTTACAAGTGCGCTGGCCGCCCCAATAATTTGGTATAACTCTCTTTGCGCTTCCTCAAGAAGCTTTTGGTATTTTTCCTCGTCGTTTTGGGTGATCTCTAAAAGGCGTTCTTTTTCCTCCTCTTGGCTTACCAAGTTCCCTTTATACGTATCAAGGTTGGCTTTTTCGTTTAGAAGCTGGATCTTAAGTTTTTCTTCTTCTTCCTTCTTTTGCTCAAAAAGGTTCTTCTGCATATCGTACCTGTCTTTGGTATTGCTCATTTCAACCAAAAGTTTGTTGTCGTACCTTGCCATTGCATTAAGATACTCAACTTTTTGCACCGCGGCATCAAGTGAACCGGATCCAAAAATCACAAGAATGGGGTTGTCTTCTCCTGACTTGTATCTTTCACGCATTCTAGCCGCCAGCACATCTTCCTGATGATCTATTGACTTTTCAAGTTTGGCGATCCTTTCTTTCAGATCCTCAATGTCTCCGGCCAATTTTCTTATCGCTTCCTCGGTCTTATTGATTTTGGCAATGGAGTTTTGAATTCTTAGCTCGGTAAGGCTTATCTGGTTGTCTATGTATTCAATCTCGTTGGCCAATGTCTTTGCGCGTCCCTGAAGCTCGCTTATTTTCTTCTCGTACTTTTCTATTTTCTCCTCAAGCTCATCAACATCCTCTTTAACAATAGGATCCTGCCCCAGTGTAATTACCAAGGGTATGAGAATAAGTATTACAGGCAGAGCCCAAAAAAGAATTTTCTTGCCAAACATAAGTTAATAATTCAAATACTTTTTGATGGCAGCGGAGCTCCCCAGATAACCTAGCAAGTAACCAGAGACTAAAAGGATTATTGCCAGGATGATTGAAAAAACCCAAGGTGTTATAAAAACACCCGGCAAAAATCCCAGCCCCAAACCTTTCGGGAATATGCGCAGCAGTGTGATAGCAACCCCAAGTAAAATCATTACCACTGAAGCTATGAGAGACGAAAATAAACCGTAGTACACACCTTGATGTATTAACGGGGTCTTGACATATTCGTCCGAAGCTCCAACAATCTTCATAATTTCAAATTCCTCGCCTTTTGAATTTATAGTAGTTCTCAACGCGGCTATAACTACAGAATAAGAAATCATCAAAAACATTAGAACCAACAAAGATCCAACTACATACACAACAGTGCTCCACAACTTAAATCTTGAGACCACATCTTCAAAATACCTGACCTCCTCAACCCCGTCCATTATTTTCAGCTCGTCAGCCAAAGGCTTCAAATCCGAAATATTTCTTGAACGAATCTCCAAACTAGCGGGTAGTATGTTGGCCGATACTGACTCCAGAAGAACCGGCTCATCCTTATTAATTTCCCTGAATATTCGCAGAGCCTCTTCCTTTGAAACATAAACAAGATCGGATACCCTCTTGTCCCTAGATAAATTATCTTTAAACTCAAGTATCTTATCTTCCGTAAAATCGTCTTTGAAGAATATGGTAACTTGAGCCTGGTCTTCCAAATATCTCAATGACGTTTGGGACAAAACAACAATATAAATTAGAAGACCAAGAAGAACAAAGGTCACGGTCATAATCATTATATTCGAGGCGCTAAGCAATTTTTCTTTTTTCACATTGGCCATAAAGGCCGACCAACTTTTAGGCACGATATTTTCCTCCCTTCTTGTCTGAAACTACTTTCCCTTTTTCGATGCGTATAACTCTTTTTTTCATAGTATTTACTATTTCTTGGTCGTGTGTAGCCATAATTATGGTGGTACCTAATGAGTTTATTTTTTCCAAAATCTCAAGCACCTCTTCAATTGAATCGGGGTCAATCATTCCCGTAGGCTCGTCGGCAAGAATAACATCGGGCTCATGAGCTAAAGCACGGGCAATTGCTACTTTCTGTTTTTCTCCGCCTGATAACTGTTTTGGATACTTGAACATTTTGTCACTTAAACCAACAAGGTTCAACACATTGGGCACTATGCTTTTTATTTCTTCCGAGCTTGAATCTACAACTTCCAAGGCCACAGCTACATTATCAAAAACATTTCTAGACTCCAACAATCTGAAATCCTGAAAAACTACACCTATCTTCCTTCTCAAATTAGGAATGGCTTCTTTCGGAATGCTTAATATACTCTCGTCATTAAACAAAATATCTCCGGTATCGGGAGTTTCTTCCTTTGTAAGAAGCTTTATTATCGTCGTTTTCCCGGCCCCCGAAGGACCTACCAAAAAAACGAACTCTCCCGGTTCAACCCTGAATATAACATCATCTAACACTTTTTTGCCTGGCTCGAACTCTTTAGAAACGTTTATAAACTCAATTTGAGGCATTTATTATGACCTCCTTAACCATAAGATACTTGGTTCCCGCTTTAGAAACCATTTCCTTGCCCTTAACTTTTGCAGTCAGCCCCTCAGCAAGAGAAAGCTTGTCGTCATCAGCCTTCAGAAGAACTATGTCTTTTCCCGACGCATCCGTTAGAACGTAAGATATCTCTTCGCCGGGGTAGTAATCAGGATTTACATAGGAGATCTTCCCGAAGAAGGTGGTTGAAGTATCCACAACCGGCGGCGGGAGCGTGACGGCGGGATTATTTTCATTTTGGTTTAACAATCTGTTGTTAAGATACCCGATGAAAATTCCTATGCCGAAAAAGATAAGGGTTAGTACTGCTGTGATTGTTAGGAGTTTTCGCCCTCTAAGATCTTCGGCGCTATTGTATATGTCTTTGAGCAGTTGCATAGGGTAGGTAAATTATACAGCTATATTCTATCATCAAGGAAATGTACAAGAAAGCCAAATATATCACAACAATATCCGAAAAAGATAAGAAAATCACCTACCTACTTTGCAAAAATCCCCAAACTCTAGTTCCGCTCGAACTAAAAGATGAATCAAACTTTGCTTACCCCGATTTCAAAACTTTGTGCAACCATATTCTCAATGCATTAAAAACCAGAGTCGTTTGCGCCAAGATATACCGATACCAAGACGATGTATTTTATTCGTACATCACTTTCAAACGAAACGGAATATGCGTTGATGTAAACGCACACCCTGTAGTAGCACTGAAAATGTGCAAAATTTTTGGAGCGCCTGTTCTTATTAACGAACAAATAGTTAAGATTTTGGGCTTAAAAATTACAAGACAAATGGTACAGAGAGCTCTTGAAAACGAGAGCGCACACCCCGCATCTTATTGAAGATACCTGCTCACGTTAGCGTTATGCTGTTCCAATGTCGAAGCATAGTGAGTTATACCTTCTTTATCTGTCAGATAAAAATAATACGGGCTTTCCTGGGCAAAAAGCACAGCTTTTATTGCACTTAGGCCGGGGTTTGAAATCGGAGCGGGAGGAAGCCCCGGATTTTTTCTTGTATTGTAGGGACTGTCCAGCTCAAGATCGTCCTGCGAAAGAATTTTAGGCCACCAGTCAAAATCTTTTGTTTCATCATAGTTTGGAAGGCAATGATCAGGCTTCCGGCAAACATCCACAAGAGATGCCACATATTGAGTAGTTGCATCTACATCGAGCTTCATGCCTTGCCTCCATCTCTTAAGAAGTATCCCAGCCACGATCGGTCTATCCTCTTCGGTGTGAATTTCTCTCTCAACCATTGACGCAAATATTATCGCCTGATCTTTTGTAAGCCCCGCTTTTTGCAAATTAATTTCAGTAAGAAGATCCTGTGTTTTTGCCGCAAAATTGTCAGATAGAATTTCCACAAGCTCCTCTTCCTGAATATCCTTGTTAACAAAATAAGTATCGGGAAACAAATATCCCTCTCTTTCTTTCGCCAGCTCAATAAAGTCACGAAAATCCACATTGTTGAGTCGAGAAGTGGCATATCGCGCATATTCCTCAACACGCCAACCCTCAATGAAAGTCATTTTTACATCGTTGGTACCATACTGAATTATTTCTACAACCTGTTTTAAATTAGAACCCGCAGGAAGGGTATAAGTTCCGGCTTGGATTTTGCTCCCCAGCTTTCCCGTATAAACATAAATATTAAACAAAAAATCAGAGTTAATCGCCCCTGCCGCCTGCAGCTGCTTTGCAATATCCGCCACACTTGAACCGCGCTTTATTTCAATGTTAACTTCTTTACCGGATTGAGACGGCCTGTTAATGGCTACACGATAATATGACCTCAAAAGAAAAGGCAAAACTATCAAGACAAAAAATAAACCGGCGAAAATCAAACGTTTTTTCGCGGCCGGAGTTAAAACATGAAATTTTTCAGGATCAGGTGGCTCAGTCATGGAGTAATAATATCACATGCTTGTTGCTTATCGACAACCGCCCTGAATACATAAAATTTGTCTTTTCGGATCACTTTTCATCCAGTACACAAGGCCGCTTATTTGCAGAAGATGGAACCATCTTTTAGTTTTTAAAGGTGGTAAAATACGGACACGGGAAGCAGGCGGATCGGGCCTTCTGGTCAGGAAAGTCCAGACTGTGTAGAGCAGGGGGACGGAGGGCAATCTCCGAAACGTAAGTTCTGGTGTCCCAGCCCGAAAGGGCGAAGGAACGGAGGGCGAGCACGCGCTCCGAGAGCAACAGAGACGAGCCTGTTTCTAAAGCTTCTTGCCATGAAACAGGGTGAAACGGGCAATCCCACCCCTCAGCAACCCACGAATGTGCCGCTACCAGTCTGCTCGACGAGGCACGAAGATGGGGCGTAGATAGATGATTCGCAACCCGCTTTGCGGGCGAACAGAATCTGGCTTACTCGCTTCCCGTGTAAAACTCAAACTGTACGACCAAGCGTCCTTTTCAAAATTATTGAAATTATCATTGTTGAAGGAACTGCTACTATAGCTCCCATTATTCCAAAAAATTCCGATCCAATAAGCAAAGCCAACAAAATTATTATCGGGCTAAAGCCTGAAACCTTCTGCATAATTTTCGGGACAAGTAGGTTGTTCTCAAGCTGCTGAATAATTATGAAAAGAGCAACAACCCCCACACCCTTTATCGGCGCATCAGCAAAACCGATTATCGCCGCGATAACCGCCGACAGAACAGGGCCTATCATCGGAACTATCTCCAACAAACCGGCGATCATCCCCAAAGCGAGCGGATACTTTACATCCAATAATAAAAGCCCGAGAAAAGAGGCAAGGCCGACAACTATCATTAATATCAACTGCCCCTTCACCCAGTGCCCAACATTTTTCTCAACTTCACTTAAGGTATCCTCAACCTCATCTTCTAAATGCTCGGGAAACAACGAAATGAAGCGCTTCTTAATATTCTTCCAGTCCAAAGACATATAAATAGATAGCACGAAGACGCTAAATATGGCAGCCACGTTAGAAAAAAGTGAAATTGTAACTGAAAGTACCTGTGAGGATACATTTGCAGCCTGCGGAAGAAAATCGCTAATTTGAAGGTTAAAATCCTCTCCCAAATTAAGCTCATGACCTATCTGCGAAATTCCGACAATCATTTTTTGGAATTGATTTATGACGGGAGGAACTCCAATCGTTCCAACAATTATCATTACAAAAAGCAGCAGCCCATAAGAAATTAATACAGCCGCACTTCTCTTCAAAGGCTTGTTAAATACGGTTAGATTCATGAAATAATTTACAGCTGACTCTAAAGAAATGGCCAAAAGAGTAGCAATAGCCAATATTCCTATCACAGACCCTAAGCGGTAAATCACATAACCAGCGAGCGCAACAGCAAAGGTGAGTAAAATCGTCTTAAAAGAAATCACAACCTGTTTATCCATTTTTAATTTTCTCCTTTACAAAATTATACACATTTTCTATGTAAGAATCGCTGGTAATATCAAACCACTTGATATCTTTATTTTTTTTGAACCAAGTTTGTTGTCTTCTGATATAAGCGTGCAGGTCGAATTTTATTTTTTGCACTGCTTCGGCCTCGCCAATTTCTTTTTTTATGAAGGACACCGCACTTTTATAGACAAGTCCGCGCAGGGGAGGATAGGAGCCGAAATTCATTGCCAAAAGTTTTTCGGTTTCTGGAATTAATCCTTTTCGCCACACTAACTCCGCCCATCTGTCCGCCCGTGAATACAAAAGATCACGGGAGCCGGTGAGACCTATGTAAATAAATTCTGCATCGGGGCGGGGTAGGGGAGTGGCACGGTTTTCCCCGGCCTTTTCCTTCTCAATAGCTCGAATCAGTCTGACTGGATTATTTTTATCTATCTTTTCATAAACCTTTAGGTTTAACGACGTCAAAAGAGCCCACAATTCCTCCAAAGTCATTTTTTCTAGGCGGGAACGGAGCTCAAAATCGGGTTTTACGTTGCTATTCAAATCAATTCTTCCAGTTACCGCATCTACGTAGAATCCAGTGCCTCCAACAATAAATACGTTTTTGCCCCTGCCCAAAACTTCGGTCAACTTCTCCAGCGCATATTTGGCAAAATCGTATGAAGAAAAATACTGATCGGGGGACACTAGATCGTATCCCCAAACCCGAACACCCGCAAAGTCCCAAAAACCTTTTCCTTTTTCAATTTTCGTCTTCGTATCTAAAGGAATTTTCCCCGTCCCCACATCCATATGCTTATAGACCTGCCGGGAATCGGCAGAGATAATTTCTCCGTTTAACCTTCTGCAAAGATCTAAGGATAGAGAAGTTTTGCCGGTTGATGTTGGTCCCACAATTGCAAAAACTTTCATAGGGGTTGCTTCCTTTTTGTGGCAAGCCACACTTTTGTAAGAAGATCATGACGATATTTCTTTTCTTTTTGAGGGACATCGTCATCAAATGTCTTTTCAGCGTAAGTTCCTTTTCTAGGTGAGTACATAGCTATGTAACAAACTGAAAATTTTACCTTTTTTACAAGCTGAACCGTGTCCATAAATTGTTCACGCGTTTCACCCGGAAAGCCCACAATCAAATCTGTTCCGATTTCAATATTTTTTTTAACTTTTTTAATTTGATTTATTAGATCGGTAAAATCCTCAACGGTGTGGCGGCGGTTCATCCTTTGGAGAACGTCGTTATTTCCTGACTGCACGGCTATATGTACGTAATTATCTATTTTAGGCAGTTTTAACGTCTCTATCAGGTCCTTAGTGAAATCAAAGGGATTTGACGATACAAAACTGATTTTTTTAATTTCTGGAATGTCATGAATTTCCCGTAATAACGAGGCAAAAGGCAATTTATGATCGCTTCCCGCACGAAGGTGAAACTTTTCTTTGACCGACAGCCCCCAAGAATTTACATTTTGGCCGCAAAGAGTTATTTCTGTGGCTCCTTTTTTTACCAATCGACGAACATCCCTAAATATATCCTCTTTAGGGCGCGACACTTCCCTCCCCCGCGCGTAAGGAACAACGCAAAAAGAACAGAAATTATCACAACCCTGGGAAATATTTACAAAAGCGTGAGTGCTCGTATCTTTTACTCCACCAACAATATTTTTTATTCTATTTTTTGCCCAGTCGCCTAAGATTCCTTCTCTTTTCAACAATAATGGCAATTCGCTTACTTGAAGCGGGTTCATGTACAAATCTACCCAAGGGGTTTTTCTTTTTAACTGAGAAAATTCGTATCTTTGTCTTTCTCCGGTCACGCTCCCAACCATGCATCCCGCGAGAACTATGAAAGGCTTTTGGTTGTAGATCTCTTCAGCTTCCTTTACCACCTTGCCTATGCCGTAAACCTTGTCTTCGCTTTTCTGGCGGACAGAGCAGGAATTTATAATAAAAAGGTCGGTGTTTTTCATTACATATTGAAGTTCCTCTTTTTCAGTCTTGAATTTGGGAATAGCGAGCGGCTCAAAACCAACTGCTTCAAGAATTCCAGCTATTGTGCCCGAATCCGCAGTATTCGCCTGACAGCCATAAGTTTTTATGTAATATGTCTTGGATTTCACTAACGAACACCTTCTCCGTTTTTAACTTTCCTTTTGGGTTTTAACAGGGTCGGTTTTTGGTCATCGGAAAGTCCGAGCGCCAAAATCATGCCTTCCGAGGTCAATCCCATCATTTTTCGGGGAGGAAGATTGAGGATAAATATTGTCTGGAACCCAACAAATTCCTTGGGTTCGTACCACTTAAGAAGCCCTGTCAGAATCTGTTTCTGACCTAGATGAGGACCAAAATCCACAAGGAGCTTAATGAGCTTTTCTGACCCCTCTACTCTCTCGGCTGACACTACTGTTCCCGCGCGAATATCTAACTTAGCAAAATCTTCATACATAATTTCGGGTTTTATTTCGTTCATTGGTTGAATATACAAAAAATTAACATAATTGCCAATTCCCAAACTTCTTGAAAACACGCCCAAAAACCGATATAATCCCTGTCGAGGTAAATGTTATGCCAAAAACAAAAAGAACATGGCAACCAAAAAAAGTTAAAAGGGTCCGCAAACACGGTTTCAGGAACAGAACCGCAACAAAAAACGGAATTAACGTGCTAAAAAGAAGAAGGCTCAGAGGAAGAAAGAGACTTGCGGTTTCATATAAAGGCAAGTAAATTTCATGCTGAAAAAAGAGAACCGTATTTCCACACCTTTTGAGTACAAGATAACCAAAAAATATGGACAGAAAATAGAGGGGGATACTTTCTTTGCTTATGTATTGAAACCAGATAACTACATGGGGCCGACAAAAGCGGGTGTGGTGGTTTCAAACAAGTTTAGTAAAAAGGCTACTGCAAGAAACAAAGTAAAACGCCTGTTTAGGGAAGCTATTAGGAAAAACCTAAACTTCATTCCCCAAAACTGCTGGATTTCTGTTTATCCAAAATTTTCAGTATCGGATAAAACTTATGAGGAGATTTATACTGATTTTAATAAAAATCTACAAAAGGTTTCTCAGCCCAGGTAACTTCGGAATAAATACTTGCCGTTTTACCCCCAGCTGTTCAGATTATACATATGAGGCTGTAGAAAAATATGGCGCGGTAAAAGGCACTATCATGGGAATCAAAAGACTGGTAAGATGTAATCCGTTTTCAAAAGGAGGTTACGATCCTGTAAAATAAATACTTATGACGGCAATTTGGGATGCGGCAATACTTAATCCAATATTTAACGTTTTGGTTATCATATACGCATTTATAGGCAACCTTGGCCTGGCCATAATTCTATTCACAATCATAGTAAAAGCGGTCATGATACCTGTTACCCTGCCTTCTATAAAAATGAGCAAAAAACAGCGTGACGTACAACCCGAAATAGAGAAAATAAAAGAAAAATACAAACATGATCAAAAGAAAATGGCACAAATGCAAATGGAACTTATGAGAAAGCACGGAATAAACCCCGCTTCGGGATGCCTTACAACAATAATCACTATTGTGTTTATGATCGCGGTTTACAAATCGGTAATTATAATGACTAACGGTTCCGGAATAGATGACCTTAACAACCGCATATATTTCCAAAACTTTCGCATTGATTCACAAGAAACCATTAATACCCGATTTTTATACCTAGATCTGGCCAAACCTGACCCATATTTAATAATCGTGATCCTATCGGTAATATTGCAATTTTTGGCTACAAAAATGATGATGCCCTACTCCAAGATAAGTGAAAAAGCAGTCAAGAAAACACCTGGGAAAACTGACGACATTATACAGTCTATGCAAAAACAAAATCTGTATATCATGCCGCTTATGTTTTTCTTTTTCGGCCTAACCTTGCCTTCAGGTGTTATGATATACATAGCTGTTTCAACCTTGTTCCAAATAGTGCAAACGTACTTTTTCACAGGGTGGGGAGGGCTAGAACCCTGGGTTAAAAAACTGGGTTTTGCGAAAACGAAAAGATAGAATTTCTACGAAAGAGAGCAGCAAAAATGAAACCTCAGGATATAATTCAAAACACATTAGAAAACATCTTCGGCTTTATGAAAATAGAGCCGGTTTACGAAATCAACGACAAGGGAGATAAGGTTTACGAAGTTGTTATAAAAGGCAACAACCTAAATTTTTTGATAGGGCACAGAGGACAATCACTTGACGCGCTTCAAAGCATTTTGCATTTGACGGTTTTAAGACAGACTGGAGAACAAGTCACAGTAATCATCGACATAAACGGCTACAGAGACCAAAGAACTGAAAAGATTCAAAACATGGCCAGGAGCTACATAGATAGAGTTCGTTTTTTTCAAAAAGATGTTGAACTGCCTCCGATGGATCCTTGGGAAAGAAGACAAATACATATGTTCGTTTCAGAATATGACGATATAATCTCAGAAAGTATTGGAGAAGGACGGGATAGGCGGGTTACTTTAAAACTCAAAAGACAATGAAATTTTCTTGCCTACAGGAAAACTTAAATAGGGGGCTACAAATTACTACCAGAGCTGTACCAGCCAAAGGATCTCTCCCTATACTCTCAAATGTGCTTTTATCAACCGAAAATGGGAGGATAAAACTGGCGGCTACCAATCTGGAAACTGCCATTACTACATACGTAAACGCCTCCGTAGAAAAGGAAGGAACCATAACCATCCCGGCCAAGATATTGAAAGAATTAGTTGCAAACCTTCCACCCTCAACCATCGAAGTGAATTTAGACAACGATATTCTCAATATCAAATCCGAAAAAACAAAGTCAAAGATAAACGGTACGGACGCCAAGGATTTCCCCGAACTTCCAACTATGCCTGTAAAGGGAACCTCACTCGAACTCGACCCAAAAATATTCGCCACCGCAGTATCTTTGGTATGCTTCGCATCGTCACTAGACGAAAGCAGACCCATATTTACAGGTGTCTATATCGCCTACGACAACGGTAAAATGACACTCGCCTCAACTGATGGCTTCAGGCTATCTGAGAGAACCATTAAGACGGGGTCTTCAAAAGCCAAAAAATTCACTGCCCTGATCCCATCAAAAACTCTTGCGGAGGTGAGCAAAATTTTCGCTTCTTCCGAGAGCCCGGTAAAAATGACTTTAAGCGAAGATGAGAACCTCGCCCTTTTCTCGGCTGAAGACACCACCATCGCCACCAGAATAATCGATGGGCAGTATCCCGATTATAAAAAAATAATACCGACAACAGCTGCCGTAAAAGCCTCTTTCTCATCTTCCGATTTTCTAGACGCGGTAAGACTGACTACAGTATTCGTAAAAGAGGGCTCCAGCAACACACTCAAAATACGAATTGATCCTGAAGGTGTTATAAAAATTTCTTCTCTAAACAACGAGGTGGGAACTCATGAAAGCGAAATTTCCGCAGAAGTAGACGGAGATATGTTGGAAATAGCTTTTAGCTCAAAATACCTTTTGGATTTTCTAAACAACGTACGGGGCGAGAAAATAATAATTGAGGCAAACTCAAATAACTCTGCCTGCATATTCAAAACCGAAAACGAAGAAGACTTTCTGCATATTATCATGCCAATACAACTGTAAAGTTTATTCTGCGGGAGCGGGTTGCTGGAGTGAACTTTCTTGGTTAAGATCTATGGTTCCCGGCCCTTTTGACATTGACTCGACAGATCTGAGTATATCTTCACTTGTGGGTTCTTTCGATTGAACTTCGGAAAAGCCCTTCTCGTCCTCTTTTTTCTCCGGCTCTTTCAGTGATGCGGTTGTATCCGTAATTGTGGGTGTACTATAAACAGACGGGGTTTCTACCAAAGGAGATGGTTTTTGTGTAGATGGAATTTCAGGTGGTTTGGGTTTGTCTTTCCCCGGCGTTTTTATCAATCCCTGCTCACGCAACCTAAGCAACTCTTCGGGGTTCGTGGTTATAAGCTTATGTTCAGCCTCTGACGCCATTATCTTTATCGCCACATGATTCGAACCTGCAAAAAACAGCCCTTCTCCTACAGCAGCCGCCAACAACAGCCTCTTTTCTCCTTCGGAGAGATAGAAGGTTTCGGCAACTTTATCTATGCCCGCCGGGTGTTGTTTCAACAATATTTGTATTGATGAGTTCGTAACAATCGCCTTTCCGTATTCAGACGACAAGAAATCGTCAACATCCTGCGATATCGTTGTAAGACCTAGATAATATTTTCTAGCTCGTTTCGCAATTCCGTAAATAAATCTTGCACTATCTTCGTTTTGCATCAAATACCAAGCCTCTTCAACAATTAATATCCTCTTTCTCAAATCCTTTCTTATTCTAGTCCAAACAAAATCAAGTATTAAATAAAAGGCGATAGGCCTTAGAGCCTCCTCTAAGTGTTTCGTCGAGAAAACCGTCATCTTGCTGTCCAAGTTAATATTGGATTGGGAATCAAAGATTCCCGTCATAGAGCCCTTGATAAATCTCTCAAGTCTTTCGGCCATTCCCTTTGCTTCAGGTTCAGAAGCCCCCAACAACACCTTGTATAAATCCTCCATGACAGGAGGCTCTATGCCGGATTGGGTATCAGGGTCGGTGGTAATCCCTTTAATTCTGTACGTTTCAATGAGGGCGCGATCGAGAATGGCTTCTTCGGCTGCTGTCAACCCACCAAGCATAAGCTTCAACAGTGTTATAAGGCCAATGAGCTTCTGTCCTAGCTCGTTTTCTCCCTCCACTGCAACGCCCGAAAGATCAAAAGGATTTATCTTATGCGGTGAGTTGGCAGAAAAATCGATATAATTACCCCCTACAGCCTCGCACAAAGTTTTGTATTCCTCCTCCGGATCTATAATCATCACCTCTGCGCCAAATACCAAAAGCCTGAGTGCCTCAAGCTTAACAAAATATGATTTTCCTGAGCCTGATTTTGCGAAAACAACCGAGTTTGCATTTTCTAGAGAGAACCTATCGAATATGACCAATGAACCATTGTGCCTGTTGATCCCATACATTATTCCCTCCTCCATAGTCAGATCAGACGAGGTAAACGGAAATGTTGTGGCCAAACTTGTCGTGTCCATATTTCTCGTAACCAACAGTTTATCCATACCCGTAGGTATTGAGGACTGAAAAGCCTCTTCCATCTGAAGGGAAGCTACCTTGGATATAAGAAGCAGGGCGCCAAGCGTACTTTCCAGCTTGGAAGAAATGGACTCAAGCTCTTCCTCAGTTTCGGCGGATATGGTTATGTAAAAAGAGAATTGAAAATATTTTTCAACTCCCTTAACCAGTTGTTCTTGAAGAGCTTTGGCATCTTCCAACGCCGCGGCTACAACAGGATCAACAATCTTTCCCTTCTCAATATTGGTCATGGTTGTCGCTTCAAGCTCGGTGATTTTTCTCCTTAAATCATCAAGAATTACCTTAGATTTCACAGGATAATAAAACATAGAAACATCCAGTGTATGTTCAAAATTGATAATCGGAGACAACCAGTTTGCGCCGACAAATCTTGGATATCCTGAAACGAACAGCGTCCTGAAATACACATTTCCGATTCTTATATGGTTAAAGTCAATTTCTATAGCGGAGGGTGCGATAATGTCCCTGACATTCAGCATTCCTTCCGCCAGCACCTCCGCCGGTGTCTTTTCTCCGGGCTTCGGTTGCTTATCCTGCTTCTTAGGTTTCGGTTGATTTGAAAACATTGTAAAAAGATTTAACGCCATATTACTCCTCAATGATTGCGGGGTTTACTATCGCCGTCGTATAATCATCAACCCCCGTCCTAATCCTTTGACCATGGATAGAGGTCGGATTATAAATATCAAAATAAAGCTCCACTAAGTCTTGTGTAGTAAGTTGCTTTGTCTTGATTCCCAGTCTATTGAATTCTTTTATTACGTGATCAATTTTAGGTGATAATTCTATCTTTCCGTCGTTGAGAGCCTTTTCAATATTAAACGAAACCCTCTTGTTGTGCTGTCCCGTCAGTCTCATAAGCCAGTCGAACGGCCCTGAACCCGGTTGCGCTTTTTCAGCAACACTTGTAGGAATAACAACATAAAATCTCTTGTCCAGAACATCGTTCTTCTTTATCACATCCTGAACAAATTTTCTATACGCGGAGGCCTGATGTTTCAATAAAGGATCAGCCAGTTTGCTTTCTACTCTATATACTTTTTCCAAATATTTAGAAATATCCAACCTTCTTGATCTGATAACAACTTGTATAGGAAATGTTATTGAATTCAATAACATAGAAAATGCCGCAATGATTGCATCCTGCTCCATCTCCGAAAGAAGGTCAAAATTGACCGCCGTAGTCTGTAGAACCGCACATACACCTCCATTCTTGAGAATAACAAAGTTATCTCTTATATCCATAATATCGAGATGATCTTGAGTTGCCGGTATGTTTTGGTTTGTCATACTATTTGCCCAATATTACAAAAGGAGGAACCACATCACCTTTTAATTCTACAGAAATTTTTTCAAACGACAATTTTTGCTCATCTGAAGGCTTAACTTCAATGGTATATTTCCCATTGTTCAGTGCGGACAGAAGCTCAAATCTTCCTAAGCTGTCGGTCTTTAGCGCTCTCACCGGCTCATCTTCTTCATTCTTTACTATTAACAATACATTAGTCAGTACTTTTCCATTGGCGTCTTTAACCACGCCATGGAGAGTATTAGGACTAATTTTTTCTGTTGGGTATGTGTCTCTTATCATATCCGAAGCAGCTCCCACTTTCTCTCTCGGTTCTGATTTCAAACTCTGGATCCCTTGGCTAAGCACACGGTAGCTTTCCTCAACAGCCTGTTTCTTGGTCTCAAGCTCCTGCAACAGTCTTGTTTGAGTTTCGGACGCGGAACCGAGCGTGTGGGTTGACTCAATATTTCTCTTAAGCCTTCTAATCTCTTCGTTAATTTCTTCGCTCTGAATCTTAAGCTTATCAACAACATCTTTGGCCTCATCGTGAACCTCCTGAGCTCGCTGTTCTTCCTTTTGGGCAACCGAAACTGGGGCTACAACAACTTTGGCAGATTTAATCCCCTCTTCCTCCTTTATCCTCCTAAGCAACTCCTGCAGCTTTCTTGCCTTTTCATTTATTGTCTCTTCAACAGAAATTTCTTCTGAAGTTCTAAGCACCCTCTCTCCTCTAATAGGAAGGATAAGTTCGCCTTCTGAAGGCAGTAGATTTACAAACCTTCGCCCAGAGTGCATATCGGGTGTTAGCGGCTTAAGAGGTATAGACGACGCCTTAGAAGATGGGGCAGAAAGACGGGGGGCACCATCTTCCAATTTGGCGGCTCGCGCCTCTTCCCTAGCCTTCTGAGCTTCTTTCGCCTTGAATAAATGAAAAAGACCGGCGTCCTTACTTCTTTGAATACCTGTTTGAACCGAAACTTCCGCTTTTTGAACAGTTGGTTCCTCGGCTTGTGGAATCTTGGCTGCAACACCGACCTCTTCACCTGCACTAACTTCAACAGAAACCGGCGTAACAACTTCTTCTTCCTGAATGGCTTCTCCTTCTATTGTTGTTACGGCTGTAGGCTGCACACCGATTGCGGGACCGAAAGAACTTCTTGAAAACGCGGTAGAAGTTGCCTCGCTTTTCTTCCTGGCACCAGGGAAAGCATCCCTAACTTTTTGAGCATACTCCCTTTCTGGTATATCCAACGGGTCTACTTCCTCACCACCGGCCTGATATTTAAGATATTCCTCAAGCTTTCTACGACTGGAGGTAGGCGCAAGTGTTATAAGCTCTTGTCTTACAACAGCGAGATTATCATAACTAAAGGCGGTTGGTATCGTAGGCTGCTTTCTCCAAATACGCTGGGTCGGAGAATACATCGCCCTAAAAAAATTAATAATCCACTCGTCCATTCCCCTTTCCTGTACAGGAATAAAAGCAAAACCGATTCCGCCAAATGCAATAAGAAAAACCAAAGGCCATCTGAAAATACCCACAAAAAATACATACGAAAGGTAGGCAAGAACCCCGGCAATGAAAACGTACGCGAATTGTCTCATTGTGAGATCACCGATAAGCTTAAATTCCACACTCATAACATTCTGTGGGACAGCGTGCTGTTTATGAGATTGGGGCATGTCTGCTAAAGGCATTTGTTATTATTATATCAGCGCAACTCTATAAAGTAATTCTTATCATTTCTAAGTTCGGATAAAGACACTATTTTATTATCCAATATGTCCAGTCCTTTGCTCGCCTTAGTTATTTGCATGCCAAATGGAGCGTTAAAGGTAAAGTTGAAAGGATCTGCGTCTGTCCCCGGCTGTTTCTGAACATATAATGAATAGGAAGCGCGATCCTTGGTTATATTCAGCTTCTCGGCAAGATCGTACTTTATAATGAGAGTGGCTGTCTCCTTTGGGTTCAGGACCAAATCATAGGACATCACGTCGTAGCCATTTGATTGCGATAAAGATATTTTCTCCATCACATTCTCTGATAAACCATCGGTCCCTATGTATTCCGCTCCAGTGAGTTTGGCGCCTTTTTGGACTAACACCCTTATATGATCTTTGTAGGGCCCCCCAGGCCAAGCCATGGAATCTCCGGTATGGGTATAGGTCAGCTTAAGCACAGCTCTCAACACCCCGTCTCTTGTCATGGAACTTATTTCGTAATCAATATAATTCTTAACAAAATAATTAGCTTTTGTTCCTCCAAGATTGGAGTTAACAACATATAAATAATCCCCCTCAACAGGAACCACCTGTCCATTCCAATTTTTCTCCTTCAAAACTTCGTTTATTGCTCCGTTTGAAAGATAAACAAGAAGGTGCTTTTCGTCCAAAGACTTTTGTATTTCGTTAAGAAGATCTGGTATTTTATCTTTTGGAAGAGAAAATACCTTATCCAAAAGTTTGCTACCTAAAACTGTCAAAAATGACTTTTTCTGGTTGGATCCTTCGGTGTAATTAAAATCGCTGTGGAACTGCGTTCTCTCGTAAAGATTATCAGTATTTATTTCCTCGTTGTATGCCGCAAGATACACCGGTCCTGTAGCACGTAGTATCCCTTCAACAAACTTTAGGTCCACGGCTATGTAACCATCTACACCCTGGCCGTCTATCCTGTAAAAAAGATTGCCAAAGACTCCCGCCGCTGTTGGAAAATCTGGATCCCAATTGGAATTTCTTAAAAACAATCTATCCTCCTGCAAATATCTGGAAATGACTTCGGGGGCATCTACTTTTATATCTCTTAATTTTATCTGTCCGTCAGGATTATAAATATCATCTATCTTTAGATCTTTTATTTTTCCTTTATCAAAGGTTAACAAGCCATAAGAACCGATAAAGCCTCCGGTCGGACGCAGTTCGTTTGAGTTTTGAAACCATATTATATAGGTCGTTTCCTTCTCAACACCTAAAACATTGGCTACATCACTTATGATTTTTGTTGTAAGACTCAAATTTTGTTGAAGAATTAAAATATATTTTTCATAGTTGTCAGCATGTTTTCTGTATTTTTCGGGAATGTGCACTTTATCAACCCCGCCAAAATCTGCCTCAGCTAGGTAAAGAAGTTTTTGAGCCTGTCCTATTTCAAATTTTGCGTTGTCAATTATATCTTTGGTAAGAACATCCTGAGTATCCGGTCTAAGTATTTCCCACATTCCCTCAAGGGGAGCTGCCGATTTTGCTAAGTAGCCAACCGATTCGGAAAAATTCTTTAGAGAGTTTAACATTCTAAAATAGCTTATGTACTCCGGAGATTTACCTGAAAGCGAAAAAAGCCATTTTAAATCTGAGAGATTTTTGGTTGCTGTTTCAAATTTACGAGAGGCAAGCGCCGAGTTTTTGGAAAGCTCTTCCAAATTTAAACTATACCCTGCCTTTTCTATGTTATTTAAAGCGGTAACACCTGAACTAACATTGGAATATAAATTAAAAAGTGGGTTTATGAGAAACACAAGAATGGCGGAAATAAAAATTGCGGTTGCAATATAAAACTTAGAATTGGAGAAGACAGTCTTTGCCCTTTTTTCCTTGCTCTCTTTTACACCTTTATGCCTGAAAAGAAATCCCAAATCTATTTTCTTTCGTGGTTTCCTCTCCTTATTTACATAATTCCTTGCGTAAAGAGTGGCCATGTCCGCAGGATAAATGGAGGTTACCGGCGCAGTTGCAGGAGGTGTATTTTCAGACGGTTTAACCGTTGTTGTCTGCACACCTTTTGCCACAAGTTTTTCTTCAACATATCTCGCGGGCTTGAATGTATTCCTATTTACCGTGTAGCCAAAAGACTTAAGAGTGTCTATTATCCCGGCCTTCAAACCAATACGTGGCTTCCAACCCAAATCCTTAAGATTATATGTATCAGGTGCGGGACCTCTGAAAGGAAGAGAGAACCCCGAGCTCTTGAAGGTAATAGCAATGTTTCCATCAGCCAAGCTCTTTAGAAGATAGGCAATCTCCAGTTGGGTTATCGGAGAATCAGGTACCAGAGAATAAATACCTCCCTTTGTCCCTTGGTTGAACATTGATCTTAAAATTCCGCTCACCGCATCCGATACATAAAGATAGTACTCTTTTTCAACACCGTCATTGCTAACCTCAATATTCCTTCCATCAAGCAATGCTTTTATAAAAATTCCTAGTGCCCCACTTGAGTCAAGATTCATTCTTGGTCCGTATACTTCTGGAAGACGAACAATCCGAACATCCAAATCATATTTTTTGTAGTATTCCCAAACTACTGCCTCGGCAAACCTTTTCGCTTCAATCAAGCTGAACTTGTTTTCTTCAGGCTTTGAGAGACCAAAATATTTTCCCAGCTCGTCCTGCGACATTCTCCCCTGATACACATCTATTGTAGATATAAGAACAAACTTCGCCTCCGAGCGTTTAACTAGATCGAGAAGATTCTTAGTACCGAGCGAGTTTGTCAGCAAAGTGTCAAGAGTTGGATCTTCGCCGCTGTACATATAATCTTCTAACCCGGCCATGTGAAAAACATAATCAACACTCTCTATCTCAGGCGGAAGTCCTTCATTTATATCCACATTAAAGAGAGCAAAGTTCGGATTAGCGAGAAGATGCTTTACGTGAATTTCTTTTCCAGTGTTAAAATTATCCAATACCAGAACTCTCGCACCGTTGGAAAGCAGTGCCTCAACAAGATGAGAACCGACAAATCCCGCGCCTCCGCTGACCAAAATTGTCGGAACTAGCGAATTTTTTTTAATGGACTGATTTTTGACCATTAGGGCAGTTTCTTAACAAATTCTGGCTATAAGTATAACCAAAAAGGGACGGGCGGTACAATGATATAATTCAATAGACCGTGGACCCGCTGCGGAAATACAGATGGAATTAAGGGAAATCTTAAAAAAACTAAACACACGAAAAAAAGAACTACTGATCTTGACGGTTTCCGGAGGCATTTTGGGCATTATAGCCACTTTTATACCGGGAAAATACGTAGCCGAGGGGTATTACTTTATAGGAAGAGTTGCTGATAAACCAAGCAACGAGTTTTTTACTTATGAGGGGTATTACGCCCAGCAAACCGCCCAATCCTACACAAATACGGCAATTGCCTTGCTTGAAAGTGAAAACATAAAAAGCGCAGTGTTGGGTGACTTAAAACTTGCCGTTACGGACAACAACCTAAGAAAGCTCTCAAGAACCTACAAAGTGTATAAAAAAGGCCCGCAGGTGGTTTCACTAGCTGTAGCGGATTACAACAACGAGAAAACTCTCAAAATCTATGATTCTCTTTCCAAGCGTTTCTTGGAAGCTGGGGAGAAAATAACAAATGCCTCTGACGAAAACATCAAGGTGCTGCCGATTTCTGAAGAACCCGTCGTCAAAAGAGACCAAAGACCCCTCCCAAATTACTTATTCAGCGGGTTGTTAATAGGATTAGCTTTCTCATTATTAAAATTTTCTTTTAAGGAATACATCAAATGACTTACCAATTAAACACAGACGGGGGCGCCAGAGGAAACCCCGGACCTGCAGGAATAGGAATTGTAATTAGAAACGAGAGAAAGGAAAAAATATATGAGATGGGCGTGTACATTGGTGAAACAACAAATAATCAAGCAGAGTACACAGCTGTTCTAGAAGGCTTGAAAGCGGCAATAGAAAGAAAAATTGCCAATTTGATATGTTATCTTGACAGCGAATTGATAGTGAAACAGCTTAACAGAGAATATAAGGTAAAAAATGCCGGCCTAAAACCCCTCTTTCAAAAAGTGGCCGAACTTGCTGAAAAATTTGAACATATAGAATTTAAGCATGTGCCGAGAGAGAAAAATACCGATGCCGATCTTCTGGTAAACAAAGCATTAGATAAGTACATGTACAAGCAAGGGTAATAGAATGCCGAAAAGAACCGGAAAAGGAGTAGAATCCGCAATAAAACGAACCCTTGCTTACAGAGCCTTGTTTCATTACCCCATGAGCTTCTTTCAAATAGGCACTTACTTGATAGCTGATTCTCCATCAAACAGTAAAAAACTAAAAACTGCTCTCAATAAACTAATAAAAGACAGGTGGGCAAGAAAAATATATGGAAAGTATGAAATACTGGGTGAAAAATACACTAATTGGCTGTCGAAACAGAAACTCTCCAAAAAGATAATAGAAGAAAACACCCCGCTCTTAAAATTTCTGGGCGGCATTCCTTGGGTTAGAATGATTGCGATAACGGGTTCATTAGCCGCCTACAATCCAGAAAAAAATTCTGACATTGACTTGATGCTCATAACCAAAAGGAACCGCTTATGGATAACCCGAGGGTTTGTCGCCCTAATTTTGAAAATATTAAATAAACACCCACAATTCGACGGCCAGCCAGGCAGCTTTTGCACTAATCTTTTCCTAGATGAATCTAAAATGCAATGGGAAAAGGAAAAAAGAAATATTTTCATTGCCTCGGACATAGTAATGATCCAACCAATAGTTAACAAAGGCGATACATATTTTAAGTTTATAAGCCAGAACAATTGGGTTATGGACTACTACCCAAATTTTCGCATCAATTACACTGAGGGAAGGAGCGAGTCGTCGTCCGGCCTTTTATTTTCTCTGCTCGAAAATATGGCAAGAGAAGCTCAGCTGCATTATATGAGAAAGAAAATCACAACCGAAGTGTTGGGTAAGCACATAATACATTTCAACAAAAACGATAATTCTCGAAGAATCCTCGAATCCTACAAAAACATTCTCAAAAAACTAAAAATATCTTGACTATTAGCACTCTCACTATTATACTGATAAACGAGAGGAGGTGAGGATTATGGCAATAGTCAAATGGAATAAATGGGGACTGCCATCCGTCTTCGGAGATGACTTTTGGCCTTCATTCCCTAGGTGGGAAGAGATTACTGAAACACCTTCGGGGATGGATATTTACGAAACTGACGACGCCATAGTCGTGGAAGCGCAGGTACCGGGCATAAAGGAAGAGAACCTTGAAGTCACCTTAGAGGGTAATATTCTGACAATAAAAGCTGAGCAGACCGAATCTGAAGAAGAGAAAAAGAAAAAGAAAGCTGTTTACAAATCAACAAGGCAAACTTCCTTTACCTACAGTACCTCCTTGCCTAGAGTAGTTGATGCAGAGGGGGCAAGTGCCGAAATTGAAAATGGTGTCGTAAAAGTCACCATTCCCAAAACCGAGGCAGAAAAACCCCGAAAACTAGAAATTAAGAAAAAATAATTCCCATGGCGGGAATGAAAAGGGGGCGCTTAAAAGCGCCCCCTTTTCTTTTCTCGCTTATCGTGAGAGGCCTTACATCATATCATCCATTCCCATACCGGGATTGGCGGCTGTGTGTTCCTCTTTCTTTGGAGCCTCAGCAACAAGACATTCGGTGGTCAAAATCATTGTAGCCGCAGAAACTGCATTCTGAAGAGCGCTCCTCGTAACTTTAGCCGGATCAATTATTCCGTCTAATACCATATCTACAAAGGCCATTTTCACAACATTGTAGCCAATGTTTTGGTTCTTCTCTTCTGCAGATCTTCTCTCAATTTCAGCAAGAACTTTCCCATCGTCTGCCCCCGTGTTTCTAATAAGCAAACGGGCCGGCTTTTCAAGAGCATCTTCAAGAATTTTTGCACCTGTCCTTTCATCACCTTCTAACTGAAGTTTGTGAATAGCCTTTCTTACATTAAGGAAGGTAACCCCTCCTCCCGGCACTATACCCTCTTCCACAGCAGCCTTTGTAGCATTAACAGCGTCTTCCACCCTTAGCTTTAATTCCTTCAATTCAGCTTCCGTGGCCGCCCCAACCTTTATAACCGCAACCCCGCCGCTAAGCTTTGCTAACCTTTCCTTCATCTTGTCTTTGTCATAATCGGAACTTGTCTGCTCAATCTGGGTCTTTATCTGCTTGATCCTCTCCTGCAATTCTTTAGCATCACCTTTTCCTCCTACTATAGTTGTGTTGTCTTTATCAGCTATTACTCTGTCGGCTCTCCCCAAGTCATCAATAGTTACAGAATCAAGCTTTCTGCCCGTTTCTTGGCTTATAAAGCTTGCCCCAGTCAGAATGGCAATATCTTCCATCATAGCCTTTCGCCTGTCACCAAAACCCGGAGCCTTTACAGCCAAAACGTTAAGAATTCCCCTTAACTTGTTGACCACTAAAGTTGCCAGAGCTTCTCCTTCAACATCGTCAGCTATTATCACAAGGTTTTTGGAAACCTTGACAAAACTTTCAAGCATTGGGAGGAGGTCCTGCATACCCGATATTTTGGAATCGGTAATCAGAATGTAGGGCTCTTCAATTACTGCCTCCATCTTTTCAGCGTTCGTGACGAAATAAGGGGAAGAGTAGCCTTTGTCAAATTGCATTCCTTCCTTGTACTCAAGCTCTATGTCAAAACCTTTGGATTCATCAACCGTGATGACACCTTGCTCACCAACCTTTTCCATAGCATCAGCAATTATTTTTCCTATTTCCTCGCTCTGTGCTGCTATAGTCGCGACTTGAACTCTTTCTTCCTTACTGGAGATTTTCTTGGCCATGTTTTTGATCTCTTCTACTACAGCGTCAGTGGCCTTTTCCAATCCTCTTTTGACCATCATAGCATTGGCGCCGGCTGAAATATTCTTCAATCCCGCCTCTACAACTGCTTGGGCTAGAACCGTCGCAGTTGTGGTGCCGTCCCCGGCAACATCGTTGGTCTTAGAAGCCGCTTCCTTAACTATTTGCGCCCCCATGTTTTCGAACTTGTCCTCTAATTCGATCTCCTTAGCAACTGTAACTCCGTCATGGACAACTGAAGGTGTCCCCCAACTCTTTTCTAGAGCTACATTTCCTCCTTTAGGACCAAGGGTTGTAGAAACCGCCTTAGCCAATTTGTCCACACCCGCCTTAAGCTTCATTCGGGCGGCATCTCCATAAATTATATTTTTAGCAGCCATATACTTTTTCCTCCTTTAATCTTCAATTATGGCCAGGATATCTTCTTCCCTTACAAGAAGCATGTCCTTGCCATCTAACTTTATTTCCGTTCCGCCCCATTTTTTATACATTACGGTATCCCCGACTTTTATTTCCATAGGAACCCTGTTCCCCGAATCATCTCTTTTTCCCGGACCTACAGCAATTACTTTTCCTTCAAGAGGTTTTTCCTTTGCTGTGTCGGGAATCACGATTCCCGAAGGAAGGGTTGTATCCTTCTCAACGGGCTCAATTAGTAAATAATCCGATAGTGGTTTTAGCTTTGTGTTGCTTTTTGTTGTGTTTGTTGCCATAAAACCTCCCTTGCAAAAATAAATAACTACATTTGTTTTACATTCGTACAAATTTATAGCACTCAGAATCGGAGAGTGTCAACAGCTCATATTAAACGTGCGTAGAGCCTAAGCTTTCCTTCTCCTATGCTTTCTTGCTTGTATATTTCAAACTTACCGAGTTCGTTGGTGTTAGAAACGTGGGGGCCGCCGCACATCTCTTTACTAACAGCGCTAGGTAAATCCTTTCCTATGTAATACACCTTTACCTCACTAGGATAGCTCTCATGCTTCATATAAAGCGCTCCAGCATTCTGCGCCTCGTTCTTGGACATAACAACAAAGTTTACAGGCAGGGACGACCTTATCCTCGAATTAACAATCTCCTGAACCTTGACCACTTCCTCATCTGTCATTTTTCTACCATGATGAGAAAAGTCAAAGCGCAATCTCTCGGACGTTATATTGCTGCCCAATTGCCCTACATGCTCTCCTAAAACTTCTCTTAATGCAGCTTGAAGAAGGTGGGTAGCTGTATGGTATCTAACCACAATATCGCTGTGGTCTGCCAAACCACCTTTAAACTTTACCTCTGCCCCGGATCTAGATTTTTCCTGATGGGAATCAAATATTCTCTGAAACTCATTCTGAAATTCTTTCACATCTAGAGGAATTTTCCTATCTTCCAAATCTATCAAAAATGTTTCCTGCGGGTACCCAACCGACTGGAATAGATCAAACGATATTTTAGCCCAGTCGGCGGGGCTCTTTTTTTTCATATCAGCTTCGCTAAGCCTTGATAATACCTTTTCCACATACGCAGAACCTCTATTCAAAGTTTTCCTAAATTTGTCCTCTTCTTCATCAAAAACCGATTTTATCCTCCCGCTGTCTTCCTGCAATCTCGGATACAACCACCCTAAAGCTTCAACTACCGCATCGACTAGAGAAACTGATAGGTTCTTTTCTATCCCCAAAGTCTTTCCCACCCGCACCATTCTGCGAATAAGCCTTCTTAGAACGTAACCTTGATCCTTGTTTCCGGGAGCAACACTGTCCATAATCAATAGACACGATGCCCTCATATGGTCCGAGAGCACACGCATTGCCTTTCTTGTTCTAAAATCTGAATCGTAACCTCTTTTTGACAGCTCTTCCACCTTTTTAACAATCGGCAGAAAATTGTCTGTTTCAAATATGTCTTTTCTCCTTTGCGCAACCATAGCAATTCTTTCCAAACCGCCTCCAAAATCCACATTTTTTTGCGAAAGGGGAACCCAGCCGTCTTCTGTTTTTTTATACTGCATAAAAACAGAATTGCCGATTTCCAAAAACTCATCGGGATTTTCTGCGGGGGACCTGCCTATCCCGTCACCCTCGCCGAGATAGTAGTACACCTCGCTGTCCGGGCCTCCCAATTCACCCACAGCATCGCCTCTTTGCCACCAGTTGTCTTTTTTACCGCAGGGAAAAATACGCTCTCCCTCTTGAGCATCAATACCATATTTCTTATAAACCATCTTTAGTATGTCAATGGACTCCTGATCTCTCGGCGCGTACTCGTCTCCAGCGAAAACGGTAGAGAATAATTTATTCGGATCCAGCTTCAAAACATCAATAAAAAATTCAAAAATCCATGGCAGCTGCTCTTCCTTAAAATAATCACCTAAAGACCAATTGCCCAACATATGAAAAGCAACAGTGTGCCTGATTGTTTCCCCAACTTCTTCTAGATCTTCAAATCTCAACGACCTTTGCACATTTACAAGCCTTTTTCCAAGTGGGTGGGGTTCTCCGGACAAATACGGAACCAGAGGAAACATTCCGGAATTTACAAAAAGTAGTGTCGAGTCTCCTTCGGGAACCAGAGACACATTCGGTATTTGCTTGTGTCCTCTTTCTATAAAAAAGTTTATATATTTTTCTAGTATCTCTTGCGATGTCATTTAAAAAATTATGCCCGAGCGCTTTCGCACACCGAAATTTTGGAGGCCTGGGCGGGAATAACAACCTCTCGCTCCGCTCGAGAACGTTCCATTTGAGCTATAGCTCGCTCCGCTCACTATAGCATCAAAAGTCGAACCGCTTTGCAAGATTCTTCTTCCTACCAAGCCTACAAAAACTTCGCCGGACGAAAGTCCGTCGAATTTTTCGTGGAGGCCTGGGCGGGAATCGAACCCGCGCGTAAGGGTTTTGCAGACCCTTGCCTTACCGCTTGGCTACCAGGCCATGTTGCTATTTTACCATTGCCGTGATAATTTATGTATCATTCCATGCCGATATCTACCATTGCCAGCAAGGAAAAATCACTGCCTAATGCTCTTCTCTACTTTTTAGGTATTGTAGGCGTAGGTCTTATAGTATTTTTTGGCGGGTATATCGTAAGAAACATCGATAAGCTTAAGGCAAAGTCAGGCATAAACATAACCAGCATCGGAGAACAAGCAGACGTCTATATAAACGACAAATTTGTCGGAAAAACCCCCTACACAGCAGATAATATTACCCCGGGCAACAACAAAATCTCCATTAGAAACGCATCCAGGCAATACCAAACCTCCATAAATTTTTTGCCAAACGAGGGAGGAAAAATCCACTATGTAGCAATATCCCGCGACCTTGGTGTATCGGACACCTTTAGTTCTGGTTGGGAACTTTGGTTTGAAAAAGATACCTCTGGAAATGTATTAAGAGTAATCAGCGAGCCTTCTGGAGCAAAAGTATTCATAGACAATTCGGATGTTGAAGCAGTGACTCCATACCTTGCAAACAATATAAGCGATGGTGACTACGAACTAAAAGTATCCATACCAGGATTTGAAATACTCTCAACCCGAATTTCAATACAAAAGGGATATACCTTAAATGCCACTTTCAAACTTTTTCCATCGCCCGTTCCTCAAAAAATATCAACGTTTGAGGGTTCCAAAAACATATACGATCTTTCCTCCGGCAACAATGTCGTAACGGCAAATCCTGAAGAATGGGCAAAAGCGGTAGTTTACGTCAACAAGAACAAGGGTCTTAACATAGAGGGCACGGGCGAAAACAAAGAGCCTTTCTTCGATCTTTTCCTTTCGTACAAAGGCGATCTTTTCAATGCAGAGGGAAAACCGATCACCTCTAAGGAAGAGCTGGCATTAGTCAAACCCAACAGCAAAATTGGATACCTTGGCAGGACGGCCGACGGCGTAGGCCTTACTAAAGAAGCGAGAACAACCTTGGAAACACTTTTGGGCGAGGCGGTAATCGGAAAACAAGCCAAGATAAAGGCCACGCCTACCGGCTGGCTGCGAGTGAGAAACGAGCCGAGTCTAAACGGAACTGAAATCACACGTGTGGATCAGGGCGGAACCTACCCGGTTCTTGAACAACAAACGAACTGGGTAAAAATTAAAGTTTCGGAATCAGCCGAGGGGTGGGTTTCAGCTGAGTATATTGAGCTAGTTGAATGATTGGTGCCACTCCAATAAATCTGGCCTCAAACTCCTAATCATCCCTCTGCTCTCTTCGTACCTCTCCTGCAAACCGAGCTTCCTTTCGTATCCAGCAACAAGTGTAACTACCCCAGCATCGTGAGAATACTCATTCTTCAAATCTTCAAAATAGGCAGTTGCTACATCAATAAATTTGGGGTCGTGGTTGTCCTTCCCCGCCATAGAATTAACATTTTGAATTGCAAGAAAGTAAAAAAGGGGGGCAAGGTTTCTCTTAGTCACAAGGTTGTCAGGATTTAGCTCCATAGACTTGACTACATCCTCATAAGCTTTTTCCTTATACCCGAGCGAATCCTGTGTATCATCTTCCAATACATACTTGGCGAGGTAGATCAAAGCCCGGGTTCTGTAATAAGATGGTTCTTGTGGATTAAGTTCCAAGGCCTCATCAGCTTTTACCAAGGCCTTTTCGTATTCCATACTTTCAAGTAAATCGACGGCCTGAACAGCAGACTTATCGGCTGTGTAAATTCTGTCAACATACATAATTACAATTAAAGTAAATGCCCACACTCCTGTCAGCAATATAATTTTAAAAAGTTTCATTTTTCGCTCCTATCGTCGAAACAATCAACCAAAAAATAACGAATGTGGTTACCGTCGGCCACCCAAAAAAATTGGTAACTGCAAAAGCAATTACGGCACCCCGATACTTGGCGTCAACTTTTTTTAACACGAAAATAAGAAAAAGCAGATAAGAGATAATACCCAAGATCCCCTGCTCCGCCCAAATCTCTAGATAATAATTGTGAGGCTTGTTAAAAACGAAATTCCACTCAGACGAATAATTCAAACTTAACGGTCTGAACTTTTGAAAATAGTACGGAAAGGTTTCCGGACCAGACCCGAGGATAAATATTTTGGGATTCGAAATTATCATATCCACTGTTCCTCTCCATAAACCTGATCTTATATAACCGGGATCTGATATTTGATTTGTTTCAGTTACATTTTGGGCATACACCAAAAAATTTCCCCCGACAACTTTTCTGAAATCAGTAATCATGTCTCTAAGTTTTGCCCTAAAAATTCCGGGAAACAAAAGCGATACAACGAAAACTAGTGCTAAAACTGCCGCCACTCTAAATAAAAAATTTTTTCTGCCCTCGATTTTCTCCTTTCCGAAAAGGAACAAATAAAAGTAAGAAAAGATAGTTAAAATAAATCCTGCCAACCCCGACATAGAGAATGTTAGCCACAAGGAAAAGAACTGCACAAAACAGAAGAGGAGATATACTTTTCTTCCCTTGAAAAGAAACTCAAACATTGAAATTCCCAATAGCATAGTAAGATACTGGGCGTACCAATTAGGCTGTCCTAAGGTTGAAAACACTCTTTCCTGCAACTGGCCTCCCCATAAAAATGTGAATAAAGAAAAATACTGCCCCAAGGCAAAGAGAAAAAGAATCACCGAACCAAAGTGTGCAACATTAAACAGCAATCCTATATCTTTCTTGGACAAAACGTTCATAGCAATGTAGTAAAAACATAGAACAGCCAAATAAAATAATAGTGAGTCTGCAAACCTTGAATAATAGCCAAATACCGATGTGTAAGGGTGAGATGAAACTAGTGTTGAAACAGCAAAAGAAACTGCAAACAAAACTACCACTAGGGGTAGGCGGATATTTTTTCTAGGCCAGATTATTGTGTCTGAAATATACAAAGCAAAAATAAACGCACCCAAAGTGTAAAAGAAAGTAATCTTGGGAAACTCATAAAACTCCCCTGTGTTCTGTGAAAATATTAATGGAATGGCAAAAACCACGAACGAATATATCAAGAGAAAAGGTTTAGAAAGCAAATGTTTTGTTGACGCAACAAAATTCATGGTAGTATTATCATATCAAGCCTGCCCAAATCTTTCCCGGAAGGCTGATCATATATGTTTTCTAAACTGTTAATTAAACTGATAGATCAAGCCATAATCCCGGCAATAGTTCTCTTGTCCGCAAGAATCATTTCAATAGTGCTTTTAGCTATGTATTTCGAAGTTCCCTTTGAGCTGACCAAAAGAGGTTTTATTTTTGAGGGAAAAGACCAGTATTTGCAAGTTAATTCCTATTCGCTACTTGCTATGACCGTAGTTTTAGCCATAAGTCTGGCATTCTTCTTAATAAGAGCCCACGTTTTTCATGACACCCACATAACCCCGAAGCTCACAGCTACTCTTTTTTCGTTGAGAATGCAGGGGCTTGTCCAAAATTCTCTCGACTTGTACACAAAAGGTGCGATATGGATTTCTTATGCTTATTTGATGACAATAGTAACAGGTGCGCTTTCAGTATATTCATTAAGTTATCCATTTGTTTTTTACATTACTCTTGCGGTTGCCGTAATTGCCACAATTCTATTCGTCTCTGACATTGAAAATGAAATAAAATCTTCAAATGAGGAGGATAGGTTTGACCAAAACGTAACTTTTCTGGAGGTAAATACAGAATAGTATGAAATTTATGAATAAACTTTTCGTCAACACAGGCCTTTTTTCTATTCTTGCCCTGCTTCTTATTGTACCCATAGTTGCTATAACCATGGCGGGATTTAACCCGACCGCTAGTGGAACTTCCGAAGTTCTGTCGGCACAAGACCGCGCTGTTGAAACATTTCGAGAAAACTCCGCAGCCAATGAAACTCTTCCCATCGAACTACAAGAGATAATAAAGCAAGTAGAAATAGAGATGGCAAAAGAGGCCGCAGAGTCAGCCGGAGTCGGAGATTTAGAAATCGGGAACTAAATAAACAAAAAACATCGTCAATATTCCCCAAAATATAACAATGAAAAGCAAAGGTTTATCGGATAGCAACACTCTTTCAGGAGATTCGGCCTCTCCTTTTTCGTATATAACATACAGATATCTTGCCACCCCATAAATCACCAAAGGTATGGTTAACATCATCCACTTAGGACTTTTAAGAATCGACGGAAGTATTCTCAAAAGAGTGTCGTTGGCCCCACTTGGTGAAATCTGAAAAACAAAAAGGGAATATGTGATTATTGTGTAGGCTGCCGACATGGATATCATGCTATCCAGAAGGTTATCGGGGTAGTGTCTTAAAGTTTTCCTGGTTTCAATTTCTTCTTGGGGTAAGTGATACTTTGCCAAAATTGTCTTCTCCGATCTTCTCTTTCCAAACGCCAACAGAAGCGAAATTCCTATGGTCGTCAAAGCAAGCCAACTGGAAATGGAAGTGTAAGACGCCAAACCCCCCGCGAAAACCCTAAGAACAAAACCAGTAGCCACTACCAGAGAGTCCATGATGATCACATTTCGGAAGTAAAGAGAGTATGACGCCTGAAGAATCATATAAAAAACTAGGGAAAATCCAAAATAGGTGCCAACAATTCTAAACCCAATAAAAAGTGAGGTTGAGGCAAACAGCAAAGCGACAATAAGGGCCAAAAGCGGAGATAGTCTTCCTGAAGCAATGGGGCGGTTCTTTTTTATCGGGTGAAGTTTATCCTTTGGGGCGTCAATAATATCATTTACGAAATAGCTTGCAGAAGATAACAAGCAGAAAGACACAAAAGCGTAAAGGGTCAAGGAAAAGGTATCTCTCTCAAAGAGCCTTCCAGCAAAAACCGGAGCCGCGAAAAGGCTGAGGTTTTTCAACCATTGGCGAGGGCGGGCGGTTCTGATGAGCTGATAAAATAAATAAATCATTATAATGAATGATATTGCTTTTTTACCTATTTCTCAAGCTGGAATAATATAGCCAAATCCTTTAATTGTCCGGATGATTTCTTCGCTGGTATACTGCTTTAGTTTGTTCCTTATATTTCTAATGTGAACCTCGAGTGTGTTTGATTCTACATCCAGTCCATCCTCCCAAATATGTTCCAAAAGAGTTTCTTTTGAAAGAACCTTTCCTATATTTATAAAGAGATATTCAAGAAGCTCGTATTCCTTCCGCCGCAAAAAAACAGGTTCCTTGCCATAAAACAACGTACGGTTCAATATGCTGAATGAAAATCCTTTAAATGTGATTGGGTCCTGGATCTTGGATCTGTTGTTACGACGGAGGAATACAGATAACTCAGCATAGAATTCTTCGGCTCCAACAGCTGAAGATATATAAATATCAACACCCGAATTCAACAACTTAATTTTCTCCTCGTAATTCGGTTTTGTAGAGAGGCGTACTATAGGAAGATTGTCATTTTGGCCCCTAATTTCCCTACATAAACTTTCACAATCCTCAAACTCTAGAGAGGCACTTAAAATTAAAGCGTCATATTCGTTACAATCGCACAGAAATACTGTCTCCTTAGGATCGGAAGAGATATCGCACACTCCATATTTATGTAACATCCCAGGAACAGGCTCCCCCTGAAAATCCTGAGGAACTACTAGCAAAAACCTCATTTTTTCAACACCTCGCCAATCTAACGCCCCTAACCTCCAAAAATACTTACTTATTATTTATGGCGTAACTATGTACGCATCTTATACTTAAAAATACACAAATATCACATAAATTATCAAGATTCTTTTCACTTATTACCTGCCAAGGTTGAAGGTTGCTAAATTTTCAATTACAATTCTATCTTGTTATGTTACTCACACCCCATACACTTGTAGGAATAGCGGTAGCTTCAGTAGTAAAAGATCCCTTTGTTGCATTTCCCATTTCAGTAGGAATGCACTACCTTGGAGATATGGTGCCGCATTGGGATTTTTTCTCATATACTGAGGAAGGCGAACGTGTCACCGGATGGAGACCCTTAGCGGTTGCAGGAGAGCTTACACTAGCTGTAGCCACAGGAACAGCATTTGTGTTGTATGCTTTGTGGCTTCTAAACAACCCTCCTCTGGCATTAAGATTTTTGCTTTGTGGAATAGGAGGCGTTTTGCCCGATCTAATGAGCGGTCTCACACTTTATCTAAAGAATATCAACGGAATATTAAAAATAAATAATCAGATCCAGGCGACTCTTCAATTTCAATCACCCCTGCCTTGGGGAATAATTACTCAGATCTTAGTGTCATTTTTTTCTGTCCTAGTGATTTTAAGTTCAACAGGGCGATAAAAAAACCAACCGCTCCTATAATTGTAAGGGACAATTTTACGAGGTGTTTCTCAGGCGACAGCAATCCTATCAATCCAAAAATAAAGGCCGTGAACCAATAAAAACGGGCAATTTTCTGCACACTCCATCCCCTGTCTAGTAGCAAGTGGTGAAGGTGACCGCGATCCCCAGTTAACGGGTTCTTTCCCTGCAAAAGTCTCCTGAAGAAAGTAACTAGAGCATCCAAAAAGGGGATTAGGATAAAAAGAACTGAAACTAAAACCTTGGTCTGAACAATTATTGATAAAGCCGCGATTACCAAGCCGGCCGACATTGCTCCAAAACCCCACATTATTTTAGAGGGGTGCCAGGTGTATTTTGTAAAACCGAAAGCCGCCCCAGCACTTATTGCAGCCATCACCGCTATACTCTTATGAATAGGTTGAATGTTCGAAAACCTCAACGCAAGAATTGCTACAAAAATAGAGGAAATTCCTATCACGCCTGCATATTGCCCATCAATCCCATTTGACCACGAAAGAGCATTCATTAACCACACAACCCATATTACTGTTAGAACGGCGGAAATAACCGGAACCGTAATGGAACCTAGCGAAATCTTCATGGTGTCCAGTTGCATAAAACCATTAAAGGGGATGCTTATTGTACTTACGACAGACCCAGAAACTAAAAGAGGCAAAACGCACAAAAATAGAAGGGTGAGCCTTAAGAATGGGTTCTCCAGGACTCTGAACTCCGACAATGGGTGGGTGTTCTGATAGTCATCCATTATCCCCAATATTGCTAACATGAAAACCGATAGATATATACCGAAAAACTGCCTGTTTATCCCAACAAAAACTACGCTGACCAGCAAAAATACTAAAGCGTAAACAAGACCGCCTCCCCTTGCGCTCGGCCCCGACAATATCATTGCAGGGTGTGTATGAACCTTGGGGTCAGTAACCAGACGCTTCTTGTGTGCCAAATCTATAACATAGGGCAGAGCAAAATACACAATTAAAAAAGATAGGATAAAAGGTGGTGCCAGCAACAGAAATTTCGCGGGAACAAGCGGGGGGAATGGAAGGGACGCAGACTGTATGATAAAAAAAATTGAATAGAATAAAAAAACGTTAATTGAAGTAACAAAGTAGGACAAGAGCTCATCAAAATACCTCAAATATAGACGATTTATATACCTTAAGAGTGAGGCGATAAAAGTCAGTCCTCCACTAAGCATTGGAATGTAATACAAATATTGTTTCGGTGCCAGTTGGTACTCCCCC
This sequence comes from Patescibacteria group bacterium, assembly GCA_026004595.1. GTDB lineage: Bacteria > Patescibacteriota > WWE3 > UBA101185 > UBA10185 > UBA8498. Next base: position 110,439 of record BPJL01000001.1, on the reverse strand, counting down.
CAATGTTTACCAAACCAAAAAGGAACTTCCTGGTTTATATACTTAAATCTGGATAAAATATAGAGCGCCTGCAAAACAGCCAACAGAAAATTAAGAAAGAAAAATGGGGCTATTCCGCCCCTTCTTCCTGCCATGAAAACAGCCCAATATTTTTTTGCTCTAGCCGTAATATTCACTATATATACTTCTACCTCACCTTAGGGGTGTGGTAAAGATCCTTCATTTTTTGTCCAAGGAGCATTTTGGTCTGCGCCTGAACCCATGGAAAAAATGAGTACGTCAAAAGGTTAAGCATTATCAGAGGACCTTCCAAAAGTACTAGAACTCTCCTCCACACCGGCCAATTTTCTGGCATGGGAGCAACAAGCCCCATTCTGAAAAAAGTGGCTGGCACAAGAAACACAAGTGTAATAGTAAGTATAAGACTCATAATATCGGGAAGGCTGTAGGCAAAGTTAGATTGCTTAACATACGGGTTCACTAGAGTAACCAATCCAAAACCAAAAGTTATCAGAAAAACTATATTTACAAGTATCACTCTCCTTTCAAAATGCTTCAGCACCCATCCTATTTTCTTACTTAGAGCAATCTTTTTATTTTTCAGAAACTCTTTTACCGACAAAGGAAAATCTATTGCTCCCCACCCCCACCTAAGAAGCTGTTTGTATAACCTAACATGAGAATCAATAAAATTCTTTCCTTCCACAGCGTCTGCCGAATAAGGTATATAATGAGGTACTCCATCAAAATCTCCATCTCTTTTGAAAAAAGCCCTCCAGTAAAAAATAGTGTCATCTACCCCTAAAGTAACATCCCAATAATCAGCATCTATTAAAGTTTGGAGAGACGCCGAATAAGATGAAAAGCTGTCTTTCAATACTCCCTTTGTGGCGCTCCAGTCAGACAAACTCCCCATGGTAACTGCATTGGCCTCAATTCGCATCATAACCGGAACTCTCCAGAGATTATTATTGAACAAATGTACTGCTGTTGAATAGTAGTGATTGTCCCTCCTAGGAGTTGTTAAATAAAGATGAGATAATCTGGCAATATACTGCGGGTGAAGTACGTGATCCGCATCTATGGTACTAAAAACGTAATTTCTTATGTTCTCCCCTTCCGATCTGAGCCTTCCCACAGCGTTTCTTGCACCCCACGTTCGGTTCGCAGCCGCCGCTCCAACTGCCTCCCCTTCTATACCTCGTGGATGAACATATACTAGAAATCTTTCTAATCTGCTTTCACGATCGCCAATAATTTCCCTAATATTTCTTTCCGTTTCCACGGCATATTTTTCTTCAAGCGTATAGACAAGGGTGATCTTCTTGGTATCATATGTTTGGTTAAAAATGCTGTCTATGCTTGCCCTTAATACATCAGCCGGTTCGTTTACAGCTGGTATGAGAATTAAGTGTTTTAATTTATCCTTGCTTTCAGGCAGGGTAGCCGGATCGGGAAGAGATGAAAAATCTATTTTGTTGAACTCTGCAGCCCAATCAACTTCAATTTCCTCTTTGTACTTTCTATATCCGAGAAACAATCCTAATGTATGTTTTGCGGCAAGATAGCTCCAGTATACTGTAAAAAAAGTGAGCATGTACACTATTGCCGGAGGGTAAAGCAACCCCAGCCAAATGGGCGAAGTCAGGAGAGTCCAGGTCGTGAGCCCGAGAGTCATTTCCAGTATCCTGTGAACAGTCTTATCGTGTTTCTCTACAAATGAAGCTATCATAAATTAATTTTGAAGAGTCTGCAGGCGTTTTCGGTTGAAAGGGAGGCCACGGTCAGATAGGGTTTTTCCTTTACCTGTGAGACCTTTTCAGCAACAATTTTAACATATTTGGGATAGTTCAATTCACCTCGATGACCTTGAGGGGGAAGCCATGGAGAGTCGGTTTCTATTAAAAACATGTCATCGGGAACATTTTTTACTACCTCCCTCAGACCGTGTCTAGAGGGATAAGTTATCATTCCTGAAAAAGATATGTAAATCCCAAGATCCAAAAATTTTTTAGCGATCTCCCAGTCTGAAGAAAAACAATGAGCGACAGCTCTCAATCCCCTACCAACGTATCCAGAAAGGATATCTAGAACAACTTCATCAGCATTTCTGTTGTGAATGACAAGGACTTTGTCCTTCTTTAAGCTAAGTTCTATGTGAGAAACAAAAAGCTCTTTCTGCTCCTTTAGCTCTCTAGCCGGTTTGTTATCGGACAAATCTATACCACACTCTCCAATGCCGACAATTTTCCTGTTGCAGTCAATTATTTTTTCAAGCAGACTAGAAACCGAAGAAATATCTTGTCCTAAATCGCTATGAGGATAAATACCCACAGTACCAAAGACTTCAGAAATTTCTCCGCAGATATCTGATGAGACATAACTGTCGTTCAAAGAGGTAGCTATATTTATAAAAAGAGAAACATCTTGCTTTTTACCATCCTCAACTATCTCTTTCGGAGATTTACCATAACTAGAATCTTTCAGATGACAATGGGAATCAGTAAGCATGGAGCTATGAGATTAAGGCCTTAAATTCTTCCCCATCAATGGTTTCTTTTTCCAGAAGTTTTCCTGCTACCTTATCAAGCTTCTCTCGGTGCTCCTTAAGCACTTCCTTTGCTTTCTCAAAAGCGTCGTGAACAATCCTTTGAACTTCGGCATCTATCTTGGCGGCCATGTCCTCACTAACCTTGTTCCCCTCCTCAATACCACGAGCGAGCCAAAATTGTCCTGTACCTATATCGTAAGAGACAGGACCTAAAGAACTCATCCCCCATTCAGACACCATCTTTCGAGCAATATCAGTAGCCTTGGCAATATCGTCAGCAGCTCCAACAGTAAGCTCCCCAAATACTATTTCCTCGGCGGCGCGTCCCCCCAACATTGTGCAGATTATTGAGTTCAAGCGCGTCCGTGTTTCGTTATAACGATCACGTTCGGGAGGAAAGCTTGTATGCCCCAACGAAGCGCCACGAGCTATAATTGAAACCCTATACACAGGATCCATATCTTTAACAAAAGCGGAAACAAGAGCATGACCAGCTTCGTGGTAAGCCGTCATTTTTCTTTCTTCCTCAGATTGCAGGGTCTTCCTTTCAGACCCCAAAGTGACTTTTAGAGCTGCCTCCTCAATATCCTTCTGATCAATTTCAGCTTTATTCGCACGGGCGGCTAGTATTGCCGCTTCATTCATCATATTTTCAATGTCGGCTCCGCTGAAACCAACGGTCTTTCTCGCTATTTGCTCTATTTTTACCTCTTCGGAAACCGGCTTGTCTTTCATGTGGATTCTTATTATCGCCTCCCTATCCTTAAGATCAGGAAGCATTACGGTAATACGGCGATCAAATCTCCCCGGTCTTATTAAAGCGGGATCAAGCATATCGGGTCTATTAGTAGCAGCCAAAACTATGACATAGGTTCTGGTATCGAAACCATCCATTTCAATAAGAATCTGATTTAATGTTTGCTCTCTTTCGTCGTGTCCCCCGCCAATACCCATACCCCTCTGCCTTCCAATAGCATCAATTTCATCTATGAAGATAAGGCTTGGCTGGTTACTTCTCGCAACATTGAATAAATCTCGCACCCTAGAAGAACCGACTCCCACCAACATCTCCATAAACTCACTTCCCGCAACGGAATAGAAAGGAACGTTAGCCTCACCGGCAATCGCCTTAGCCAACAAAGTCTTTCCTACACCTGATGGACCTACCAATAAAATTCCTTTGGGAATTCTCGCCCCAAGTTTTCTATATTTATCCGGATTTTTCAAAAAATCTACTATCTCCATCATCTCGGTCTTGGCCTCTTGATTACCAGCAACATCATCAAACGTAATCTGCGTCTGCCCTTTTTTGAAGAGTCGCGCTCGGCTTTTTCCAAACGAAGTTATATCGCTATTAGCAGTTCTCATTTGTCTAAAAATGAAAAACAAGATTAGAAGAGGAAACCCAAACATAAGAAGGGGGGTGAGTATTTGCTCAAAAGTTATTCTACGTTCAACCTTTACGTCCCCGGCAATTTTTGATCTGTCTATTTTATTATTCGTTAAAATCTCATCAAAACTTATGTTGCTTTCTTTTTCGGTAGCTAATTTAGTACCGTCTCTAAGTTGTATCTCGATTTTGTCTCCAGCAACAACAATGTCCTGCACTTTTTCATCTTGAATCAGCTTTACCATTTCATTAATACCGATCTGCTCAGGCTTTTGAGATAGCCCCCCAACTCCTCCGAAAATCATGAAAAATATAAACAGCAGAAACAGATAAAAGAATACATTACCCCAGGGACTGCCGGAATTCATTTCCCCCAAAAAGGGGATCGAAACACTTTTTTTGTTTTTATTGCCATCTTTTGAAACGGAGGTCTTTGTCATAAGCGTGTGAATTATACATTAAAACCTTGGAAGCTTCATCTTCTCTCGGACAAGATTTAAGGTCTCGGCGGCCTCTTTTCTTGTTCTCTTTGCACCTTCAATCAAAATCCCATGAACCGTGTCCAGATCAGCTTCGTACTTCGCCCTTCTCTCTCTGATCGGCGCCAAAAATTTTTCTATGGCAACAATAAGTCTTTCCTTTACTTCAACATCTCCGACTCTTCCCACAACATATCTCTTTTTTAAATCCTCCACCTCTTCTTTATTATCATTAAAAGCGTCGTGGTATATAAAAACTGGGTTGCCCTCTACTTTCCCAGGGTCTGTCGGATGGAGGCGATTGGGGTCGGTATACATTTTCAAAACCTTCTGACGAACGGTTTTTTCATCATCGCTTAAAAAAATGGCGTTATTGAGACTTTTCGTCATTTTTGTGCTACCATCCAACCCCACCAGACGGGCCACTCTCCCTATCATAGCCTCGGGCTCTTTAAAAACCTCGCCATACGTACTATTAAATTTGCGAACAATTTCCCTTGTTAGCTCAAGGTGCGGTTCTTGGTCCTCTCCAACCGGAACAAGATCAGCCCTTACAGACAAAATGTCCGAAGCCATCATTATCGGAAAATTTAGAAACCCCATTGAATAGTTGTCTCCTAGCTCCTTCTCTCTTATTTCATCCTTTATTGTCGGGTTCCTCAATATTCTTGGGTATGGGACAAGCATTGATAGCAGAAGAGCGATCTCATAAATCTCTGGAACGGTTGACTCGGCAAAAAGAGTCACCTTTTCAGGAGCCAGACCAACTGAAAGATTATCTATCGCCACCTGAAGTATTGAATCGGAGATAAGATCGGGTTGGCCGATATACTTGGGGTAAGCTAGAGAGTGGGCATCGGCTAAAATAACAAAAGTCTCATATGAATCCTGCAATTTCACTCTGTTTTCAAGTGACCCCACGTAATGGCCCAAATGAAGTCGGCCCGTCGTATTGTCTCCCGTTAAAATTCTTTTTTTCATAAAAATCTCCAGGCAATAATGACTAGGATAAATTTATCACAAAAGGCTGTTTTTTTCTTTAGTTAAAGGTTCAAATGGTGCCAACACCTGGGATCGAACCAGGGACCTGTCGCTTATGAAACGACCGCTCTAACCTACTGAGCTATGTTGGCAAAATTCCTATCAGGATTATACACATGATCAATGTTTCTGGGAATAAATATTGGTTGCGGGGCCTGGACTCGAACCAGGACCCCCGGATTATGAGCCCGGTGAGGTGCCATTCCTCCACCCCGCGTCAATACGGTTAAAAATCTAACAGATAATAGCGTTGTTGTCAAAAAAACAGCTTGTACCAATAATACCAATTCGGATACTTTTCCTCATCAGCAGCGGCAGCCACAACTCCCTCAGCATCCGTTTGCCCCCAATAGTATTGTCCGTCTGTTTCTCCCTGAGCTGAATTTTCAAGAACATATACCTTTTCGCCCGGCTTTATCAGGTTTAATTCGTTTCTGGCACTTTCCTCTATATACTCTTGGGTCCTTTTGTACTCTAGTTGGCGTTTCAGCAAGTCTCTCTCTTGGACAAGCTCTCGCTCCCGCTTCTGGGCTTCATCAAACCTTTTTCGGCCGGCAAGCGCATCTAAGGTTGACTTTATGAAATTGGCCGACATCACAATGAAAACAACTGAAATTAAGATCTTTGCACGGACACTGCTTCTAATCATCAAACCGATGATAGTCAATAAATTGACAGCTGGCAAGGCAAGTGCTAATATGCCCCATAGGGTTTCGCCTATTGAATATTCTTGTTTCTCTAGAAATCCCAAAATAACACTGCACAAACAAAAGGAGCCATAATAAAATTATGTTAAACCTTCAAACTGCGCACAAAAACTTTGTAGAAAAATTAAGAAAAGACGGCAAGTCTGAGGCTACGGTTGTAGCTTATAGCAAGGATATAGAGCAGCTATTATCCCATCTTTCGGAAATGGGAATAAACCTGGTAAATGAAATCAAACTTGCGCATTTAGAAAGTTTTATGAAAAAGCTTTCAGCTGCTGATTACACTCCTAAGTCTGTATCAAGAAAAACGAATGCGACCAGAACATTTATTAAATATCTGCACACCGAGGGACACATTACCGAAAATATTTCTCTTGGTCTAAGGCACCCAAAGCTCGAAAACAAGGCACCGAGAATTCTCACAAGAATGGAGTACCGTGCTTTGAGAGACGCCACAAGAAATGATCTTAGGACCTACGCCATGATAGAAATGTTGCTTCAAACCGGAGTTACAATCTCTGAATTATCTGAAATAAAAATTGAGCATCTGACATTAACCGGCGCGACCGGAAATTTATTTGTGCCTAAGAAAAACAACAAAGAGGCAAGGAACATCCCTCTGAATAAAGCCGTCATTGATGCTATCAATAGATATATGAGAGAAGAAAGAAATAATATCAAGGGCTCCGAGTATTTGTTTGTCACGAAAACCGGAAACCCTCTTTTGATAAGAAATATAAGGTCAACCATCGATAGATATTTCAAACTAGCGGGTGTGGAAAATGCAAAAGTAAATGATCTGAGACACACATTCGTTGCTCACCATTTGGCTTCGGGCGTGAGCATCATTTTTTTGTCAAAAGTTGCAGGTCATAAAAGAATATCAACTACAGAAAGATACTTACAATATGTACAGAGAGCAGGAGATCAGGAAAAGACCGAGTTGGAAACTCTTTAATTTTGGCCAAATCTAAAATTGCTATACTTATTCAGTGGCAACAATCACAAGAAACATAGTAGACAAAGTGAAATCAGCGCTTATCAAATGGGTGTGGGAAGTAGATAACAAGAAACTTGGCTCGCACGCCGCTATCATACTTTTTTCCACAGTTTTTTTTGTCCACATCACGTATTCCGCGTTTGAGAGCAAGGCTACCGATTTTTATTCCTTTTACACAGGTGCGGACTTACTGATAAATAATAGGCAAAATTTATACAATCCTGAGGTACAGTACACAAGACAACGACAGTTATTCAATGAGAAATTAAAAAATGAAATGGGGTTCATGGCTTATGTAACCCCTCCTTTAGGGGCTGTACTGCACATACCCTTCCTGCTATTTCAACCCTCATACGCAGAGATTGCCGCCCACTCGATATCTTTAATTATAATACTCTTCGCAATTTATAGACTTTACAGATTTCACAGAATAAAATTTTTATCCTGGACAACAGTTTTTGTATCATCTTTCTACCCGATTTATGCAAGTGTGCATCTCGCCCAGATAGGCGCGCTGATATTCTGGGTTATGGTGGAAATGTACATTGCCTTTGCCCAGAAAAAATCGGTGAAACTTGGGTTGCTTTCTTCTCTGCTAATTTTGAAGTATCAATACTTGCCTTTCATCATTCTCATCTACGCAATATATGAGGATAAGAGAAAATTTATCCTTAGTTCGTTTGTCGGCCTTTTTATACTAACTTTTCTCAACAGCCTGTTAATAACAAAGGATCACATCATTCAATACATTTTTTTGTTAAAAGACTATGTTGCTGTCCCGAATAGTTTTGGAATGGCATATAAGTACGGGTTGGATATCTACTCCGTGATATCAGAATTGAGCGGGGGGCTGAATTCACCTTTTCAAAGTCTCTTTATAATATTTACGATCGCTTTGATTACTCAGTTTATTATTGCTTTCCTACTAATTAAAAGGAAAGACAAATACTATCATGGATCCTATATATACTACTTCTGTCTATTAATCTGCCTCATCCTTACCCCGCACACAATGCCCGCCGACTTTATCATATTAATAATTCCCATGATGGGGCTTCTTACCAAATCAAGAAAACCTTGGTTCTACGTTTTTACAGTTCTAACATTCAACCTATATTTCTACTTCTCCGTTTTCGGATGGCAGTTGACTCACACACTACTACTCATACTTTATCTGCCTATTCTAGCCATAATATCTACCAAGAAAATCCGTGGTTGGTGGCGGATATTAAAGAGAGGTGTTAGAGAAGAAAAGATTTTGGTGGGTGATCCTGGGATCGAACCAGGAACCGCTCGTGTATAAGACGAGAGCTCTGCCAATTGAGCTAATCACCCCAACGCAATAATATTTTTTACAAGGTCGGCTTCAGCCTTCAGGTACATTTCCTTCGTGTTAAATCTACAGCAAGACCCAAAAATATATGTGTAGGTTATTATACTCCCTCAACCAAGTCAATTTCCTCTTTTAACGCCTTTTTATCTTGAATTTCCTTGTCCTTTTCTATCATTTGCAATATCTCTTCAACAGTATTCACCACTGCGGTTTCAAAATTGTATTCCGTTTCATCCGAAAAGTATTCTTTTCCCGCAATCACAACGTTAGCTTTGACCTCAAACATTTCATTGGGCGCCGTGTTTAATACGACACGCGCAAACTTTGCGTCTTCATCAACATCTGAAAATCTTTTGGATATTCTGTTAAATTTTGTCTTTACCAACGTTACCATACTAGGAGACACGGACATATTGTCTGACATAATTTGGTATTTCATAAACCTATTTTAACACTGCTCTCACTCAGGCCAGATCCTTCTACCTCTTTCATCAAAAACGCTTATTGCCTGAGTGGGACACGATTTTGCAGCCTTGAGCACGGTTTCAGCATCTACTGTTAAGCCGTCTTTTTTAAAAATTGATATTCCGTCGCCGTCTAGTTCAAAAGCATCGGGCGCTATAACCACACATGTAGCTGAACCAACACATAAGTTTCTGTCAATTTCCACTCTTGAAATTTTCATAAATACTCCTTTATTCATTAAAATTTATTACTTCGTTTACTCTTTCAAGCATTTCCTCAATTTCTTCGTCCGTCATTCCATGTACTTTTGCCCCAGCTTCAATTGTGTCAAAGGAACTGGCTATACATCCAGCGCAATGCAGACCATAATCCATCAATACTTCTTCGGTCTGCGGGTACTTATAAACTAGCTCGGCTAAGTTATATTCTTTGTTAATTTTTATCTCGTTATTATTTTTCTTCATGTTCTTCTATAGCCTTCTGGATCGCTGTCAAAGCCAAAGTTGCGCATCCTACACGGGTAGTTGTCAAATTTAACTTTAACATATCCAGTAGCTTTTCTTTGGTCACGCTCTTTGCTTCTTTTAAGGATTTTCCAACCAAAAAATCAAGCAATACTTCACTTGCGACAATACTTACCAAACAAGCGCTTCCGTCAAATTTTGCGTCTTTTATTACGCCTTTTTCAACTTTCATTTGTACACTTATGTCATCTCCGCACATGGGATTTTTCTTTGCTGTTGTTACATTTGCATCAGAAAGTCTTCCTTTTCTAGAAGGGTTTTTATATATATCCATAATTTCTTCTCTATATAGATCCAACATACGTTAAGAAAGCATTTTTAGGGCCTTTTTTACTCCTTCAACCAATTTATCAATATCGGAATGGTCATTATAAATATAATAGGACGCCCTTACTGTCGCCGCTATTCCCAACTCTGTATGCAAAGGCATTGCGCAATGGTGCCCCGATCTTACCGCAACGCCGGATGAATTCAACACAGATGCAATGTCATGCGCGTGGACTTTTTCCGAATAAAAAGATACCAAACCGGTTCTTTTCACAGGATCCTTCGGACCGATTATCTTTATTCCTTCCACACTCTGTAACTTTTCTATAGTGTACTTGTTAAGCTCAACTTCGTGCTTTCTTACTTCTTCCATTCCAATTTTTTCCAAATATTTTACGGCGGCTGACAATCCTATCGCCCCCGCAACATCGGGGGTACCGGCTTCAAATTTTTCAGGAGGGGATGCCCACTCGGCCGATTTATGCGATACCTCACTTATCATTCCTCCCCCAAACTGACAAGGTATCATGTTTTCCATTAAATTCTTCTTTGTGTATAAAACACCCACTCCCATCGGCCCCAGCATTTTGTGCGCTGAAAAGGCGTAAAAATCACAACCCAAACTCTGAACATTCACCGGAATATGGGGAGCCGATTGAGCCCCATCAACACAAACCACAGCACCAACTGCATGAGCTTTCCTTGTCATTTCCTTTATATCCAGCACCGTGCCAAAAACATTGGATGCATGGGCAATACATACGATTTTTACCTCAGGACTGAGGTTCTTCTCGTACTCTGCCATGTCAATTTCCCCTTGTGCGCCTGTTTTTATGTACATCAGTTCCGCACCAGTATTTTTCGCCACGATCTGCCAAGGAACAAGGTTACTATGGTGTTCAAAAACGGTAAGAAGGATTTTATCTCCTTTTTTCAAATTTTTATTACCCCATGAAAAAGCAGCCATGTTCAATGACTCAGTAGCACCGCGGGTAAAAACTATTTCTTCGGGATGCGCAGCGCCTAAAAAAGCGGCGACTACAGCACGGGCATCTTCATACATATCCGATGCTTCTTCGCTCAATGTGTGAATACCTCTGTGCACATTAGCATTGTGGTTTTCATAAAAATCTTTTATCGCCTCAATGACTTGCACAGGCTTCTGCGAAGTTGCAGCATTATCAAGATAAACTAGATCATTCGCCCCTATTTTTTTCTTCAGTATTGGAAAGTCTTTTTTAATTTCTTTTACGTTCATGGTCAGTATTTTACCTCGGCGCGAACTTTTTCCCTAACCTCCTCATCCATTATTTTAGATAACACATTCTCAAAAAAGCCTTCAATTATTATTTCTTCGGCTTCTTTTCTCGAGAGACCCCTGCTGATTAGATAAAAAATATCTTCTTCCCTTATTCTTCCGGTGCTTGAACCATGAGAAGCTTTAACGTCGTCGGATTCTATTTCAAGCTCGGGTTTGGATATATTCTTAACATTCTCTCCAGCAACTAAAGTTTTATTATTCAAATATGAGGTGGTTTGAAAAGCCTTCTCTGCAATTATTATTTTGCCCGTGTAATCAGATGAAGAAGAGTCTTCCAACACTGCGTGATAAGTTGTTAAGCATGAAGTGTTGGGAACAAGATGGTGGGCAATAGTGTTAAGAACCACCGAATTTCCCTTTTTTATCTTCCCTAAAATTAGTACTTCGCATGATACGCCTTCTTTTTCAAAATTAACTTCCAGCGTGGTTGAAGAACTTCTAAGAAACATAACGTATTGGGTGTCTTCCTCTGGGAAGAAAATCATATTTTCTTTTTCTTTTAACAACAGGGTTTTCATCCTACACTTCCTTCCATTTCAAGCTCAATCAGTCTGTTAAGTTCAACCGCGTATTCCATCGGAAGCTCTTTTACAATCGGCTCAATGAAACCCGAAACTATCAGGCTCATTGCCTCGCTTTCAGTTAAACCTCGGCTTGTCAAATAAAAAAGCTTTTCTTCGCCAATTTTGCTGACTGTTGCTTCATGTTCAACATTTGCGGAGCTTTCGTTAATTCTCATAGTTGGAAATGTATCAGTGGCAGAAAGTGGATCAAGTATCAGAGCATCGCACTCCACTCTTGATTTTGAGTTGGGGGCTGCCGGAGTTATGTCAACCAAACCACGATAGCTGGTTCTCCCTCCTCTCAAACTCACAGATTTAGAAATTATGCGGGAGGATGTGTTGGGGGCGGCGTGAATCATCTTTCCCCCAGCGTCTTGATGTTGACCTTTAGATGCATAAGCAATGGACAAAACTTCTCCCTTAGCGCCTTCCCCAACCAGATAGCATGAGGGGTATTTCATCGTCTTTTTTGATCCGAGGTTCCCATCAACCCATTCCATTACGGCATCTTTTTCAACACGAGCCCTTTTGGTAACAAGGTTGTAAACATTATCAGACCAGTTCTGAATGGTTGTGTATCTAAATCTGGCTCCGGGCTTGACTATAACTTCAACTACTGCCGCATGCAAAGAATCTGAGGAATACACAGGTGCTGTACACCCCTCCACATAATGAGCAAAAGCCCCCTCTTCAACAATAATTAATGTCCTCTCAAACTGTCCCATGCTTTGAGCATTAATTCTAAAATACGCCTGAAGAGGGCGGCTCACGGTCACTCCTTTCGGAACATAGACAAAAGATCCACCGGACCAAACCGCGCTGTTCAACGCAGAAAATTTATTATCGGCAAAAGGCACAACTTTTCCAAAATACTCTTTGAAAATTTCGGGGTGTTTTCTTAAGGCTTCATCGGTTGAAGAAAAAATTACACCTTTATCTTCAATGTCACTTATCAAAGATGAATACGCAACTTCAGAATCATACTGAGCCTTTACCCCGGCAAGATATTCTCTCTCAGCTTGAGGTACGCCCAGTCTGTCAAAAGTTATTTTTATTTCTTCGGGAACATCTTCCCAAGTTCTTTTTTCCTCATCAGAAGGTTTTACAAAATAAAAAATGTCCTGAAAATCAATTTTGGAAAGATCGGCACCCCACATTGGCATAGGTTTTTTGTTGAATGCCTCTAAAGCTTTTAATCTATATTCAAGCATCCACTTTGGCTCTCCTTTGCTTTGCGATATCTGTCTAACCACATCTTCGGATAAGCCTCTTTTTGCCTTTAATATCGGCTTTTCGGGCATACTAAAGCCGTATTTTGAGGCGTAGGTTTCTCTTATATCCTTCAACCGCCTATTCTTCATCTTTAACTGTGGGAGAAACAAGCTCTGCTTGGCTATAGCCGTACTCTTCAAGATTCTGCGCCACTTCCTCTCCGCCCGTCTTTATTATTTTTCCGTCCAGCATGATGTGAACGAAATCGGGCTTGATGTGGTTTAGTATGCGGGAGTAGTGGGTTATTAATAGTACAGATGTGCCGTTTCTCTCCATCAAATTATTTACTGCTTTTGAAACGATTTTTATAGCGTCAATGTCTAGGCCGCTGTCCACTTCATCAAGAATTACCACTTTAGGTTCCAACATCATCATTTGAAGCATCTCCATTCTTTTTTTCTCTCCGCCAGAAAAACCCTCGTTCAAAAAACGATCGGCAAAAGAATCATCCATTTCCAAAAGTTTCATATTTTCTTGCAAAAGTTCTTTGAACATTTTCGGAGATAGTTTTTGCTCGTGCGATTTGTTGTAAAGCATACGAAGGTAGCTATACACTCTTACCCCAGGTATTTCGCTGGGGTATTGAAAAGACAAAAAAAGACCTAATTGGGCTCGTTCGGTAGGCTCAAGGTTCAAAATCTCCTTGCCATAAATTTTCGCGGAACCCTCAACAACTTTATAGATCGGGTTTCCCATTAATGTTTGGGCAAGAGTGCTTTTTCCCGAACCATTTCTGCCCATCAGCGCATGAACTTCTTTTGGTTTTATTTTTAAATCAACACCGGTCAAAATCTCTTTCTCGTCCACCGTGACCCTTAAGTTTTCTATTTCAAGAGAGTTTTTCATTAGGAAAATTTTAGTTTGCTTAAAATACAATCCTCGTTGCGTGAAGGACACTTTTTTCTGATACGATACATGACCTCTTTTCCAAATTTTTCATTTTCCAACAAGCCCGCTGTCTTCATTTCCTTTAGGTGGTAGGAAATCGTCGGCTGGGTCAGCTTTACAACATCAACAATTTCGCCAACAGTGGCTTTCCCGGCTTTTCTTAGGTATTCAAATATTCTCATGCGAGAGCCAACACCAAGGGTGCTGAAGCATTTTACACAAGGTATTTCCGACATAACAGATAGATAATAGTCTATATATGTTGGAGAGTCAACTTAGAGCCAGCAGATCGGCTATCAAACAGAAACTCAAACTGTCCTATGCTAAAATACTATGGTGAAAAAAATCAAGGCATTCTTTTATATCGCCTATAAAAGCATAGTTTCTCCGAAATATTATCTGGAGATTTTTAAAACGAAATTTGATTTTTCAATCAAGTATTACGCGGTTTTGGTACTTATTGCGGCCACCATAACTTCTGCTGGAACTTATCTGATAGAAGGGCCAAGGGCTAGGCAGTATGTAGATAAAACGTTGAATGAACTTGAAAAATCCTTCCCCGAAGATTTGGTTTTCACAATAAAAGGCGGAGAATGGGAAGTTAATAAACCCCTTCCATTGATTTTTGAACTCCCGAAAACCGAAATGGAAAACACCATACGTCCTGAACAGGAAACTATGCCGAAAAACCTAGTAGTTTTAGATAAGAATGGAACAGTCGCAGATATTAAGAACTATGACACAATGATTTTAGTTAATGAAAAAAACATACTTGTAAGAAAAGCTGGAGAGCCGGATGTCTTGCCCTTGAAGGACATGCCCGACACTACTTTGGACAAGTCTAAAATTTTGGCGGCAACCAGAAACGCTCGCGTATTGGCGGCTTGGATGATTCCCCTAGCTATCATCTTGTTTACATTCTCGGGAGCGGTTGTGTACTACGCTGTGTTTCGGGGCATTTACATAGCAATAGTTGGGGGGCTGATTTTCGGGATTAGCAGATTGATGAAGGTTGCGGTGGATTTTAAAAAAGCATTGAGAATTGGTCTTCATGCCATGACTTTGCCGATTTTGATGGATGTTGTGCTAGGCTTTTTGAATTTAGTTGCAGTTGTGCCGTTCTGGTTTATGTTTGTTAATTTGCTGATTGCCTTTTTGGTGCTTTTGGAGATAAAGAGAGATATAAAGAAGAAAACGGAACCGAGTCCAGAAAGTCCACAATCACTCATTGAACCGCCAAAAACGATGTGATAGTATTTTTGTGCTTCGTTCCCCTGTAGCTCAATGGTAGAGCGTCCGGCTGTTAACCGGCAGGTTGGTGGTTCGAGTCCACCCGGGGGAGCCAGATGGGACGAGAGGGCAACAAAGAGTCCTTTTGTCCCGTAACATCGCTCTTTTTCGTAGGTTCGAATTTTCCTTTTTCAAATTCGTCAATTTTTACCACTTTCGAACTATTAGTCTCGTCAACCGCTTCAGAGAGGATTTTAAAGGCTTTGGAGTATTCCCAACTTAATTTGTCCTCATCCAGGATTAACTTGGCAAATACCAGTCTGATAAGGCTTTTTTGCTCATCCATCATACCTTTTTCTTTGGCTTTAAGGTAAATCTCTTTGGCTCGCTGGGAGAGTTCATAAAGGTTAATACCCAAGTTTAAGTAGCCTGTGCTGGCGGTAGAGTGCCTTTTGATGCTTTCGGCAATTTCATCCTTTTCTTCTGAATACTGCTTGAATTTCCTGCTGTAAAAGTCGGGTGTAATCTTTTCATCCAGCTTGTCATCGTATAACTTGTCCATTCGCTTCTGAATCGCCTCGTAGCGGGCTTCAAGCTCGCCGACAGTACTATTGTGGTAGGTAATCTCGTCCTGGTGACTTTCTTTGAGCGCTTTCTTTAACCATTCGACAATACGGCTGTTTTTGAGTTTCAGGTTGTCAAAGCCCGATAAAAGTTGTTCTTCAATCTCTGGTTCTTTAACCCATTTGGTTTTGGTACAGTTGTGATAATGGTTGCAGTGTCCATAGCGATGTCCTTTATGAACTTCCCAAGTAATTAAACCATCACAGCCTGCACAGCGGATTAAGCCTTTGAAAAGGTAGTCGTGCTTGTTATATTTGGGTGTAGTTTTACTCACAAGTAATGCTTGAACTTTATCAAATATTTCTTTACTAATTAAAGGTTCGTGTTTGCCGTCATAGATTTCATCGTTCCATCTTATTTTACCAATATAAAAAGGATCACGCAGTAGGGAGTGGATTCGGCTATTGACGATCTTATTTCCTTGTGGAGAGCGCAGCCCCTCTCTATACATTGTCATAACAAGCCGTTTGATTGAGAACTGCCCTGAAGCATAATACTCAAACATCTTTCTGATCAAAGGTGCGGTTGCCTCGTCAATAATATGAATTTTATGTCCTGTTTCACCAACAGTTTTGTATCCAATTGGCGGTTTTGTTGGTATCCAGCCTTGTGCCAGTTTTTCTTTTTGACCCTTTTTGACATTCTCAGAAAGGAGACGGACATAATACTCGGCTGTGGCTACCTTAACCCGCCACATAAACCATTCGTGGGAACGGGAGGAATTGTGTAACACACAGGCTTCTTTTGCCAAGTGGATTTGGTGTTCTTCGTTTTCCATAATCCACTGGTCGATAATTGGCACATCGGAGAAGTTTCTGGTAAGTCTGTCTGTTGTCTCAACGACAATGGAGCAAATGTTTTTCTTTCTGACATACTCGATCATCTCATTGAAGGTTTTCCTCTGGACTTTACCTGCTGCTGACTCGGAGATTGCAAATACTTTAGTGACTTCCAAACCCTGTTTATCAGCATACTCCCTCAAGAATTTCTCCTGAGCAGGTAGGGAGTAACCTGTTTCTTCCTGTTCTTTGCTGCTGACTCGGCAGAATATGACGGTTTTCATAGGTTTTTTCGTTAGCAACACAACATAAATAAACTGTTAAGTAATATCAAGAGATGACAAGTTATATTGATATTCCTTTCTTTGATTTTGCTTGCAAACTTTGTTTATATGTCCTAATTTCTGGTGGTATTTCAGTGGTATTTTGGTGGTAATTTTTTGATGATAAACCAATGAAATTCTGATGACATCCGATGCTATTTTTGAGGAAGTATTAGAGAAAAGTTGGAGAAGTGTTCCCAGCCAAGTTTCAGTCAAGTTTTGGTCAAGTTCATCGGCTTCAAAGGTTGCCCTAATTCTGCTCGAAATCTGCACTAGTCCGTTTGTGTGTTCTTGCCAAGCGAGCCAGCGTATTTGTCCAAAGAAAAAACCTAATCTCTTCTTAAGATCACCATATAGTAACTGTGTATAGTTACTTCCCCTTAAAGGAACAATAAAGTTGCTATATAGAGTCCCTATATAAAGCCTTATAAAAAGTATCTTTGTGTTTTTCATAGTGGTATTTTGTCAATATCGATATCTTCAAGATTTACTGGAACATCAATTTCTTCTTTTTGTTTCCTCGCTTCGGCTACGCCTTGTTCACCGTTTTCTTTATTGCGTTTTGCAAAGAAGGCGTTATAGATTTTCTCCTCAATTTGTTCGTAAAGCCTTCTATCATTGATCCATATAATTTCATCCCAGACTTCTTTACCGTTTATTGCTCCTTTTGAAAAGCTGGGGGCTTGAATCCAAATCTCTTCTTGAAATCGTTCGTGCATTTTAGTGGAGCGCAGTATCTTCCAACCTTTTGTTTCGATAATGTCGGAGAAAATAACTGTTGCTTGGGCTAAAAGCCAGGGACGGTTGAGCATCCTTATTTTTATTGTTATGTCATCGATGGTTATCATAGTTATTCAAATTAAGTTTATTTAACTTCAGCTTGTCTCTCTCATTTGGTAGCTTTTCCTTGCGGGAGAGAGATTAAAGACAGCTAGTATGGCTGGGTGTAGCTGGTATTGGTTATTAGTAAATACCCATACCCCTTTATCGTTTTGCTTTTTACCTCGCCTGATAGTGACTACTGGTAGTCCTTCAAAAGTTTTCTTTTCCAACTTGCTTAGTCGTTTGCTTGCGCTGGCAATGTTGGCTAACCCCAAGACAGCACAAAGGTCTTCTAATGACGGTCTGCATCTACCTTGTCCATCTACAAAGGCAACCAGAGCAGTAAGTGTCTGCCAATCAACGGGGGAAATCTCGCCAAGTAAGCCGTCGTAAATGATTGCCTTATTCCAATTGAAATTAGTGTTCCTTTTTTTCATTGTTGTATTTAGCCTCAACTTTTAATAGAGTTTCGACGAACCTTAAAAGAGCTGTGCCAATTTCCGTTATCTCCTCAAATGTAAAGTTTAATCTGTAATCTTCTTCAAGAATTGTTTTTAGCTCTAATAAAAGTTGTCTGCTTATCATAGTTATTATTCGTTGGCATACAGACGGGCTTTAATGACCCGTAACTGGTTGAAATAAACTTGTGGTGAGATTTTGATTTCATTTCGGAAATACTGATCAACTAACTTTTCTAGCTCAGGAGTTTTTCGGAAGAGGAACACAGCTTTACGGGGATTGGAGCGCTCAATGTTTTCAATGGGGCAGAATAAAGAGAGGGTAGTGGCAAGCGATAGATCACTTGTCTGGTAGTAATTCTCGTTTAATTCTTGCTGTGTCATAGTGATAATTATCGTTTTGATAACTACTCATATTCTTACTAAGGCGACAGCAAGTTGCCACGGATTCTTTTACGACCTTTTTGTGATTTTTATAAGGAAGAAGTGGAGCGACGAAGTTTATAGCCGATATTCCTTTTGGAAATGATCATGTTTTGGATTTCTCTCCTAGTCATGCCCACACCTTCAAGAATGGGGACAATATTTCTTCGCAGATACTGCACTGCCCTGGCGACTTCTGCAGGGTCTGCCATCTGGCAGTTCATATCTAGTTTTTTGGCTATTTCGGAGTATTTTACGATTCGATTTGTCTGCATCAGAAGAACTAGGAGTTTGATTTCATCTTGCGAGGGTGAGATTTCTTTTGCTTTCCCGCTTTTATACTGCATAATCCCCTTTGTCATATCAATTTTTAGTTTTCCCCAGGTGAAAACCTCATTGTCGGGTCTGGCTAACTGAGCTGTTTGTGCTAAGTCGTCGCTGACAGTAAGCGACACGATAGCTTCTTGTTTTGTCTTACTATGCTGGGGTATATCGAAATTGATAGGGCTGATCCCAATGATTGTTATATACCCTTCTTTTTCTAACCCTAATAAAGTTTCTAGGAAGTTAACCTTAGTGGTATCTTTGCCGAAGATCTTTGCGTCTTTACTTTCTTTGAGATCCAAATTCTTACCAAACCGAGCAATATAAGAGGAAATATTTTTGAGAAAAGTCGCCTTTTGATACTCATAAGTATAGGTAGTGTGTTGGAGAAATTGACCATGTTTCTCGATTTTCCCAAGCATAAAAAGCGCTGTCAGGTGGTTTAGAAGTCTAGTTATCTCCTTTTTGCTGTCGTTGAATTTTAAATAGAGGGTGAATTTACTATCAAGGATGTCGTCACGATATTCCAGGTTGCTATTGAGTAATGTGCTGATATGTTTTGCATCAAGCCCACCTTTTAATGCCTTCTGATATAAGGGTTCGCTGCTATTTTCTATCGTGGATATTACTTGTAGCCGTTTATCAGGATCGTCGTAACTCAATGCCCCTTCCGTAATCAAGCCTCTTATTTCCATTCCAAAGTTTTCTGCCAGTTCAAGAAGCATTGCTAGCACCATTCTTTCGTTAAAAGGTTCGAACTTTTGTTTAGCGGGATAGGTATAGAGTTCCAAATTAGTTTCAATTTCATCTGCTTCATCTGGTTCAAGAAGCAGAGATTTAAGAAGAAATAACTGCCAAGTTGCGTAGCTTTTCTGCTTGAAGAATTTACTATTTTTTATCTTCATATTTTTTTTCATACTTGCAACAAGTTGTTGCTTATTGTAATCTAATGTTAACAAATAGTGAGTTGTCTATCAATTATGATTGATCAAACGATTCCACAACTGTTGACTCTTTCGCAGGCAAGTAAATTGCTTAGCGTTCATCCAAACACCCTGCGTCAGTGGGATAAAAAGGGTATACTTCAGTCCGTTCGTTTTGGTCAGAGAAAAGATAGGCGTTATAAAAAGGAAGATATTTTAAGGCTATTGCACGGCAGAGATAAGCCGTAAAGTTTAACAATCTAATTGCCTAAACCCCAAAAGGGCATGGTGCTCAAGACCTCGACAGCAATAAGCTCCTACCAGAGCGCTGTCGAGGCTGTCATCCGAAAGGGTGGCAGGTGGGTGAAAGCCCATCGCTGGTGGGAGCTTTTTGTTAGGATTTGACAATCTCCCTCAAGCGAAGTTAACATAGCCAACCATATCAAAATATGACAATTAACATGCGTATTATCTGGGATAGGCACAAAGTTTTAATTCTTGCCAGCCTCATTCTCGTAGTCATTTTTGGAGGTTTATCTGTTGCTTACCAATCCCTTTTTAGCGCACCTCAAAAGATCGCTGGGGTTGAGCTTTTTACCACTCCTGTTTCTTCTGTTGATACTACAAATGTTGTAAAGAGGCTAAAAGATAACGGTTTTATCCGTAACTCTTGGGCGTTTAATTTAGCCCTGTCCCGCACAGGCAAAGATATTGAGTCAGGTGGATACAAAATTAGCAAGAGTATGAATGTTTGGGAGTTGGCTAGAACATTAACTTCTCCTCCTTCCTTAAAGTGGGTGGTTATTCCTGAAGGTTTGCGTAAAGAAGAGATTGGTGAGCGATTAGCAAAAGTTCTTGGTTGGGATGAAAAACAACTCCATGACTGGACTTACACCTATACGGCAATGGACTATGACCATCTGGAAGGGGTTTACTTTCCTGACACCTATCTGATTCCTGTCGAAGAGAATGGTCTGGATGTGGCTAATCGCCTCAGAAGACGCTTTGATGAGAAATTTGCCCCTTACATGACCAAGTTTCTTAAACAGAATGTTAAATGGACAACAGCCCTGAAGATTGCCTCCATTGTCCAACGAGAAGCAGCTGGTAAAGAAGATATGCCTCTTATTGCAGGAATCCTTTGGAATCGGCTTTTGAAAGATATGAAGCTGGAAGTCGATGCTACTGTTCAATATGCTAGAGACGATAGGGATAATCTCACCACTGGGTTCTGGAAGCCGATTAGCCCAGCCGACAAAGAAATTGATTCAAAATACAACACTTACAAATACACAGGGCTGCCACCTTTTCCCATTTGCAACCCAGGACTGGATGCCATTGATGCCGTCTTAAATCCTGCTGAAACCGATTGTCTTTACTATCTCCACGACTCAAACCGTCAAATCCACTGTGCCAAAACTTATCAGGAACATTTAGCCAACATTGAAAAATACCTGAGGTAAAGGGGGTGAGAATATGAAAAACAAAACGCTTATCGCAGTTATTCTTTTAACGATTATTGCAGGAGCGCTTCTTATATCAAAACCAGTCCTGACTGTACTAAAGCAGCAATCTGATATTTCTGTCCCTAATCAGCAAAAGCCAAAGGATGAGATGGCAGTTATCAGAGAGTTTATGGACAATCCCAATCTTGAACTGGTATATGTTCGTCAAGATTTGCCACAGCCTTATTACTCAGTAGGGAAGTCAACTAAAGTCCAAGGCGGAGTAAACTTAGAAGCAGCCAAAGCATGGCTTAGGCAAATTAATGTTTATGAGGATGCCAAACCGTTAAGTGATAATTCTTGTAGTGTTTACCAATATCATGTTGATCCCAGAAATCAAGTTATAACTCAGGTTGTTACCAGAGGTTTGAATGCTAACGAGATTGAAACACTTAAACAAAAAGGTGTCTCTTGCATTAATTCCAATATCATGCCAGTTATCACCAAAGAAGAAGCCGAACAAATTGCCTCTGGTTATCTTAAGCGAGCTTTGCCTAATTTTGAGGAATTAAAAGATCAATTCGTTTACTCTTTCTCGCAAAAAGAGTCACATACATGGATGTGGGAAGACAAGAATTATAAGTTGTCTGAAGGCTTAACTGGCAAGCCCTATTCATATCCTATCGTTCGCCTTACGGTTTATGGTAATGGGCAGATCTTGTATTGGAATACTATACCGTTATTTCAAAAATAAGTTCTATTGGGAGGCATTCTCAGTTCTCCCATTCGACAATTTCTTGCCTGTCGTGGCAGAAGGAGGGATGTTGGCGTCATAGATCAAACACAAACACAAAAAGCAAAGTAATATTAAGTAAATCTCTTATGCCCAGATCTTCGTAGCAGATCCCCAACAAGGCTAGTGAAGCCCGAGAGAGGTGAAACCATACCACTCCAGGCACGAAAGTCTCACATAAGTCAACACACGGCATTATAGTTCCAGTTTTTAGGGTTTAGGGTCAGTCTTTCCTGATTTCTTTATTACCTCAAGTGGTAGTATCATCCAACTGCCTCTTTTGGCGGGGATCCTTCTGGTTATACTTATACTATCGACCATATCAGATGACGGTGATGAGCCAACCAGGGGTTTTTGCTCGCTTTGTTTCTTTTTCAATTCCTCAACTATCCCATTATTAAACTTTTTTGGTTTGCCCCAGCTTTGTCTGTGTACCTTAGCACTTTTTCGCCAGGAGGATTTGAGATGTTTATCGTAGAGATTGCCAACAAGAGTCTCCTGGTCATCGGGAGGATAAACCGCAAATTCCATTAAACCTCTTTCTTTAATCTTGTCTGGCAACTTTGCATAATACTCATTCAGTTTCTTTAAGTCTTCCTTTAACTCTTTTCCTGTAACAAAACTCTGTCCATTTTCTACAAACAAAGGGACTGTTCGTAAATGAAGTTTATCCGAAGATACAAAAACAGAACAAAACGGTAGATAGTATAAATAAGAAATATCTATTTTATTTGAAGGACGTTCTTTAGCAATCAAACTTTTATCTAAACACAGATAAAAGAATAAATCTATTTTTAGGACATGAGCAGCGAAAGGAGCAAATTCATCAAACGGCATCGGTCTAGTGGCATACCATCTCTTCAAAATAGGTCTTTTTGCTTTTTCGGGAACATCAAGCATATTCAATGCTAGGTGGATCAACTGGTTATACCTCCCTTTGACAAAACTATCTGCAAACTTTTTAACATCTTCCAATTTGGCGATACGTGCTTCTGAAGGAACTACACTTTTTGCTTGATCAATCAACGAGTCGAAATTCAGGTTGGTTAGAGATTTCCTCCAATTCTTAGCTACCTTTCGTTCTATTTCTAAAAATTCATGTCGCCTCCACCTCTCGAGGGCTGCTGCTTCAGGAAATTGCTTAAAATCAACCCCTAATTTACCATCAGGAGTTATATTATATTGACCTCCGCTTATTATCGGGCGATGATGATCGGACATTTCGACTTTTTGTCCTAACAAATTACCTACCACAAGCCTCAAATGGAAAATATTTGGCACAGAGTGCATAACAGGCGTCTTGTTTGCTAATTCTTCCACAAGCTCTTCGGGTGTACGAGACACCTTTCCTTTTTTGCCTTTTTTTTCTAAATCCGCTAAGGTTTCGACGTAAAAGATAGGGGTTATGTTTGATAAAAAGAAGTTATCAAACCAAACAGCCTCATCAAGTGTTAAACTCTCTAGAAAGGATTTGTCAAAAATGGTTGGTAACATTGTAAGAGGACTAAAGCTTGAGATCCTTATCCTTAATTCAGAATCATTTCCTCAACTTGTTTCTTGGCTTCTTCTAATACCTTAGAGGCTTCGGCTCGCATTTTTTCAAACGAACTTGTTCTTTTGTTAAATTCGTTTGTAATAGTATTTTGTATTTCAGTTGATGGTATTGGAATGGGTATAGATTTAATGTATTCGTAATCTAGGGCTGGTCTTGTCCCTCCTGTGATACCTCTATTTGTAAGTAGCTTACCAAAAGAGGAGTTAAGAAAAGTTGCGATATAAGTAGGGTCAATTTCTCTTTTATCAACTTCGTTCTTAAGTTGTATTCTTACTGAATGTTGGTTTATGTTTCCAATAAAATTACTTGGCACAACAGCTACACTTCCTATTCGTCCTGTTATTGTAAAAACTAAATCGTTTGCCTTAAGTTGTGAGCGTTTAAGCTCTTTTTCGTGGACTGATTTTTTAATGTATTTAACATCGTCAAGCAAAATACCCTTTTCTGTTATGTTCTGTACTCGTAAAAACGGAATACCATTTTCTTTGTCAGAATAAGCGTTACTTCCTACTCTTGGGGTTGCTCCTCCAGACATATCAACCATCAATTGACCCAGACTGAAAACCTTGTATTTTAATCTTGATAGGCTCGCTAATGCCTCAACAAACTTCGGATTATGGTAATAAGGGTCTTGGCGGTTGTTTTCTAGGTCTTGTGAGTTAACGGTATAGATTTTTTCTTCTTCTGGCTCTTGGTAGTCTATGCCTAGCTGTTGCCTTACAAAGTCATCAATAGAGTTAAGTAGTTCGTCAGCTTGTTTTAGTTTTTCCTCTCTTGTTTCATAGGCTTTTTTAAGTAAATCGGTTATCTGTTTTTGTTTTGTCTCTGGCAATATGGGTATTAGCAGGTCTTCGACATCTTTTGTTTGCAGTCTGGGTAGTGTGTTACCCGTCATCAAGTAAGATGTTTGATTGACAACTAAGCGAGAGCTAAGAAAAGCAAACAGATAGTAGTTACTGCACTTGTTAGCTTCCAAAACATGGAACTCGGTTGAGCATACCCCTTCGGTTGAAGCTAGGTGGACTTTATTTAAGTATGGTCGCAATTTAGGGAAAAGTATGTTTCCCGCCTTGAAGCTAAAAGCACTGCCAAAATCTTTGCCATTTTCAACATCTGAAGCTATGCCCGTATTGCTCTCTATGTTTTCAAGACCAAAGTAAGGCGTATCTCTGTTTGTTTCGGTAACTATATCTCTTTTGAATGTTGCAACTTGGTTTAGAGGCAAAACATCACAATTTAATGCTTTTATTTTTTTTATGGCATTTAGTCTTGTTGGGTGGTATGCACTGGGGTCTAGCCTTCCTTCAAGTTCGTCGTATTTAACAGAATAAGTGTTCATATTAGCCTTTGTAGCCCGTTGGATTTTTAACAAATTTTTCGTATTCTTTTTTGATTTCCACTAGGTCATTCTTAGGGTCTTTTCTGCCAGTTGCGTCATAGCCTATGTGGTCGGCAATAGCCATAAAGATAGGATAGTTGCCTAATTTTTCGTTATCGCCTTTGCGTCGCAGGAAAACCAAAGAGGATTTAACACCTGCCCCAAAGTGCGCAAAAGCAAACTGAGGTAAAGATACAATCGCCTCTATTTGGCACTTTTCCATTATGTAATCTCTTACATATTGCAAAGATGAGTTAGACAAAATGCCATCGGGTAAGACTATGGCAATCCTGCCCGTTTTGGGTTTGACAAAATTGACGCACCGCTCAATAAACAGGATTTCTGTTTTTTGGTTTTTCTTGCCTTTGCCTAGTTCGTAATGGTCAAGATAGTTTTTTTCGGTTGATTTAACCGTTGCTCCAAAAGGGGGATTAGTTAGGATAATATCAAACTTGTCTTTACCAAACTTGGGGTGCAGGTTGTTTATCTCGCTAAAATCTCTCAAGCTGTCGGTTGAGATGATATTGGTGTGTCCGTCATCGTGGATAATCATGTTCATCTTGCAAACTCTTGCTATTTGGTCGTTTATCTCAATGCCGTAAAGGTTGTTTTGAGCAAAGCTATGCCAGTATTCCCACGCTTCTAATCCCTCATAATTTTTCTCGGCATAATCTCTTACCTTATCTAGGGTATTAAGTAAAAATCCCCCGCTACCGCAAGCAGGGTCTAGGACTAAATCGCCTCGCTTAGGGTTCATCATCTCAACGCAAAATCTGATGATTTCTCTGGGGGTAAAGAATTGCCCCATCTTGCCCTTGAAAAAGTCTTCCATAAACCGCTCAAAGGCAATCCCTTTGGTGTCTAAGTCAATTTTGTTGATGGCTAACTCTTGTAAATGCTCTACGACGCTGTAAACTACTTTGGGGTCAAGCCTAATGTCTTCCTTAAAAACCTCGCTATCTTCCTGTTTGGCTTTAAGGTAAATAGAGTTGACCCGCTTAAATACTTCGTCGGCTGTTTCGTGTGTGCCGATTTGGAATTTGTAAGGCTCGCCTCGTTTAGTTAGCTTCTCGTCCCTTAATTTACAAAATAAGAGCTTGGATACTTCATCAAAGGCGGTAGTAGGGGCTAGCTTGCCCCCTTGCCAAACAGTATCGTGGCTTTTACCAAGAGCGGTTATTAACTCGTCTTTGGAAACGGTTTTGAGTTCTTTATCTTCTTCGCCTTTAATAAACCTGTATTTGGGTGTTCTGCCGTATTTAACAGGTATGTCGGCAATAACATTTTTCTCTCGCTCGCTTGGCTTAAAGCCCGCAATATCAAAGGCGGTTTTGGTTGTGCCAGCTACCACGATGGCAAACTTGGCTCTTAGGCTGTTGGCGTTACCAAAGGCTTGCTCTATAGCCTGCTTAAACTCGGCGTCAGTTACCCCGTCTTTTTTGCACTCAACAATAAGATAAGGCGTTTTGAGGTCGTCATCTTCGTAAATAACTATGTCTGCTCGGTCTTCTGGTGTTCTTCTGGGGACAGTTACCTCAATATCAATTTGGTTTTTGGGGTATTGGTAGTCGAGAACAAGCTCAACAAAATACGAAGCTCTCACTGTTTCTTCTGGGTTTTTGAATGAGGTTGAGTAGTCTCTGGAGCAGTGGTAAGTAATACGGGCGTTATCGTCGGTGAGAGTAATCAATCCCTCCTGTTTACCTCGCTCAATGTTTTTTAGAAAGATTGAATTTTTATCGTTATTGTTAGTTACCATGTTTATTTTTATTTTTTAGTATAGTCTCAATATCTTTGGGATCATAGCGCCTGTCGCCCCGCTCGTTTACGATGATAGCTTTTAGTTTTCCACCTTTGTCCCAGCGTCTCAGTGTCTCAACATGAACATTTAAGATTTCGGCAGCCTGCCTGATAGTTAACAATTTTGGTAACTCGTTTTTTGGTTTGGTCATACCTCAACTAAAGTATACTAAAACCAACAGCAAATTGGTATACTTGAAACGATGAAAATTGGCAGAAACGATCCGTGTCCTTGCGGAAGCGGAAAAAAATATAAAAGATGTCATCGTGGGAGAATATTTACTCATCAAGCAGAGAAATTTACGATTTCTGTCAAAAAAGATGGCGTATTATATAAAATCTGCAAAATTGTATTCCACCAGACAAAAGACAAAAAACAATCCGCTATTTTTGTTTCTTTTCCATATCATAAAAATAGCAAGGGATTGCTGTCATTAATGACATTCCCTAAAAATACACCGAAAGTAGACAAATTAAGCCTTGTTCCAGGAGGAAAAGTTACATCGCATAAAGTGAAATATACTCATTGGTCGGATGGGAATGTCCATTTTTCCCAGGATCAGAAGATTTATACTAAAATAAAAAAGACATCCGACCCGTTGGATAAAGCTATTGGTCATCTATTTTCTATACAAATAAAAGGGGTAGAAGGATTTGAGGTTAAAACTAATGCTAAAGGTTATAGTGAAAAGGAAATAGACTTGGATTTTGATTTGGGACAGGGCACTGATGATTCGATAAAAATCACTGGCTGGTGGTATGACTCCAATACCATACATCCCCAAAGTGACAGATTTACTAAGGTTTACACATTTATCAAAAAAGAAGGCTTCGTTAATAAGTGTTTTGCGTTACAAGCTCCTCCAAATCATCAACTCTCAAATAAAATTCTCTTTCTCTGTGTTAGGAAAGAGTTTGTGACTAAAAAGAGAGGGACACAGCTTGTATTTATTGGCGGTTTTGATGAAAGGCAGAAGGCATCTAATATTAACAACGATCTGCAGTTTTTAGCAATGTTATATCCTGCTAGAAATTACAATCATCTTAAAGACCAGATTGGGAGTATCGATTTTGATGATTCTAGAAGTTTGGATTTATCTCAACAAAAACTCAAGTGATAAAGTTTAAAAATCTATCCACTTCTTTTTTTGTAAACTCAGGATATTCCAGCTCTTTTACCCAGTCTATTCTTCGGAAATCATACCATCGTTCGAGCCAGATGTAACTGGACAAGCTCGTACATACTATGAGGCGACTATTTCGAGATTTTGGACTAGCAACAACTTTTAAAAAATTCACACAATACTATAATTTAGAGCTTCACTGTTATACCTCTGATTTCAAAATATCAAACAATAAATAGCCAAAACATAAAAAACTTCTTAGCAATCCTCGGAAACAAAAGTAGTTTGTTTACCTAAATTTTCAACTTTGTTTTCTTTGCTTAAAAAACGAGTTAATATTCTATAAAGAAAATATATGAAACGTAGGAAAATACTAATCATCCTAATACTGATAACCATGTTTGTTATCGGAACAACACTCTTAACATCAAGGCCCAATTCGACGACCAAACAAAATGAGACAACGCCACAACAGCCCTCACAAACACCTGTTGACCAAGAACTTCAAAGCTATTATGACTCTTATAAAGACCCTTTTGTTTTACAAATCAGAACTACCCTAAATAACTACTTAAACGAGCCAGAAAGTGTTCCTGAAAGTCTGGTAGAAGAGGGATTCACAATGGGTAGAAAGACAGGACTTAGTAGTTTTTCTAAAGACTATTACAAAGGAAAGTTTGTTGTGATAGATATTGGAAACTTTCCCGGAGGAGGAAAACAAGTTAACATACTATTCCCCGATAAACCTGACAAGGTATTTTGGGTGTGGGTTTATAAATTGGGCGGGGATGGAGGATACGAAGTACGAGGATTTGCTGAGAATCCTAGCTATACGCAAGAAAAGATAGATTACCTTATTGAACAGTACACGCAGCTGATAAACGACAAAGAACACTCCCTGTAGAAACCACACCCCCGCATTACATTACAATAACAGACCCAGAAAAAATATTTAAAATTTGCTTTTTTAGTTTTTTAAATATATTTAAAAATGCTGCTTAAGACACAAGCGATTGCTATACAATATTAAAAGTAGACATATTGAGCAAGTTGCATTAACATAAAAGTATATATGAAACCTACAAACTATACTTTATATGTATATGTTCCAGTTTTGTTCTTGCTAGGTTTATTAACTCTAGGTACTACGGGAATCCTAGTATTTAGCGAGTCCCAGACGGGCATTGTAAATTCTGAAAAACAACAGCGTATTGCTGAAGGAACTACTTATACTGAGACATTTTCTAAAGATGGCAACACTGTAGTGGTTACAAAAACCTATAAAATAGATGGTGTGTATATTACAACAAAGACTTACGATGGTAATGGAAATTTAATTGGGCAAAAAAGCAGAGTTAATCCCCTTCCTTCGCAAGTCTATGTTTATAGAAACGGTGATACTTCACAACCAACCAACACATCACAACCCACCCAACCGAAGCCCACACTAAAACAAAATGTGGAAGTGCCTTCTGATCCTTCTAGCATGGTATCCGAACAACAACCACAATCACCAGAACTTGGATCAGATGAAAATATAGAAAACACAACAGACCGCCAAGAATCAACAGAAAACGATATGTTAATTGAGAAGTTTGAAACAAATATGCCGGTTGTAGACAATTTGCAACAAAATGAGAGATTGAGTGTAACAAAGATGGTTATGACTAAAATTCAGAGTTTTTTTAGAAACTTATTCGGCATTAAATAAACAGCTTCTGTAATAGATGTAATAGATGGAAAAATTCTGTGTAAGAATATTACAGATTCCTGTAATAAACGTAATCAATTAACGATTCTAATATTGAGGAAATTTCAGATATACTCGTAATGTTATTAATCTGTTTTAAAGCCAATTCCCTATTTTCATCCACAATTTTTTTAACCTTTTCTAAAGAACCTGTTTGTACCATAATTTCTCTTGCTTTTAATATATCCGTCTCAGTCAAATTTTTGCCAAACAATTCTTTAAGCTCCGACACATGTGCGTGATCCCCGCTTGTAAGCGCATATTTAGAAAGTAAAGTATTTTTTCCCTCCGTAATATCTCTACCTAGAATTTTTCCTGTGTTTATCTCATCCCCAAATATATCTAAAATATCATCTTGTATCTGATAAATTAAACCCAAACACTCACCGTACTTTATTAAAGCCTCTCTTACATCCGCATCTGAACTACCGGCTAGTTCATAACCTAAAAGCAAAGGTAGAACCCCTGTGTATTGCGATGTCTTATACTTATAAACTTTTTTTATAAATACATCGTCCACATCCATCTTCATCTTAGAAGCTGACACATCCATCACCTGTCCCGCCACAATACTCTGAGTATACTTTGAGTAAACATCACACGCTTTAATAATTAAATCTTTAGGAAATTTACTGTTTAACAAAACTTCATAAGAAAAATAAAATGAAAAATCACCTGCATACATTGCCATATCAAAACCATAAGAAGAATCATACTCGCTTTCAAATACTTCGTGTATCGTAGGCACTCCCCTTCTTCTACTTGCCTTATCAGATATATCATCGTGCACCAGAATACCTGTTTGAAAAATTTCTATCGCGGCGCCGGGGTAATATATTTCTTCTGTAGCACTACCTCCTGACGCCAAATATCCTAACTTAACTAAACCTCCTCTAAATTTTTTTCCTCCTTGCGAAAGTTCTTTAAAATGAATTAGCATTTTTTCAAAGGTACTGTCTATACTGCCTAATTCTTTGATTTTTGAATCAATTAAATCATTAAGTAAAACATTAATTCTAAGGCTCGACGAGTAAATAAAATCCCGTGCTAACTTACCGCGGTGCCTAAAATTACTTTCATTCATGGTAGAATCTTACCATAGCACCACAGCATGAAAGAAAGACTTAGTTTAATTCTAAAAATATCGAGGCCGAGATTTTGGTTTTACGTATTAGGACCTTATATTTTGGGCTGGGCTGTGGGTGGGCCGGACATATTTATAAACCCAAGCTTTTATTTAGGATTAGTGTTTTTTTCATTTCCTGCTAACTTTTTTATATATGGTATTAACGATTATTACGACAAAGACACAGATTTACATAATACTAAAAAAGGCACCAAAGAAATCTTTTTAAAAGAGAGAAAAATATTAAAACCCTATTTATTAATTACAATTTTTATCTTCTTTTTGTATTTTCTTTATGCAAGAAATATCTATCAAAAACTTTTGCTTTTAATTTTCTACTTACTAAGTTATTTTTATAGTTCTCCGCCACTAAGATTCAAAGCCAAACCTTTTATTGACTCTCTATCAAATATTTTATATGCGTTACCTGGTTTTTACGCCTACCACAATATAAAAAATGAGGGGGTACCTATTTGGGTGTTTATAGCAGCCTGGTTGTGGACATCTTCAATGCACCTATTCTCAGCCATACCCGACATAGAAGCGGACAAAAAGGCTGGTCTTAAGACAACTGCCGTTTTTCTTAGCTTTAAATACTCTCTATATCTATGCCTAATTTTATGGTTATTATCAGCATTAATTGCTACATTAAATACAGGTTTTTCATCTTTAATACTTTTTGTCTACCCGTTTATTACATTTTTGATTATTGTAAAATTTCTGCCTGATCTGAATAAAACTTATTGGAAATTTCCATTTATCAATACAGTCGTGGGTTTTATTTTGTTTTTAAACTTAATATTTTAAAGTAAGAAAACAATAAATTCTTGATTCCATAAGCCAAGATTCTAAAAACTGATGGTTTAATTTTTTTCTCAAATACAATAAGAGGGTTTTTATCAATCTGTCTTATTGTCCAAACATACATATCTGATGCAGTTTTTATTGGCACAAAATATTTTCTAGGTATATAAATAAAACCCTTTTCAGCCTCTTTTTGCCATTCATAAAAACGCCGGATTTGTTTTTTAAAAAAATTTATGAAATTCTTTATCTCCTCTTGTGATTGTGGGCGGGCCGACACTATACCCATCTCAATCATTTCTTTTTTGGGTAAATATAAACGACCTATAAACATATCTTCGTTGTAGTCTCGGATAAAATTGGCATACTGCATTGATCTCCCAAGCATTTTTGCGTAATAAAAACTATCATTAGACAAACCCATGATTTTTGCCAACATAAGCCCAATAACTTCAGCAGACCCATACACATAATTTATAATCTCATCAATATCCATATACTCTTTCTTTTCAATATCCATATCCATTGAATCAAAGAATGCTTTTATCCATGAAATCTCTATACCCTTTTCTTTTACCAAATATACAAATCTTCTTATTATCATTCCCTCAACAGCATTAGCGTACCATTTTAGTTCGCCATTATAGTAAAAGTTAATAAAATCTCCTTTAAACCTTTGGTATTCGGCAATCTTTTGGGGTATTTCATCTACAAAATCGTCAGCCGTACGTACAAACGCATAAATATCAGTTATAGCATCTCTTGTCTTGCGATCAAAAAGAACTGAAGAATAAAAATAATTTCTACTACCTTTTTTAAAAACTTCGTAATTTGGTGCGTCCTTCATATAAATATTACTGCGAAAACTAATATATATCTTACTCTTTAAATTCTTTAAAAGAGTAAAAAATCTAACAACATAGCTTATTAAATATACTTAATCACAAACACGGTGATATTATATATTTATGTCAATAAAATCCAAGGTCATTGTTATAGGAGGCGGTATAGGAGGCCTTTCAACAGCTGCTTTACTTCTTAAAGAAGGGTATGAGGTCGAACTATTAGAAAAAAATGAAATACTAGGTGGTCGGGCTAGAAAATTTGAAGATAAAGGATTTGTTTTTGATATGGGACCTTCTTGGTACATGATGCCCGAAGTTTTTGAAGAAGTGTTCAAATCCCTCGGTTATAAAATTTCGGATTTATACAATCTCGTAAGACTTCCGGTGAATTATAAAGTTTTCTTTGATAATAACCGCACCTATACCATATATTCCGATCTTGAGAAAAATTTAGAAACTTTTGAAAAAACTGAAAGAGGGGCAGGAGAAAAATTAAAAAATTATCTGAACCGAACTAAATTATTATATGAGATAACTATGAAAGATCTGATACTAATGGATTATAAAAACATCAAACTTGAAAAATTTCTGAAACTGTTTAATCTTTTACCGAACATAAACTTATCAGGCAGCTTTCATTCTGTTATTTCAAAACAATTTAATAATGAAGATTTGCAAAAAATTCTTGAGTTTGCAACTGTTTTTTTAGGCGGCTCCCCATATAACACTCCAGCCTTTTACACGATTATAAACTACGCAGATTTTAATCTAGGCATTTGGTACCCCATGGGTGGGATGCACAAAATAGTTGAGGCTTTATCCAAAATTGCGCAAGATCTGGGAGTGTCCATTGTTACCTCTGAGGAAGTACAGAAAATAAACATTGATAAAAATAAAAAAACAGCCAACATAGTAAGCACACTTAAAAAAGACTACAAAGCGGATTATGTTGTTGTGAATGCAGATTATGCATACGCAGAGATGAATTTATTAGAAAAAGATTTTCAAACATACGATGAAAATTATTGGAGAAAAAGAACAATGTCTCCATCTGCTTTAATCATCTATCTCGGCGTTAATAAAAAAATTAATAATCTTGAACATCACAATCTATACTTTAATGACACATGGAAAGAGAGTTTTGATTTCATTTTCAAA
Organism: Patescibacteria group bacterium; assembly: GCA_026004595.1. Taxonomy (GTDB): domain Bacteria; phylum Patescibacteriota; class WWE3; order UBA101185; family UBA10185; genus UBA8498. Next base: position 76,954 of record BPJL01000001.1, on the reverse strand, counting down.
AACCCAAGATGGCCATCTAATCCTTCTTATTATATCCACATGCCGTCCAAAACTGACCCATCTATGGCGCCGGAAGAAGGAGAGTCTTTAATGATCCTTGTACCAGTTGCTCCCGGTCTACAAGACACCGAAGAAATCCGAAATAATTTAGCTGAAAAAATAATCAAACACCTAGAAAATTTAATAGGCGAAGATATCAGCAACCATGTAGTCGTAAAAAGAATATTCAGTCACAGTAATTTCGCTTCAGACTACAATGCTTACAAGGGGACCGCACTAGGTCTAGCTCACACTTTAGGCCAAACAGCAATTTTCAGACCTAAAAATAAAAGTAAGAAAGTTAAAAATTTATTTTACGTTGGCCAATATACCAATCCGGGAATAGGCGTTCCGATAACTATGTTATCCTCAAAAATAGTTACAAACCTCCTCACAAAAAATGGTTTATGATTACCTACTTTTCAATCTACTTATTATCCTGCTACCAACGGTATCTATGGCATTATATAAAAGATCTATTAAACCAAAACTTACAAATACGATTTTATCTATAATACTCGTGGGCGGCCCTTTTGTTTTGTGGGACAGTCTTGTAACTCAAAAGTTTTGGTTTTTCAATACAGATTACATTATAGGCATTTATATCGGAAAGGTTCCTCTCGAAGAACTTTTATTTTTCGTAGCAGTAGGTTACGCACTTTTATGCTTACATGTAAATTTCAAACAAATAGTTAAAAAAACCGTAGAAATAAATCGTTATTACATAATAATAAGTACCTTAGCTATGTCGATAATGTGCATAATCTCATCAATAAAAGGCTGGTTTTATTCTTTTTGCGTATTTGTTTTGATTTTAATAAGTATTAAACTTGAAGCTAGAAACAATTACTCTGTGCTCAGAACAATGAGTTTTTGGTTAATGGCAGTAGTTACTATACTACTTACTCTTTTATTCAACTATTATTTAACTTCCAAACCAATTGTTACTTATAACTATGTATATACTATGGGGATAAGAATAAACGCAATGCCTGTTGAGGATATAGTATACGGGTTGCTTTATGCATATTTTATTATTTTCTTTTATGAAAAACCTATTTTAAGACTCTTCGAAAGTGAAAAGTAAAAAACCACACGTTAGCGTTTTATAAAAATCCGGTGGTATATTTTCATGTAAAGTATAAAATAATATCATGTCACTTACGTTATTATTAATAGCGATAAAACGTTTCGTGAAAAATAACCCTTTTCCGGTCGTGGCAATAATTTTGGGATTATTGATTATAATATTGTTTAACGAGTAGTAAGCTTGACACTTAAACTATTAAAATATTTGAACAATCTTTTATTTCTTAGATTTCCCTTTGGTATAATTACCTAAGTATTTCGGCATATTTGAGGGGGTGAAATAAAATAGATGAATAATAAAAAAATAGGCACAATCACTCATTACTATGATAGGCTTGGAGTTGGAATAATCAAACTCAGTGATGATATAAAGGTAGGCGATAAAATTAGAATAATAGGCTCTACCACTGATTTTGAACAAAACGTGCTGGAATTGCAGTTCAACCACCAAAATATTGAAGAAGGTAAAGGTGGGCAGGAAGTAGGCATAAAAGTAAACGAGAAGGTCAGGGAAGGCGATGAGGTATTTTTAGTCTAATAACACTTTATGGCCTCTTCCTAATAAAATAGCTGGTTTACGGTGCTAAAATTTTTGAAGTATATGATTTTTTGTTTTTACTAAAATAAATGTTTTCAAACGAACAGGGTTTATCTTATGAGGAAATAAAAAAGAGGCAAGAAATATATGGCCTTAACCTTCTGCCAGAAAAACCTCCTCCAAGCAAATTATTCATTATCCTACAACAATTAAAAAGTCCTTTAGTTTATATTCTTCTAATTGCTGCTTTTATAACCATAGCAATAGGGCACTATTCTGACGCCGTCATCATTTTCATCGCGGTTTTTATAAATACAATTTTAGGTTATATACAAGAAAACAGGGCTTCATCTGCACTTCACGCTCTAAAACACTATGTCACGGCTCAAGCTACAGTAATAAGAGAGGGTAAAAGAGAGCTTATTGATACCACTCAACTTGTGCCTGGTGATACTGTAATTTTAAGCCAAGGTCAAAAAATTCCAGCTGATGGAAAACTATTATTTGCAAACAGATTATACATAGATGAAGCAATATTAACTGGAGAGAGTATTCCTGTTAACAAAAATAACGATGATGAGGTACTAATGGGAACCACTATATCGTCGGGGCAGGGTTTAATGGTGGTTGAAAGAATTGGAGCTTCAACCACAATGGGAACCATAGCTAAAAAAATACAAGACACAAAAGGAGATACACCTCTTCAAAAACAGCTAAAATATTTTAGTCGGCAACTTGTTATCTTGATTGTATTTTTAGTAACCGGTGTGTTTATTCTGGGAATTTCATATAATTTTAGTCTTGTTGAGATCTTCAGTACATCTATCGCTTTAATGGTCTCGAGCATACCTGAGGGCTTACTTGTCGCTTTAACTGTTGTTCTTGCAATCGGTATGCAAAAGATATTAAAACGCCGAGGCTTAGTAAGAAATCTATCAGCCGCAGAAACCTTGGGGGGCGTCACAATAATATGCGTCGATAAAACTGGCACTTTAACCCAAGGTAAAATGGAAGTCGTTGAATACATAGGCGATAAAAATCTATTGGCACAACAAGTTTTACTAGCAAATGACCTTGATGATCCAATTGTAATAGCAGCTTTTGAATGGGGAAGGACTATAATCACAGATTTCATATCAGAACATCAGCGTCTAGATAGCATACCCTTTTCACCAGAGGAAAGAGTTTTTATAAGCCTTCATGAATGGACTTCAAAAAATAACATTATGTTTGTAAATGGAGCTCCTGAATTATTGTTGGAATTATCCAATCTTTCTGAAAACGAAAAACAAGAAATTTCTATTAACATTGATAATCTAACAAAACAAGGTAAAAGGTTGATAGGGTACGCCAGAAAGCTAGTGCCATTGAATAAAAAAACAATAGAAATTTCCGATACTAAAGAAGGTCTTGAGTGGGTTGGAATTATAGCTTTTACCGATCCAGTCCGTCCGGGAGTCAAAGAAGCTATAAACGAAGCTATGACAGCGGGAATTAGAATTGCTGTAATTACTGGTGATTACGCTAAGACATCACAATTCGTTCTAAAAGAATTAGGTATTGAGGTAAATGAAGAAGAAATTATTACAGGTAATCAGCTTGTAGATATGTCTGACGAGGAAATATCAAAAAGAGTCAAAACTGTAAAATTATTTGCCAGAACTACACCCAATCAAAAACTGGCTGTTGTTGAGGCCTTGAAAAAAAACGGAGAAATCGTTGCCATGATGGGAGACGGAGTTAATGACGCTCCCGCACTTCATAAAGCTGATATAGGCATTGTGGTTGGAGATGCAACCGATGTAGCGAAAGAATCAGCTGATTTAGTTTTGCTTGACTCTAACTTCGCAACTATAGTAGCGGCAATTGAAGAAGGTAGGGTGATTTTTGAAAACATTAGAAAAATAATTCTGTATCTAGTAGGAGGAGCTTTTAGTGGGATCGTGATTGTGATGGGCAGTATTGCTCTTGGATTCCCTCTCCCTATTTCCCCAGTTCAAATATTATGGATAAATCTAGTATCGGATGGCTTCCCCCACCTATCTCTAACGATAGATCCTAAAAGAATAGAGGTAATGTTCGAACCTCCAAGAAGTCCTAAACAAAAATTAGTCAATTCGCAAATAATTAGTTTTATCGGGATTATAAGTCTTGTAATTGGTTTCGTATGTCTAGGTGTGTTTATAATAATAAATAAAATGACCGGCGATCTTACGATAGCAAGGTCTATGACATTTATAACACTCGGCATGAGTACTCTTACTTATGCATTTTCTGCTAGAATACTTACTAAACCATTTTGGAAAAGCCATTTGTTTGAAAACAAATGGCTAATTCTAGCGGTAGCTGGTGGGGTGTTACTTCAAATATTTCCTTTTACAATTCCTTCCCTAAGACAGTTTTTTGGATTGCACCCACTTGGTGCTAGCTATTGGATTATTGCAATATTATTGTCCATATCAATATTCTTCTTTATTGAGATTTGTAAAGTTATTTACAACATCAGATTTGTCAGAAGATTGTTTGATAGTGAAACTTACTTAAATTAAATAATATAAGCTTATACCTATAATTATTGGGATATAAGGAGGTGAATTGAATGAAAGGATTTATGAACTTCATTAGAGAACAAGGCGTAGTCGGGCTGGCAGTAGGATTTATTCTGGGAGGCGCCGTATCAAAACTGGTGGCTTCATTGGTAAATGATATCATAAGCCCGATTTTGGCCCTGGGACTCAGCAACCTTGAAAATCTTCAAGGCGCATATCTGCAAATAGGTAAAACAAAATTGATGTGGGGCAGTTTTTTGAGCGTTTTTATCGACTTTCTGGTTATATCTTTTGTTGTCTATTTTGGGGTAAAGATATTAAGATTGGACAAATTGGACAAAAAGAAAGCTTGACGAAATTCTATCCCCTTAACGCGGCGAGGGCCTCCAAGCCAAGAAAACAAATATAGATAAATACCAGAACTATACCCTCGTTTCTGGAAACGGTGTTTTTAGATCTAGCAAAAAAATAGAAACAGATCAGAGCTATCAAAACGAACATGAGGCTTTGAAAAAAGTTGTTTGAGAGAGTCACATTCCCCCCATTCAGTAACACAAGAAATCCAAAAAGAAGAGTGTTAGCTGACGCAGACCCTATGTAGTCACCAAAGGCTACATCTTTTTTACGCTGTTTTATACTCCTTACTGCCAGAAAAAATTCGGGCAAGTTGGTTCCCAATGAAAGAACTACTATGCTTATTAAAAAAGGGGACACTTTAAGCATATTAGAAAAGGATAGGGTCTCTCTAACTATGTATTCGCTTCCAAAAAAAACTATAATCAGACCTACCAAAATTTTTAACACGTTCTTAATGTGTGTTGACCCGTCATTCTTCAACGAGTATTGTATGGACTCTATCTTCTCAACCAAATTTTGCTTCCGCTGAATAATATATAAAGTAGAAGCATATAAAAGTAGCATCAGAATGGCCTCAAAGATTCCTACTCTTTTATCGGCAACTAAAAGTGCAGGAGCGACACAAACAACCATTGCAGAGAGAAGTCCTTTATGGTCCATATTGTGGCTTAAACTTATCCCATTTCCTAGTATCGCCAGCACCGGAATTATAAGCAAAAAAATTACAACAACACCTCCCAAAAGATTGCCCACAAAAATTTGGGGGTCATTTTCTACAACAGAGGTAACACCAACTGCAAGTTCAGGAATAGAAGTCAAGAGCCCGAGAACAAAAAAAGAAAGGGTAAATGCAGATATTTTCAGCGTCTTGGACACTCTTTCTACGGCCGATAGTATGAGACCAGCTCCAAACCAAAGAACGAAGAACATTAAAATGTACATTACGGCGCGAAATATAATGTTCATTGCTTAATTATCCAATATTGGATCTATTATTCAACCTACAGGCCAATAAATATTGCTCTTAGAAGATGGCCTCCGTAAGCAAACATAATTGCTCCGATAAAATTCGCCACCAATGCGGTCCACGTATATTTCCACAGAGGAACTCTGTAAATGCCTCCGACCAAGCTCACTATCTTTCCCCCATAACCGGGCATAAACCTACCGATAATAAGAAAAAGGGTTGAGTCCACAGGAAACTTTTTCTTTATCACAGGCACGGTAAATGTTTTCCCTTTAATGTGCGCAGCATCCCGAACCTTCATACCGAGAAAATATTCAACAAGAGCGGCGAATGTATTTCCGGTTGTTGCTATAAGAGTTCCAAACAATGCTCCGTAAACCAACCCATTAACGATGGTAAGAGAGTCTGTGGGCACTGGTGTAACACTAAAAATTCCGTACAAAACCACACTCAGAAGAGGCCCTAATATCCCAGTGTTTTTAAGCACCAACTCCAGGTTGTTCAAATACTTCAAAGCGCCGACAACTATCACTCCCGATATAACAATTCCGACAATTGTCCATCCTGCCGCTTTTCGAGTTTTCTCCATATCATCCATAAAGTAAATTATACTTTATAATTGTTGCGGGGAGAATTAACTTATTCTGCTATACTCAGCAGTAGAACTATTTTTAAGATGAAAAAATCACGACTTGCAATCGCATTTATAACATTAGCGGGAATATTTCTGCGTCTCTGGCACATTGAATTCGGTTTGCCTCATAGCTTTTACGCGGACGAGCCAGAAATCGCAGAGCTAGCCATCAAATATACATACGAAATAAGGGGGGTCATAGGAAACGGAGATTATTACAAACTTATACCTGTATCCTACGTTTACGGTGCCCTTCCATCATACCTTTTTACACTCTCTACTATGATTTTCAGCAAGATAAGCAATTTGCTGGGGATGCCTGCATCAAAACTCGACCTTTATATAGCCATGAGACTTGTCAATTCGGTTCTGGGTTTTCTCATTGCTCCCATTGTCGCATACATCTTTTACCGAAAAACCAAGCGCATTTGGTTGAGTGTGTTGTTGTACGCACTTCTTGCTTTAAATTGGAAGCTAATTGTCCACGCACATTACGTGAACGCAGACTCACTGCTGACACTTTTAATTTCAGCTTCTTTTCTAACCACGCTTCTTTACTATGAAAAGCGGAACCCCGACAGAATGCTGACTCTCGCCACGGGAATTTTGCTAGGATTTGCGGCTGGGACAAAAATAACAGCCCTTATTACCCTCCCACTCTACATTTGGTTTTTTTACAAAGAACGACAACCCAGGAACGCTTTAGCTCTGGTATTTATTACATTCGGGGCGTTCGCTATCTCCAACCCCTTTTCACTCATATTCGCGGGAGATTTCATTTTTAGAATTTACGAAATGTTATTTAAAGAAGGGGGGCTGGTTTTTGACTCGGCAGATTACAGCTATCTAAAATATGTTTCCGCACTTGCATACATGGTGACACCGGCCGTCCTGCTTCTATCAATGGTCGGAGTTTTTTCAAAAATCAAAAAGCAGGAATCAGACAAATTTGATACTTTTCTGATACTCAATATCACGATTTACTTCATTTTCTTCTCAATTCAATCAAGGAGAATAGACAGGTGGCTGCTTCCCATCCTTCCGACAGTGCTATACTTTGCGGTTGTCACCTTGGGAGGATTAACAAAGAAAATAAATCCCAAACTTTCGTTCCTGCTTGTTATTTCTATACTGGTTTACTATGCATATTTTCCGGTTTTGCTGTTGTTCCAATTTCAGAGATGGACTCCCAAGTCCGCGGCCTACTTGTGGATGAAAGAAAACACTCCCGAGCTTTCCACAAAACTTGTCTACACCGAGGAGGGGCTTGACCCGATGAACAAGTTGCCGGGCGCGAAAGTATATCAGTACGAAGTTTATTCGTCAGACGGAGCACAGTTTTTCTATCCCAAGGATCCCGCTTACTACGACTATGTGGTGATCTCGTCCCGACCAATGGAAAACCACAAGCGCACGGAGGTAAAACGGGCATTCCCCGAGTACTCGGCCCGATGGGATAAATTCGAGGACACTATCAACTCAACTGAAAAATTTGAAATGATAAGAAAGTTCACATTACCCAAACCAAACCTTATACCTCTTTCGGATGTGTACATTTACAGGAACTTGGACAAAAAGATCCTACCAGCTTTAACTCCGGTCCCAATCTTATAAATAATCCCTCAAGCGTTTGCTTCTTGATGGGTGCCTAAGTTTTCTCAAGGCTTTGGCTTCAATTTGCCTTATTCTCTCGCGGGTGACGCCAAATTCCTTGCCAACTTCTTCAAGAGTTCGGGTGCGGCCGTCTCTTAACCCAAACCTTAGCTCGAGAACTTTTCTTTCGCGGGGGTTCAAGGATTGCAAAACTTCATCAATGTGACCTTTTAACAGCTCCCGGCTTGCGGCCTCAAAAGGAGAAAGGGTGGTTTCATCCTCAATGAACTCTTTCAGTCTTGTGTCCTCTTCCTTACCCACCGGTGTTTCCAGAGAAGTTACATCCTGGGCGATCTTTACTATATCGTGGGCTTTTTCGGCTTCTATGCCCATAACTTTTGCTACTTCCTCGGGAGTAGGCGCCCTCTCATATTTTTGCTCCAGCTCACGTTCAATTTTTTTATACTTGTGTATAGTTTCAACCATGTGTACTGGAACGCGTATTGTCTTTGCTTGATCGGCAATAGCTCGGGTTATGGCCTGCCTTATCCACCACGTAGCGTATGTTGAAAACTTAAAACCCCGGCGCCAGTCAAACTTATCAACCGCTTTCATCAGCCCCATATTTCCTTCCTGTATAAGATCTAAAAATTGAAGACCACGGCCCATGTGTTTTTTTGCGATGGAAACAACCAAACGAGTATTTGCCTTTATAAGCATTTCATGAGCTCTCATACTCTCTCGTTCGCTGACATTCTTTGAAAAAGCAATTATCTCTTTTACTTCTCGCTCCCTAAGCCCCATTTCCTTAGCTATTTCCTTTGGACTTGGTCTCTTTTTTCCTGCTTTTTGAAGTTCGTTCAATACTCTTCTGTAACGAAGAACTTCTGCTTTCTTTGCCAAATCCACCTCCTCAGCTGAAGTTAGCAAGTTGTAATTGCCAATTTCTCTCAAGTACATTCTCACCGGATCCGAGCTGACCGTTTTATCCAGTTTAATTTGTGATAGATCTATATCTTCAAGCTTGCTAATTTTTTCCGCTTCTTTCTCGGACTCAACGTCAAAAACGTCAACTCCCGCATCCACTAATCTTTCGTAAAGAGAATCCAACAGCTCCAGCTCTTCTTCTGCTTGAGGAAATAATTCAAGTATGTTGTCCAGAGTTAGAAACCCTTGTTTTTTGCCTTTTGTCACAAGGCGGGAAACGATGGCGTCAGTCAATCCAAATTTGCCTTTTTTATCCGTAGCTTCCTTAATTTTTTTAACCATAGTTTAAAAGTTGCAAATAAAATGTACGAACACTACAAAAATAATTTCTTGAGCTTTTCCACCTTTTTAGTCAGTTTAAGAACCAGGTCCCAATTTTTCTCGAGCTCGGCAACTTTTATCTGCTCGGTAAGAACCTTCACCGACCTTTTGGCGGAGTCTCGTTTTATGCGTTTGAATACGCTTTCAATCTCCCTCTCAAGAATTTGAGGGGATTCGAAATCAATAATACCATCAAAATCCCAAAGATAAAGCTCGGAAATGTTGTCACCATAGCCTTCCTCGGCTCTTTTGATGATCTGTTTTATGTTGAAAGATTTTCTGTTTTCTTTTAGATAGCTGGCAAGCAGCTGAAATATGTTAACCACTATGGGGTTAGTAAAATCTTCAACGTCCATTTTATACGCGTACTTTCGCATGGTGTCAATATCTGATTTGAAAAGAAGGGCCAAAAAGTACCCTTCCGGGTTATCACGAGAAAGAAGAGGAGTTTTATCATTCTCATCCGGAATACTTTCGGCATAACTGTTAGCGCTCCCGGCCTTAAACATAGTATTTATAGTATCCTCGGATAAATTAAGTTCGGCGGCCAGAATCTTTGAATAATGGTCAATTATCACTGGGTTGCGAATTTTAGAAAATATTGGCACAAGCGTTTCAAGAATCAATTTTTTGCCAAGCGCGGATTCCTTGCTATTAGCTTTAAGGGTGCTTGAAATATAAAAATCATAGACATCTACAGCGTCTTTTATAACTTTTTTCGCTTTACTTGGGGAATCTTTGATAATTTCATCAAGATCTTTATATGCTGGGGGAATTATCGCTACTTTTATGTTAAAGCCGAGCTTTTCAGCAATCTCCACCGCCCGATACACAGCATTTACACCGGCCGTATCACTATCTAAACAGAAAGTGAGGTCATTAGTATACCTTTGAAGCAATTTAAACTGGGATTCCGCCAAAGCCGTCCCTGATGAAGCAATTACATTTTTAATGCCAGCTTGATAAGCAGTTATCACATCCATTTGGCCTTCAACTATGACTGCCCCTTCTTTTTTTATATCTACCTTAGCATTGGCCAGATTAAAGAGAAAAGAACCCTTATGAAATATTGCTGTTTCAGTAGTGTTAAGGTATTTAGGCTCGCGGTCAAAAATAGTCCTTCCATTGAAACCGACAATTTTCCCGTCTATTCCCTTGAAAGGAAATATTATTCTGCCTCGGAACTTATCAATGTAGCCGCCGCCCGAGCTTCTTTCTGTTATAACCCCGGCGTCAAGCATTTCGTTTTCATGAATGTTTTGCTTTTTGAGAAATTTAAGAAGGGAATCCCATGTATCTGGAGCGTAACCTAACTGAAAAAATTCTATCGTCTCCGGTTTAAGCTTTCTCTTCTGAGTAAGATACTCAAGACCCTTTTTCCCCTGAGGGTGTTTGGTGAGAATGTAGTGGTAGTATCTAGCCGTAAGACTGTTGATATGATAAAGCTGTTTCCTTTTAGAAGATTCGGGATCGTAATCTCTTTTTTCCAATTTCACACCGGCTTTTTGAGCCAGCTGTTCAAGAGCGGTTGAAAATTCTACCCCTTCTATTTTTTGCACAAATTTAAAAATGTCGCCGGCCTCACCACATCCGAAACATTTAAATATCTGAAGCTCGGGAGAAACCATAAAAGAGGGCGTATTTTCTGAATGGAACGGGCAAAGACCTTTGTAGTTCCGCCCAGCCTTTTTTAAGCTGACATATGACCCCACTAGATCAACGATGTCAATTTTTTGCTTGATTTCGGAGATCGTGTCCATTGCTCTTTGTATAGCACATTGGGAGTTAATTAACAAACATGTTAGACGGCTGAATAAAAAGGAGAATTAACCGGTATTTAGCTGGTTGAAATGGCTTTAGGTTAAGATCCTATAGTATTTTACAGAAAGGGGAAATTGTGGTAGAATCCCTGCATCTCAATCACTTTGAAAAAATATATAAAAGGAGAAGAAAAAGAGTCACACTAAATGGATGGCACTGTATAAGCAAAATTGCTGGAGCTGAAAAAGCAATTTTCCGAAGATAGTTCTAAAGCTGAACGTTATTTCGATAACACTATCTCCAAAGGGTTAGAACTTTAGGCAAGCGCGTACCTTTGGAAGTTTCTTGAAAACAATATTCCTAGATTTATGAGAGGGTTGGTTGCCTGTTCCAGTTTTCGATCGCGCCCGCAACATTACCATTCGAACCCAATAACTTCTCAATTAATATGCGCCAAGCGCTAAAGACCGATCGCAAATCCCTGGCGGAGGGAGAGGGGTTCGAACCCTCGTGCCGCTTTCGCAGCGCGTCGCTTTCCAGGCGAGCCGATTAGACCACTCTCGCATCCCTCCATATCCGCAAGCAGTTATGATTTTAGCACAAACATAAACTGCCCTTTCTAAAGATATTTATTAAGTTTTTTGTTGCGCAGTTCGTCTTGAATATCTTTTATCTTGTCTGTCTTGTCCTTAGGAACTATCAACAACGTATCAGCCGTATCTACAACCACCATATCTTTTAACCCAAAAACTGCGATTAGCTTCTCCGGATTGTCGCTTTTGATAAGCGAGCTTTTTGAGTCAAGAGCTATAACATTGCCCTCTTTGTAAACCTGATCCTTACAGGCAAAATATTCATACAAAGAATTCCAGGTTCCGATGTCAACCCAATTGTAGTTTAATTGCAAAATAAGCGCGTCTTTAAACAGATGCCTGGTTACGATTTCAGTTGCCCCCGCTTCCATAGTTTGATAGATGTTGCCTACCCCGTCAAAGCTGTTTGTTTCGCTTATTATTTTCCTTATCTCCATTAGTGCCTTATGCCAATCAGGCTTGTAACGAGCGTATGCCTCAAGCAACATTTGGGGATACCAGCAATTGTGATTACTGTGCTTTACAACATTGAAGTTTTCTATCAGCTCTTTTGTTTCGGCATAGCTCGCGGGACGATCAATATATTCAGTAGCCTCGTAAACATCAACGCTTCCATAAGAATGTATTTTTCTCCCAAGTTTGAGGTAATCCACACCCAGATCGGGGTATGTTACGGCTATTCCTCCGGAGATAAATTTTTTGTGCTCTTTAACTATCTTTTCAGCAGTTTCTACTAACAATAAATAGTTTGATTCCGGAATTCTTACACAATCCGATTGGACTATCATAAATGGCTCACCGGGACATTTAACATCAAGAAAGACAATTGCTAATCCGTCGGCCGGTCCTCTATTTTTTGGCGAATCGGGTTCAATAATGTAATTCTCGTTGGGTATTTGAGGAACCTGCTCACGTGCTATTTTAAGGTAGCGTTCTTTGGTAGAAATAAAAACATCTGCAGCAGGATATTTCCGGAGCAGGGTTTTTACATTGTAAGAGAAAAGGGATTCTCCGTTGAGAATCTTTTGGAATTGTTTGGGATTATTTTCCCTGCTGTAAGGCCATAGTTTGGTACCCTGGCCACCGGCGCTGACGATAAATTTCATAATTTATTATAGCAAGTCAAGTTGATATACATACTCCAAAATACTATTTAACAGACGGTAAGAATATAGAAAATGGGAACACTAAGAATATCAGAAAGAAAATGCATTGAGACATCAGTTTTGAAAACCAAGCCCTGTCAGCTGTCATGTTTGTATATTTAACAAACGTAGCTAAATTAACCCGAAACATAAAAATCACAAAACGGCGGGGTCAGAAAGCCTAGACAATGCCTTTTTTCTAAGCGAATCCGGCATCTTCTCAATAGCGTATCTTAGCGCAGTACGCGGCATTATGTCCTTGTGCTTCATAACATATTCGAATACCTCTTTCTGGTGCGTTCTGCTAGCTTCTTTAAGCAACCATCCATAACCCTTTTGAACCATATCCTCCTTATCATTAAGCAGAGTATCCGCAATCTCGAAAATGTTTTTTAGAAACTTTCCCTCTTTGGCTGGAATTATCAAACTCACGGCTGCGGCTCTTCTTAGCCACAAATTTTTACTCTTTGCCCAAATTTTCAATCTGGCAATATGTTTGGGGTACTTATCAATAAATGCTCCAACCACATGGTTACAAAAGGTGTCACATTTAGCCCAATTGTCTATATACTTATCAATCCAGCGCTCATAATATGAAAGGTCGGTAACGGCATAATCGTTTTTCCAATAAACCCAATTTGAAGCGATCCAAGATTCTTCACAATACCGGGATTTGAATAAAGCTTCGCAGAGATCGTACAACTGACTCTTGGAAAGTCTCCTGACATGGACAAAGTTGGTTTTTGCTATTTTTGCCACAACTGCCGATTTTACTCCATAACATAGTACCGGAACTTTAAAAAATCTCTGAAAACTCCGTTGCGACTCCAAGCTCGAATTTTCATTAAGTTGGGCCCTGATCTTTGAAATCATTTCCATATTCTCGGCGGTAATTTTTAACAACAGATTTTTCATGTTCACATTATGTTAAAAAAATACTTCTCGACGGGAGAAAATTCATCTGTCAATACCGTACCCCCTGCAGTGAGTTCTTCGGACTGATCGCTATCAGAGTCCAAAATCAATTCGCCCAGCTCCTGCGGATTCATGTTTTGCTCACCATTCTTAAAAGCTACCAATACCAAATTCTGCGCCAAATCTAAGCTTACCGGGTGGACCTTATAAACAAGTACTCTTGGGAATACTGACTTGTATGTTAGATATTCAGACTTAAAAAAACCAGAGTAATCTCCATATACCGCTGAAACTATATTTGTAACTAAAACACCGTTGCTACTAAGTGCGTCATGCATCCTCTCAACAGCTTCTTTGGTAGTAAGGTGTGGAGGAATGGATATACGAGAGTTGAATGCATCCATAAATACCAGGTCATACTTTATCTGGTTTTTGTTCAAAAAAACGCGTCCATCCTCATGAAAAACTCGGAGACGGGGGGTCACCTCCAAACCGAAGTATTTGATCGCTAACTTTGTCAGATCCGGATCTATCTCAACCACATCCACAGTAGCGTCAGGAAATTCTGTTACAAGTTCTTTTGGGAATGAGTATGCTGCTCCTCCAAGAACAACTGCGCTTTTGAAATCCGGGCGAAGTTTCTTTATAAGATTGAAGTGGATACGGTGGTAAGTAAAAACCATTCCCGCATTTTTATCCAAATACATTGCTGAAGCCTCTTGCTTGTTAAGAAACATGCTCCTTATCGGGCGTCCGTCGGCTTTATTTACACCATCAACTATCCAAACTCTATTGTACATGGTGTCAACATCTACAAAACCATGCTTTTTGTTATGTTCAACTATTAGTCTGTTAACACCAAAGGATGCCAAAGATATAAAAATTAGGAGCAGTTTAATCCCTGTTTGCCCCGAGGCGTATGTGAAAATTGATAAAATAACCAAAGTTATTGAAAGAAATGACAAAATATTTGAAGTTCCAAGATACGATAGAAGATAGAATCCTGTTAGAAAAGTTCCGAAGATACTGCCAACAGTTGAGATCGCATATAAACTCCCCACAGTAGAGGCAGATTTTTGAAGACTTACTAATCTCAACTTGACGGCATAAGGAGTAACCATCCCCAACAAAGCGCTTGGGATAAAAAATAGCAGTGAGCTCGCAAAAACAATGGCAACTTTCGGATCCGAAAAGCTGTAAGAAACGAATTGAGAAACAGAATCTTTTAATACATTCATTAGAAATACAGACGCCCCCGCACACAAAATGATAATTGAGAGAGTTTTATAATTGGGGTCCTTATCCGCCAATTTTCCACCCCAATAATAGCCCAAACTCAAGCTTCCCATTATCACGCCTATCAATCCTGTCCAGGTGTAGATAGAACTACCAAGATATGGACCAAACACTCTAGATCCAACCATTTCCAATATCATAACCACGGCCCCGCTAATAAATACTATGATCTCTAACTTCTTTGTCTTAAGAAAAGGCGCCATGCTTGTCATTATACATCCCTTGTTACTCATTACAGCAATGGGTCGTTATGTTCTGGGGTATATTGGGGTCAAAACAAAATTCGAGGCTTCTTTGTATAAACTGTATAAACTCCCTCTACTAAGCTACTAAACCCGAGAAACCGAAAACCGAGGGCAAGATTTACTGTGTATAAAATGGCGGAGGGAGTGGGATTCGAACCCACGGGTGGGTTTCCCCACGCTTGGTTTTCGAGACCAGCCCGTTATGACCACTTCGGTATCCCTCCAAAACCAAATTCAAAAGATCCAAGCTCCAAACCCGCAAACCGTACAAAGTATACCCTACTGGTACAATAATAACACCTCAATCATGCAAAAAAGCTTCAAAGAAAGGGTGCTAGAAGAAGTGCGCAGAATACCCAAAGGCCGTGTGGCAAGTTACGGCCAAATTGCCTTATTTGCTGGAAAACCACGAAGCGCAAGAGAAGTTGGGTGGATTCTCAACCGATGGGGTGACGATGGAAAAACGCCTTGGTGGAGAATTATAAATGCAAAAGGTTACATAAGCATTAAAAACCCCAAAATATCCGCGCAAGAACAAAAAATATTGCTTGAAAAAGAGGGTATAGAAGTCAATAAAAACTTTGGCGTAGACCCAAAAAAATTTATTTAACAACCCCCGCCGACTTCCCCACCGCTCTCAATTCTCCTATTCTTACTCTCGCCTCTCCCCTCAAAGGAAAGTGCATTACAAAAACCTTTGATGAAAAAATATCTTTCTGCCATCCATAATTAAACTTTTTTAGTCCGCTAAACTTTTCGTATGTTATTTTCGCGACAAAACAAACAACCTTGGGTTCTTCCAATTTAATAATACGTTCAACTCTCGTTCTACCCCTCGTTTCTTCTCCTTTTTTCAGTTCTCCTGTATCTCGGGTGGGGCGGTTTATGATATTAACTAAGCCCAACCTATACACCGGGTTAAACCTCTTTTCAAAAAACTCCTTCAATTTTGCGTCATCTTTCAAAGAAGCGATATTTTCTTTAATAATTCCCGCCCTATTCAATAAATACCAAAACATTTTGTTGTTGGAAAAGGGGACGCCGCGCAAATACGAACCGTGGTGGGGGTTGATTCCTACGAATAAGATTTTTGGTTTGTGGTATTGGTAGCGAATCACAGAGTTTGGTGGACCGTAGCGGAATCGAACCGCTGATCTCCGCAATGCGAATGCGGCGCTCTACCAACTGAGCTAACGGCCCCCGAATCAAACCCATACACAAATCAACACCAAGCGAATATTATCTCACAAAAACCAAAAATCCAAACCTTCGCCAACCATCGATCGTTTACTGACTGTGAGTCCAAACGGGATGCGCATGTCCCAGCTTTTTGCGCTCCCTCAAATAGTTCACGTGTTCATCTCTCCTGGCACTAAGCTTTTTAACATCAAACCCTGCTTCGCTAATAATTCTCACAGCAAACTCACCGCCAATAAAATGGGGTAAAATCACATAAGTCGCTCCTCCCTCATACAATTTAATTGCCTCGTCAATGTTGTATGAAATGAGAACTACAAGGGAATCAGGATTTTCCGATCTCACTTTATTTAACAAAAAGTTATTGGTCTCAAACTCCGGAATTGTAGAGATCACAATTTTTGCCTTACCCACTGAAATCTCATCCAAAAATTCCGCGTCTTCCGCATCTCCATAAATACAATTAATACCTTTTGAGGTAAGCTCTTTAACTATGTCGGGGTCAAAATCGACAGCCAAAAACTGCTTTCCGAACTCCTTGAAAATTTTCACAAAATCATACCCTGCCCTATTGCAGCCAAATAAAATAGTGTCATAAACCCGCGCGATATCCGTATCGGCTACAACTGTCTTTTTCTCAAATAACTTTAGAAAAGGAACAAACAAAGGGTAGATCTTTTCAGCATAAACAATAAAGTAAGACGACACGGCGATACTCAAAAACCCAAGAATTGTGATAAGACTAACAGTGTCCTCAGAAAGATGCCCGACTTTCAACCCCAGCAAGGCCAGAATCAGGGAAAACTCGCTTATCTGCGAAAGGCTTGAACCCCCCAAAAAAGCCGTTTTCTTAGAATACCCAAAAAGCTCTATCAAAAGAGCAAATATAAGGGGCTTGATTAATAAAACATACGAAATGAATATCGCGAGAGGCACAACCATTTTTGTAAGAGAATCAAACGATATTTCATAACCTAAATAGATAAAAAACATTACAACAAAAAAATCTCTAAGCGGCTTCAGGCGTGAACTTATTTCCGCGCTGTAAGGGAGAATGGACAAGGACACCCCCGCTATCAATGCGCCGACTTCAATCGAAAAGCCCAAATTTCCAAAAAGCACCGCCAAACCAAACCCCCACGCCAACGAAAAGAGAAAGAGGTATTCTTGCGAGCGAGCCAAAAAGGTTCCAAGGGCGGGCATTACATAATAGCTGGTTAGAGAAACGGCAAGAACAAGAATCAGCCCCTTTATGATCAAAAGCAGGAACGATGGCAATCCCTCCATTCCTTCGGAAGTTCCAGAAACAACAATCAAAGCAACAGCCGCTAAAATATCCTCCAACAAAAGTATCCCGATGCTTAGTCTTCCATATAATTTTTCAAGGTCCTTTTTGTCAGAAAGAAATTTGAGAACAACAATTGTACTGCTGAAAGACAATCCCAATCCTATGTACAATCCCTCTATTGGTGAAAATTTCAATACCGCAGAAATAATGAAACCGAAAAAGGTGGTGAGAAGTACCTGTAAAAAACCGATCAAAAAAGAGGCGGTACCGAAGTTTTTCAATTCCTTGGGGTTTAGATGAAGCCCGACGATAAATAAAAGTATCGCAATTCCCATTTCTGAAAAGGCCGACATAGATTCCGCCGATTTTAGTACCCCCAAAAAATGCGGCCCAAGCATAACGCCGGTAAGAACGTAGCCTATCACAAGAGGCTGCCTAAGAAGACGCATCGCCCCTGAAAGCAACGCGGCAACAACAATAATTATGCTAAGTTCAACAAACACACTCATGTAGATATTAGTTTAAGTCAATTGGCTTAGTTTGGGAATAAAACGGGCTCAAGCGCAAATAATATTTCGGAATGTATCTGTTCGGGCGGCTTAGCGGCGTCAATAACTCTCCACTTTTTAGCATCTTTTTTGGCTAAAGTTAAATACCCCGCTCTAACCCTTTGATGAAATTCCATAGCTTCGGCGTCTAGACGGTTGATCTGATTTTGACTCTTTTTCCTTGCCAAACCAATTTCCGGAGGCAAATCAAGAAGAAATACAAGATCGGGCTTTGTTTCGCCTACAGCTAGCTCCGTCATTTTTTTCAGAATTGAAATGGGCTGTTTTCTTCCATAACCTTGATAGGCATAAGTTGAATAAAAACTTCTGTCCGAAAGTACAATTTTTCCTTCTTCCAATGCGGGTCTAGTTACAGTCCTAACTTGCTGAGCGCGGGATGCGGAAAATAAGAATGCTTCAGTAATGCCAAGAAGATCGAGGTCCTTTCTGTCCAGGAGAATGTTTCTAATTGCCTTGCCTACTTCCGTTCCACCGGGTTCAATAATTGAGAGCACCTTCAACCCTTTGCTTTCCAGCACTTCTTGAAGCAGACAAATTTGTGTTCCTTTTCCGGAGCCTTCTCCGCCTTCAAAAGCGATTAACATAAATTCTTTTTTAACCTTTTAGTTTATTGGTGCACCCGGAGGGACTCGGCCACGCGTTCTCGCCTGCTGGCGATCCGCTCGGCCCCGGCTCGGCGCCGCCGCGCCTGCGCCATTCGAGTCTTCTTTGCACACAAATAAATTTCGCTATGCGCTTAAGGCCTGTCGAAATTTCTTGGTGCTGTAATTATACACTTCGCGCGAACCTTTTTTGAAAGAAATTGACCCATTGCCGCGCTTCGCGCGGCAGAAGCGAAACTAAACGCTCGGGCGGGCAAAAAGGAAGGGGGTTGGGGGGAAGGAATTTTTGCCCGCCCTCGCTTTCCGCCGCCGCCAAATTTCGTGCCAGTGTAACTGGCGCGCCGCATTATTTTACTTTCTCAAAAAGTTCGTTCAATCTTCCGCCAATTGCCATATAATCTTGCACCGATTGCTCATAACTGGCAAGGTCGCTTTTATAATTTTTCCAATCGTATTTTGAATTAACAAAACTTTGGCTCTTGGCGTAAAGCGCACCTACAACGACTTTTAGACGACTTACTGTCTCAATCAACGCACCAACATATCGGGCGAGTAAATCAAGATATTCTCGCTCCTGACCATTCACACTTTCGGCAAGCGATTTTATTTTACTGCCGCAATTCTCTAGTTCAGGGATGATATTTTCAACTTTCCCAAGATGAGCACCAAAATCAATCGCCTTGAAAATTCCTGGAATTGGTATTGCATGACGAATTGAGGTTTTGAAAATATCATCGTGAATTGCGACATATTGAGACAGTAAGTCGTTCACATTCCACGAAAGCTCTACGATTTGTTCTTTATTGGCCATAGCTATAATTTACGAATAGCGTCAAAGTTTTTTTCATACCAATCGCCCCATTGTGAAAGCAAAACTTGTCCCTGAAGAAATTTTTGAGCGTCAGATTTTTCAAAACCCTCTATAAACATTTCGGCTCCGGCAATAAATTCATTTTTGTAATGGTCGCCAAAACCTTGATGGTCGGAATTAAGTTTTTGAATATCAACTTGCTTCGCTTCTGTTAATGCTTGTTTGTAATTATCAACCATCTCTTTTATTTCTTCCTCTCCCATTTGCTGGTATGCGCCGCCATTATTAGAAATTTTTGTCGCTTTATTGGCAAAATCTATTGATTTGCTGAAGTGTCCAATATTGCTACCGCTAACAGACACCGTTGGAATTTGAGAAAAAATTTGATCGGTTTTAATGCCGCCAGAAAAATAGGAAAACGCCAGAACAAAACTTATGATGAAAACTATTGCACTTAAAAGATGATATTTTATTGTCCGACTAAAAGATAAGGATAATTCCTTTTCGACGTGCTGTTTGGCTTCTCCGTCCGGTATTGTGTCCGTAACACTTTTATCAAGACCAGCTAACATATCAACTGCGTCTTTGGATTTGAGTTGCTTTCTATGGTTGATAAATAAGAAAAGAGACGAAAGGACGAGATACCACCAAAAAAGATTTTGAAAATTAAAATATCGAAGTAAGAAAGCAACCAAAACGGCATATCCAATTAAGAGAGGTGAAATTTTGAAAAAATATTTGTGGTAGGTAGAAAATCTGAATAATTGCATTAACAAAAACCAGCTCGCAAAAAGGAAGATAAAGAACAATCCCAGTCGCCAATTTCCAACAAAAACCAAAATCGTCCCCAATGTAAGCGAGAGACCACTAATCACTTCAGAATGCGTACCTCGCATAAACGCTTGCCAAGCACCGATTACGAACAGAAATATCCCGATGTAAAAAATAATATCCATAGTTTTATTGAATTAACTCATCAACACTAACATCAAGGGCTTTCGCCATTTTCTTTAGCGTATCAAGCGTTGGGTTTATATTCTCGCCCTGCTCAATCTTAATAATCGTGTTGTTGGCAACATCGGCGAGCTTGGCGAGACGATCTTGCGAAAGCCCTTTCTTCTCCCTCAATTTCTTGAGGTTTTTTGCCAATGGAAAATCTTGTTTTGACATAATTTATCTATAGTAGTACCATTAGGTTGCAGTATGCTCAATACTTTGGTACTATCAAGATGATACTACAAGATATGTTATTAGTCAAAATTTTAGGGAGTAAAAAATCTGTTGTGTGCGCACGGGAGGGAGGGGCAAACACAACTCCATATTTTCTTGCGGCGCATTTCGCAAAGCGAAATACGAAATTCGGCGGCGGAAAACGCGGGCGGGCAAAAATTCCTTCCCCCCAACCCCCTTCCTTTTTGCCCGCCCGAGCGTTTAGTTTCGCTTCTGCCGTGCGGAGCAGTCAATTTCGAACAAGTTAGTTTTGGTGCACCCGGAGGGACTCGAACCCCCGACTTCAGCGTCCGCAACGCTGCGTTCTATCCTCTGAACTACGGGTGCTTACGCACGCACTTCTATTCTAACTACAATGTCAGGGAGATT
Organism: Patescibacteria group bacterium; assembly: GCA_026004595.1. Taxonomy (GTDB): domain Bacteria; phylum Patescibacteriota; class WWE3; order UBA101185; family UBA10185; genus UBA8498. Next base: position 55,859 of record BPJL01000001.1, on the reverse strand, counting down.
ATATATTAAACTTGTTTTTGACGCTGTCGAAAAGCTTGTCTAAAAAGGTCACGGGTTCCGTCGACAAAAAGGTGATATGCTTATCTAGCGCCTCCTTTATTCTATCTTTATCTGATTGGGCAAAACTGAAAAAAAGCCGTCCCGGCAAGTATCTGTAAGTATCAACAATCAGAATCTCCCCGGTCCCAACTTGCTTAAAAAAGAAATGCTTAAGGTCTTGCCAATAATACATGTTGTCACCGTACTTAATACCGTGGCTTGATACCTCAATATGGACAGCGTGTTCAGGCAACCTATTCAGAGAAATCAAGAAAAATATTAAACTGCCTACAACCAGAATCAGCCAAAACTCTTTCATTGCTAACAACAATAAAGCTATTACCACAGCAATTATGATAAAGGTTCTGGAAAACCTTTTATTGTAGTCCTTTACTTCCGCCCTAACTATAGAATCCCACTCTATATAGACTTCTTTGGGACCTAAAGTTTGGGGGTCAAATTCTTTGGGCTTGTTGTCTTCTTGAGGCTTCCAGTTAGAAAAACCCAAAAAATTAAGTATTCTTGAGAATGTTGACTGCATACCTAAATAATAGTTTTTTTACCGAAGATAAGCAACAAACTAATTCAAAAAACATACTTCAAAGCAAACCTTGAGAACGAAAGCGGAAATTTGAAAACAGACTCTTATCAGACAACAATCACCCGGACTTATAAAGAGGTACTATCAACTTTATAAAAGGATTGCCCCGCTCCCCAAAAAAAACAGCCCTAATCAGTCTTTAGGACCTTTCGGAAGACTCTCACACGCTACCCCATCGTTATCCCCATCTAAACGGTTTGTATCCTGGCTCGGACCCCCGGCATTCTTGAAGAACTTTTGCGCTTCTTCCTGCGTAGAAAAATCATCGCAGTTGTATTCATCGGTGTACTTTCCACCGGACGTGACCACATTTCCTTCCTTATCTCTCATAACCCTGGCTTCAGACATGGAAGACCCGGAAAGGAGCTTGCCTAAATCCCAGTCATTATTGGTGGCCTCAAGCCCAAGCGCAGCTAATAAAATGGCAAGGACGACCAGCAAAATTGACTTTAAGGTTTTTTTCTTTCCCGGAGCGGCATTTTCTAGTGCCTTTAATTTGGGTAGTGCCATATTTTTACCACACCGAATAAAGTAAATACACGCAAATAACTATTAGGAGAATGATAACGACTAAGCGGAATTTTTTATTGCCCCTTAGCTTTTCCATATTTTTAATATAGCACTTGAAGATAGCGGAAACAACAATAGAAGCTGATATGGTTACATAAAGTTGTGGAAAAAGAAGTTTCGGGAAGGAGCTTAGAGGTTGTTATCAGTTAGACCTCGACAATGTGTTTTATTGGCGGTGGGGAGGGGTCAATGGGGCGTAAAATGGCGGAGGGTACAGGATTCGAACCTGTGGCCGGTTTTAGCCGGCACGGCTTAGCAAGCCGCTGCATTACCACTCTGCCAACCCTCCATGAAAAACTCAAAATAACGGCCACGCGCGATTATTATAACAAAATTTTTCGCGTTTACTTAAGGCAAAACACTGAACATCGGCTGCACCAGCCCCGTATAGTACCCTAGCAGACTCTAGAAAAGTAGCTCCGGTGGTACATATATCATCAACAACAAGAACTTTCTTTCCTCTTACCGCACTAACATTGACAACACCAAAAGACCCGCCTACATTTTCCCTTCTTAACACCCTGCTTCGGGCGTACTGCTCCTCGGTATTTCTGGTTCTCGAGAGGATATTTTTTTGAAGATTAATGCGAAATTTTTTTGATACTTCTTCAGCAATCATGTTGGCCTGGTTAAATCCTCTAAAAGCAAGCTTTCTGGGGCTTGAGGGGACAGGCATACACACATCGCCCTCTAATTTTCCCCACATCTCTTGACAAATACTTACAGCCTCAGCGCAGAGCCTTCTCAAACTCAAAAATTGTCTAGCTCCATATTTTGAAAATTTTATACAGTCCCGAACTTTGCCTTCATAGCTATATACCGCTAACAAACGGGAGGGGACCTTATTGGAATAGTTTTTTATACAAGTTTCGTGTGTAGCACCGTTTTCGGATATCCGATCACAAATAATGCAGTGTTGTATGGGCAAAAGCGAACACTCGCTCATGCAGTTATCGCAGAAAATGCTGCCTAAGGAACTGCAAAACAAGCACCTTGGTGGAAATAGATAGTTTAAGAGCTTTTCCATATGTTATCCACAATGTCTCCTATACCGTCATAGCAACCAAAAGATATATCGCGACCTATAGTTAAAATATGGCGCAATCCTGTAGTAATCTTACTACAAAATGTGCTTGCGAAAAGCTAAAAATATCTAACGTACTTAGAATACTCTATAATCGGTTAATGGGGCCTACACTAAAACGGGTTTCTTCGTTAAATGCATTTTTGGCCTTTATTGTATCGTGGACCGCTGTGTTTTACACAATTCGAGGATTGTCAGACTTTTCCAAAATGAGTCCTGCCCACACTACCGATTTCCTTGCGCAAATGACCGGAGCATCCATAGTTCGCGAAGGAGATATAAAGAACCTTTATAACTATCAGGTCCAATTTGAATACCAACAAAGGCTGATGGGCAACAAGAATATACCTAACGCACTTACTTTTCGAACTCCCCCAACCACAGCCTATATCTTGTCACTTTTACCTGTTGAAAATTATGTTCTGGCTTTTTGGCTAGCTGTAGGCGTAAATCTTTTGTGTGTGATGGTATCCATTTGGCTGTTAACAGAAAGATCATTTAACAAAACCTTTGTGATTGGCACTATTGCGGCATTTTTGGTTCCTCTTCTTATGACATTAATAGGCGGACAGCCTTTAGGACCCATATTGATCTTTCTCACACTTGCTTTTATCAATATTAAAAACAACCGGCCATTTATGGCGGGTGTGTGGATAGCGCTTCTTTTTATCAAGCCAAATTTCTTGCTGGCAACGTTTCTGATCCTCCCCCTTTTAAACGACAAAAAGCAGCTCAAAAAATATCTCATGGGTTTTGCCGCAGCACTTTCGCTTTTAATTGGCTTGAATATGCTACTGTATGGAAAGGGATTTCTACCTGACTATATAAAGTTTATTTCGTCCACCGAGGAGGAACATTCAGGAACATCTATTGCCAACAACACAAATATTTCAGGGGTTATCTACACTATCTCTTCCTGGCTAAATAAACCGTACAACAATTTTATTGCCCTAGCATTTACATTAATAACTAATGTTTTAACTTTTCTTATGATTTGGAACATGAGAAATAAAATGAGTCTTGAAAAAAGATTTGCACTTATTTGCCTTATCTTGCCAGTTTTAAATCTCCACACGATGTACTCAGATCTTTTGCCCCATTTAATATCCCTTACTCTACTTTTGCCTCTGTTCTTTGATGAGAAAAGGTGGTTAGCAGCAATTTGGTTGCTTTTACTGACCGCTGAACTACCATACTATTCGGTGGCAAACCTTGAATGGGTGATAACATTGGCGATCATTGTATCCACATGGTGGCTTACACGAACCTTAATTTCAGAAGATAGGAATGGCTAAATTTTTCTGGTGGAGATGGGGGGAATCGAACCCCCGTCTTGAGAACCTTTCATACAGCATCTACAAGCTTATCCGAGCTCTTCTTAAGCAAAGCCAGGTGCTCGAAAAACCTCTTTAACTTTACTGTAAGCCAGTATCTTCGGGCTTTTCACCCCCGGTGCTCCTGCGCGGCTAAAGCAGGAAAAACCTCTTCCCGGATTTATTAGACCCCAAAAGCTCTTCCGGGCAAAAACTTTGGGACCCGCAGCGTCGATTAATCAGGCTGCAACGGCGGCCATTGCTGGCACACCTACAAATGCATCTCTATCAGCATTTATTTTTTCGCTAAATTTGAGGGTTCAGCTCCCCTGCTTGCAACTGCACGAAAATGAACTCAATCAAATCCTGGGCATCCCCTTTTTAAAGTGCGGTTGTATTTTACTATGAAAACGTGAAAAAAACAACCTGCGAAGGCGCCGATACAAGCTTATCTCGCCCCAGCTTCTTTCGATTCCCTTTCAAGATCCCTCTGGATCTGCCTTTCTTTCACCACAATTTTCTTCTCAAATTCTTTCTTTCCTCGCACCACCGCAAACTCAAGCTTTATCATTCCATTCTTGAGCCCTAGTGATAACGGCACGGCCGCCTTGCCCTTTTCGGATATTGCTCTGGCAACTTTAGAAACCTCGCCTTGATTCAGCAACAACATCCTATTCCGCTTAGAATCCTCCTCGCTAAAGCTTCTAGACTGCTTAGAATATCTCCCAATATACAGGTTCACTAAATAAGGGCGCCCGTCTATCACATCTATGTACGCCCCCTCAAAACTGACTTTTCCCTCCCTGATAGCTTTTACTTCATATCCTCGAAGAACAACACCCGCAACAAAGGTTTCCAAAACCGTAAAATTATGGAGAGCTTTTCGGTTTTTGGCTAAAATATACATACTCATAGGCTTTATTCTACCAGGTTGATGTTATAATTTTATTGGAAATTATGACTTACAAGGGTATAAGAAAAAATCCTGCATCCCTAGCTGTTTTCACTATTTTCTTGATAGCAGGTGTGTTGGGTGGTATTAAAGTGTACGCCCAAACAAATATTTTTGAACCAGGTACAACCTGTCGAAACCCTAATGATCCGAGAGTAGCTGTCATTTGTGGGATTACTCGCCAAGCAACGCCCAAGACCACTGAAACCAATTATGGGTCTCTGACACACCCTAATCCACCAGCCCAAGGTGTTACCGTGTGTATATATGAATGCGATCCAAATTCGCCAACGTGTAAAAGGAACGGTGCTTTAGTAAACCTTTACTCATCTACCTATTCTGATCAATATGGTTATTATTCAATACCTTTAAGAAAAGTTGGAAATAAGATGGTTAGGTATATTGCATTTATGTGTGGAGGAAAGCTTGCAAACTTAGCAAAGATACCTTCGTATACAAGTTTCAACTATAACGTTATAGTCAATTGCCCAGATGTGTCAGCGCCCTCAACCTGTCCTGAAGCCCTCAATCCTGTGGATCCGGGCAACAGACTATCTTGCGATATGAGGGATCCTTTTTCTAAGATTGGCGACCCGCCGGGTCCGCTCGAGCATCAATATGAAGCTAAGTTTAGTTCAAATTACTCATCACTCACCGAATTCAATTTTTGGCTGGAAATTCAAAGCGCCGACAATAGATATTCAAAGATGGGAGAGTCACCATTGGGAATTTTAGATAACGTGAACATTTTGGGATCGGACAACCCTACCCCAACTAAAGGCGCATTTTATTATAAGGACTGTCAAATGGTTTACGACTACCCAACCAATATTTATTGCTATCGACCAGACGGAACAGGTGCTGGAGCAACAAATAGCGACACTTTAGATTCATACGAGGCCAAACTTTATTATGATCCATATTTCGCTCGAATGAACTTTCTTCCGAACATACCAATAAAGAATACTCTACTATTTTTTAAAGATCTTACCGCACGACAAGATATTACTAATTACGCTCAAAACCCTACTGCTACCGCTTCACTACTTCAAACTATCTTTAGCAACTGCAAAGGAAATGTTTATCTTAGAAAAACAGGCCAAAACAATTTTGAGACGCTACCCCCATGTTCAGACTTAAAAGCCTGTAATTCTGCTGTATCAGAAACAAGCAACATTTATAGAAACCGACAATACATTGCGGGATCCGCCAGAAACTTGGCTAATCCAGGAATACTGCTAACAGAGGCGCAGGCATATATAGATGACAGAATCAAGAATATTGAGGTTTGTATGCTCGGATCGGAGAAAATAAAGATTGGGGACATCCAGCCGCCATGGATTTACTGCACACCAGGAAACGATGATTGCCCTTACAGACTTGACAAAACATATTGGAACCCAGAGTTCGCCTACTTCCAAGGACCAAAAGGTGCAACTCTAAGAATTCCAAAGGAAGTGGAGCCATATAACGATTCGTATTGGAACCCGTCTCCCAACACAGTAAATCAGGTAGCTTTTTCACGAGGTAGAGAAAAGGCGGGTATACCCATAGAAGGGGGAACTCTAATTTCAGATAATAACTATTCTCAGGCTAGAAATAACGGCCTTTATTCGGCAATGGCAGGAATAATATCTAACGCCAGAGCCACTACCCAACACAAATTAAACTATGTTCTGGAAAGACCGTACGAAACTTTAGAAGACAAAGCAATTTATCAGCAGGGTGTAGTGAAAATTGAGGACGCTGGATCCAACATCTTATCCCATTGCGAAAATTCTAATGTAAACTCGCAAGATTATGAGGTAACCAGTGCTACAGAAACCGGAGTGCTCGTAAACAGCGACTTTCGCGGCCCTACAGACCATTATTTCGGTCCGATTATTGATCTGGAGGCAAGAAATAAAAAAACTGCAACCTCGGCAATATTCGTAACCTCAGCAGCAGCCACAAGAGATCAGGGACTAGCACAAGGCAGCCCGAGCTATGCTAAATATTTAGACTTGTACGACTCGTATCTAACCATGTCGCAAGGTAAAGGTAGGTACAATATACTCGATATACTTACTGTAACGGTAAATTGGTTTTTCAATGATGGGGCGGGAACAAAATCAAAGTCTTTCCTCGACAGAGTTTCTGACTACCCTCTGGACCAAGGTATAGAGTTTAGAGATGACATAAAGGTTAGTTTTCCATTAAGTGAACAAAATTGGAGCAGTTTTTTCTGGCACCCAACAAGTTTTGGGCCTTCTGATGCTCTGTTTACCGGCAACATAGCAAATCTTTGGGGGCCGGGTCACGCATGTTACCCATGGAACAACGTACCAGCAGGGAAACATTGTTATGAAAGTGATACTTTTGGGGTAAGCAATACCCCATCCGACATTAGAGACACTTGTAGAGTAAACGAGTGTGCCCAAATTACCCTGATAAAGGAGTGTGAGTGCTATGTTGTTTACAATAACAATACTTCATCTTGGGAGGTAAGGTCCGATTGTGGGCCGACGCAAGAGAGAGTGACTGCCTGCACTAATAGACAAATCTCGTCTTGTGCCGTCGAAAAAAAAGATTGTAAAGATGGTGGTTGGGACAGGGGCTGCATGGGCCTCGTTGAACCCGGTACACCCAGCTGCCCAGAAAACCCCGGAAGTTCCTTATATTGGCCACGCGGCATTGGAGAATATGCAAACTGCCCTAATGGTCAAGTGGCAGAACCTTATGAGTCCTGCCATGTATACCTAACCGAAACCAGCGGTCCTGAATTCGGTTGCGACCTTTCTGATGCAGGACCTTATTCCTCCGCCTGTGCCGCAGATTTAGAAAAAGATGCAAACTTAAGAATAACAGAGAATACCATTAGACGGGAAATAGAGGATATATCAATAGATGAGACTAGAATAGTAAACAACGAGGGTGTAAAAAAGTGGGCTCACCCCGGTCTCAAAACCATTTCTTGGGGCAATCTTGCGTTTGAATCTACAAATACATCAGTATATAGAATAGAAAGCGGAGTCACACCTAACAACGAAGCTTTAAATAAAAATAAAGATGTTAAAGCTATTGGTGGAATTTCTCCTGCATATAAAATGGTTTCGGCGCACCCTTTATATGCCAACATATCCTCTGGAGGCAACCCCGTGAGCTATCATTGCGCAAGCTGTACTCTTCTCCCAGTACCTAATCCCGAAATTATTGATCTCACTACCTTCACAAGAGACAGCACTTATGAATCTTGTAAACTCTCGACAACGCTAGATTGTGAACAGGCCTTCGGCATCTATAACCTATCACCGACATTTAGACTCATTCTGAATGCTGCTGCCGCAACGTTTGAGGTACCCGCAGCCTCCTTAATTACATATCTTAAAGTTGTATGGGCTCCTTCCAAACCTGAATATCGCTACCTCTTCTCTGTAGGCGGCGAACAGGCGCTGCTTGAAGCGAGTACTCCATGGTATGGAAGAATTGGTACATGCGATGATTTGAGCTGGGCTGCCCAGGGACCTTACGATTGGCTTTTATCCTCATTCAACAACGTAATATCATCAGGCGATTTCATATCAATAATAAATAACATATCAAACGGCAGGGGAGAGACCCTTTCAAGATGTAATTTCTTCGACGCCACTTTCGCAATGGCAAAAACATTGTCCGATATGGGACCTCGAGAAGATTGTGGAAGTTGGAGTTGGGAAGATGCGTTTAACGGCATAGCGACAGAAGCCTTTGGATCTGAACGTATAGGCGCCTATGACGATGGTAGATTAGCCGAGTACTGGAATCAAATGGCAAACCTTTGGGCAAGGTGCAAATAACTTGTGATTAACAGATTGAGAAACCCAAAATAATAGAGATGTTGGGTGTTTCTTATTACCTTTTCTTGCCTATGGCAAGAAAGTCTTCGATTCTCTTTTCCATACCTATACCAACCCCAAAACAGTATAGAACTACAAAGATGGGCAAAGCCAATTGGATCAAGTAGCCAACACCGCCCGTTTCTGAAGCATAGTCCCTAGTGATAAGAAGGGCAACAATAGAACCCAAGGGAACGATAATGCCCATAAACAAAAGTGTTAAAAGATACTTAGCCATACGCATAAACCAATCCTTTATTTTAGAATCATTGCCCGGTACAGCACCAATGGCAAATTCAATAGGCGCGGTGAGAATAGAAAAAATAATCTTAAGGTAGATAACTATAGCTTTTACATTAAAAATTATCCCAGCAATAAGGAAAATAACTAGAAAAACCAGAACGAGAACAAGACCAGACAAACCTGCTCCAGTAAGAACAACAAGGGGAAGCATTAAAAACCAAAGCCTTAGCCCCCAAGGTGTTTCAGGCACCTGGAGCGGAACGCCCGCCGTGGCATTAATTCTACCCGCGAACATACTCGCAACTATTGCCCAACCACTCTTGAAAAAGGTCCATGCCATTGTACCTAATGTGGCACCTATAGGGTAGCTAAATGTGATAAGCACAATCGCGATAACAATTCTAGGCAGGGCATATTGAATACTTACTACTAATTGGGAATTTATCTTTCTCCTTAATATTATAATTATTCCTGTGTATAAGAGGATGATAGCCATAAGTGCATATGCCAAGTCTCTAAACACCTTCCAAACACCCAAAATAGAGGAAATAAGAGGGTGCTTGTACTCCTGTGCGTAAACTTTGTTAACAAACGGAACGCGTGAAACCACATCATCAGTGTAATAAGCTAGATTTACTGGCAAAGCTTCATATCGATTAAAGTTCTCTGCCAAATAGGCAAAACCTAGCAAAGTGCCTGAGGAACGGCTCTTCGAGTATCTGGTTAACCAATTCTCACGGCTTCCGGTTGTCCCACCTTGGACACTAATCATTTCTTCACATATTTCCCTGCTTGTTCCTGTGCATTCATAATATGTACCTTCCCTCTCCTCCGGCGGTATTCCAAGTGTATCAGCAACATACCAACCGCAACCCGTCTGCTCACTTAGACCATAACCTGATATATCACCATAAACACCTGTCACAAAAGAAGCTCGAAAGTCGCACTCTGTTAACGAGATTCCTAACAAACACTTAGCCAAATTCTTGTCAAACATATCCTTCTCAACTTCACATTGGATGGCGTAAGTGTGCTTACTCCCGAAAATAAGAGTAATAAGGAAAAAAAACAACGGAAACAAAAATTTAATCTTTTTCATCATAGTTACCTTTTAAAACGGTTTCCTTTTTGTACTTCAAATTATAGAATACTATTATATGGTAGACAATCCTTTTTTTCCAGGATACAAACCAAGGTACGAAGGCGAAACAACAAATCCCCTTTTTCCAGGATATAAAATGGGACAGAAACCATATAGACGATACGACAGCGCATACCTTGGTAAATTTGAATATTCTGCAGACTATTGGCTGGATCAGCTAGATAGAATGTCTGCTGACATAGCTGATGTTCCGAAGTGGTTACTTAACCGATACTGGGACGATTTTAGAGCCAGTTTAAAAGCTCGTTATAACCCGGCAGATACTCCAATAGAACAAATAGATGATTACGACCAAGACGTGCTTCCAGGTGTGTCAGATATAAGTCTGACTCTAGATCCTTTTGAATGGAAAGATCCTAAAAAGGTTCTGGAAAAAACAGCGAAAGACTGGATTAAGGCAGGTACTGGATTGAGATTTAAAAAACAAGGATGGGGTTTGGAAGCATGGCCAATTGATCTGACCGACTATGAAAATAGAGTGAAAACAGGTATTTGGAAAGCAGCAATGGGGGTGCAGCAAGAAATAAGCGGGCTGGGCGAGGCAGGGGGGAGAGCTGTTGCCGCGGCTACGAGAGCCAGAGGCGGAGAACCCGGAGAGGGGACACTTTTCAATTTTGCAGATGCTAACGGCTACATCGTTGCAAAGAAAAAGGTCTATGAAACAATGGCTTACAACGCGGTGGATGCCCAGAGATACATGCAAGCTGGCCAAAAGAGAGACAGCAAACATGATGCGTTTGTTGCATCTATGGCGACCGCGATAGATGAAGAGATCAATGGAGAGTACGAAATCGCCCCCACGGCCACCCTCGATGATAAAGGTGCTCCTGTTTTGGACGGTCAAGTTGTATCTGAGAAGAAACTCTATAGAAACAGAAGGGACCTGTTCAAACAGTTGTTTGACAGCAAGGAAGAAGCAAAAAACTTTGAAGATGCCGCAAAAATATTCAAATACAAAAAGGAGTTAGCTTTAGATATGGGTTCCGCCTCTATAGAGGGGGCTATTTCCGGACCGGTCGGCCTCACAGCACATATCAAAGCCAGGCTTACAGGAAACAAAAATGCTGAAGCAAGGGGTGAGGTCTTGTACGCTGGGGGAAACAAAACAGTATTTGAATACAAAATCGAGGAACTAAAAAATAATATAGCCGACAGGCTTAGTGAAAGGGGTAAAAATTCCATCCAGGCAAAGGTAGATGCAATTAGAGAGATAGACAAGGCGTCGGCGGAGGCTGTACAAAAATACGCCGATGAATACAAGGAGTATCTTCGCAAGGTACAAGAGGTCCTTAACACGTATACGGGAGACGATAGAGCGCTGTTGAACAGACTATCAAACATCAAGGTAAACGGAAAAACTCTCACTGGGGGAGGTCTTTTTGATCCGAGCATACAACGTCAGCTGTTGAGACAAATAAACAGTGACATAACACTAGCCGGCAAGATTTCAAAAATAGACAAAAAATATCAAATTGGAACCTACCTGGGAAAAATAGAACAGCTAAAAAATCAGGCAAATAAGGAAGGAAAGACTCTGCAAGAACTCTTTGAGCAGGATGGCCAACACTATTATGGGTTTTTTGCCAACCAGGCTCGCCTAGTGGCATCCAGATTGGAGGAAGATAGAGCTTCATATGCTATAGAAGAGTTTTACGACGCCATAACTCAAGGAAGGTTTATGGAAAGGTATGTTTGGAACAGGATATCCAAACGTCTCGTAGGCTACACACCCGGCGAACTCGTACAAACAGGACTAAATAAAGTAGGTTACTTCGGCCTAAGTATTGACGACGATCAAGTATCTGAAAAGTTAAGAAACTCTGTCCTTTTTAATACAATTTTTAGAAACAAATTCACTATCACATTAGATAATAGCGGAAAAATATTTGATAGTGAAAAAGAAACGATCAAAGCGGTTTTTAGAGGAAGCAAAGACCTAGCAATTATTGACACCGTTGGAGGCACACTGGCAAATGTGGGCCATTTAGAAAGAGATGATATTTTGCGTCTTCTCACCGGTACAGATCCTAATAATATAGATAAATTTTGGGACAAGGTTCCGGGATTTTGGAAAACTGCACATTTCAGTCAAACACTTCGGAACCAAGTCGCCAATTTTCAAAAATGGCTGGCTGAAAACGGAAAAGCTGTAGGGATAACATTAAAGGACTATTCGCAGATGAGTGAAAAAGAAAAGCAGGCGTTGTTTGCTCTTTTCAATGCTCTAAATAAAGAAAACAAGTTCTATGGCACATTAAAAATAACAAAAGAGTTTTCTGGGATGATCCAAAGAATAGGCGTTAACTTAAACAAACTTCAGGACAAAATATTTGGATTCGCTCTTTTTCAAAAAACAATTAAACCACTTCTTCAGATTAAAACAATAGCGAGTGAGAGACTATCACAATTTGTGGCTGAGATCGTCACAAGCCTTCTAAAAAAACTTATACACGTGGGCACACAGGGAGCTACGGTAATTTTTGACAAACTTCTAGAAACAATTATAAAACCGTTGGTAAGGTTTTTAACCAGAAAAGCTGTAGAGTTTACTCAAAACTTTGTTTTTGCAATAGCCAGAGGGGACATAAGTACGGTAATGAAACAAATAGACAAGGAAATTGAATCGGTAGTGAAATTTTCCATGTACCTAATAGGAATTCCCACGCTAGTTATTTTTGCAATAATGATGATGCTGTTTGGAAACCTAGTTTCCTCGGTTTCTCCTATAGATCCAGCAAAAGATAACGCAGGATACTCAGGTTCAATACCAGGTGGATTCCCCCAAGGAGAGAATGAACTGATAAAAATTGAAAAAGACGTTATCGTAGTGACTGGAGGAGATTTTTCCGGGGGGCAACGAAACCCAAACTCCATAGAAAACGATGTGATCGAAAGAGGCAATGTTACAGTGTACTACGAAATAAGAATAATGCCAAAAGTTACCATCGAAGGTTCCGATACAATAGAGTTTGAAGATATAGTAACGAGAATATACAATGATGGTGATTCAGTAGAGGAAACTACAATCAGACGTTACACAGGCCGTACACCGGGCGGTTATGTCGCAGGAGAGACATATACTATTGTCCTGGGAATTGATGTTGGAACTCCGGTGGCCCTTAACTCTACAATGAGAGACTCCCTGATCAAAAATACGCTTACTGTCGTTACACCCTCTTTTGATACATATTTGGAAGATGAGGTAAATTTTGTAAGGTACCTAAGGATTGGCACACCACCTGTACCCTCAGATTGTTTTGTTTTGACAAATTTTCCAGGAGATGAACAGGCCAATTTTGAAGCAGCATTAATCAATATTGCTTCCAAAACCGGGGGGTTTTTGAACAGATTGTGTTCCGCATGGAACAACCAAATCGTTCTCCAACGAGTGTCTGGAGGAGCAGGATATTGTGGCCGCGCAAGTCATGGTGGAACCATAACATTTAATGATGTTTGTACTAGCTACTATACACGACTTGACGCCACCAGCTATCTATTGGCACACGAGTTGGGCCACCTGTACAATTGGCGCGTGCTAGGAACAAACGAGGTCCCGAGTGGTTACCCATACAGCTTCGTAAATGTAATGGCATTGGATGGGGGCTCTCTTCCAACCTATGATGGGCATTGCGGACCGGGGAATGATGAATATGAAGACTTTGCGGAAACAATCGGAAACTTTGTTGAAATTAACAGATTTGGAACCTGCTACAGAAGTAACCCTGAGTATGCCAACAGCGTTTGGGGTAATTACCCTAATCACCTACAATTTGCGCAGGAGGTAATTGCTGCACCATAATTTAATCGCTATGAAAAAAATCTTAGAAATAATAAAAAAAAGGTACTTTATTATCTCAATAGGTCTATTCTTTCTACTAGCTATTGCCGTTATAACTAAAAGACCGCCCGTAAGAGAACAGACTCCCTCTGAATACTTGGTTTCTGATAAACTTTCCCCGGTAATAACCACTTCGCCTTTGGATTCTTACATAGAGAGTAGTCTAGAAACTGTTGAGAAACAGAACGACTTCATAAATAAAACAGAAGATACGCCAATAAATCCAATGTACCGCAAAGTAAGTTATGTAGACAAGAAAAACTTAACCATAGTGAAATTCATCGCAAACCCATTCGGACAAATCGCAGCAACGATCAGACAGCCTCAAGAAGAGTGGGAGAAACACATATCAACTTATAAGAATAAGGCGGGGCTGGGCTCGCCGAAGGCCATTATGTATCCCGTCGGAGCGATGAGCACTATTGTTGAAGTCTATCCAGAACAAGGCGTTGCCTTAGTGGTAGAAAAGGAAATCGACTTTGTTTATCATGTGGTACTCTTTAAACCTACCAACCTTTCTGAATTCAAGCAGACGTTCTCTGGACTTTATCTAGTTAGTCGGGACGAAAAGGCCTACTAAACTCATTGTGAAGGTGGGGGAAGAGCAACTGTAATAAAAGCCGATATACCTTCTACTATTTCTTGAAAAATGCTATCCATCCCAATTCTAATCCCGAAAAATCCTGCAACGATAGTAAAAATTCCAAAAAACGCAATAACGATGAGGGCCCCGTACAAAGCGTAGGTCCAAGTACTTTTAGCTGACTCTAATCCTCTTGGATCGCCGAGAGCCATAGAAGCTTTTGCAGCCCCGTACACTATATAAAAAACTAAAACTATACCAACGAGAAACACAGCCCAATTCATTATCCTGATAAGTACAACCCCTATATCTGATAGTGTTGGATTTTCCATATCAAGAGCGAAGGCCCGAAACGATAGAAAGACACAAATAAGAAGGGGGGTCACAGCAAACCAAAGTTCTAAAAATAAATTCCTATCTAAATTTTTTTTCATAGCTAAGCGACATCGGAAAAACCTAACAATCCAAAAAACAAAGTTTTTATTCCCCAAGCCGCAATAGAAACTATAAGCGCTATGACCGCCCAAAGGAGAGCCTGTGAGGCTCTATGTACTGCTTTAGGATCCCCGCGACTATAAACATATAGTACAAAGGCATATGCTAGGCTTATGGTTGCCAAACCAAAACTCAGAATTATGGCGATATTCGCGATTCTCGTAGCAGCACCAACAATACTCATATTTGTAGCAGGTTCTAAAACACCACCCACACCTTCTACTGTATTATTTAACCACTCAAACGGCATTATGTTAAAACTGCCTCCTTTAAAAAACAGGGCCCGGGCCTAACCGGGCCCACCTAACAACTAGCAAAACACGGCCCCGTAGTTTAATAGCTTTCAATTTGAGAGACATCTCCACCTATTAAACCGAGTATGAGCGTCCTTAAGCCATAAACCAGTAACAAGCCCACACCACCAATTACCGCGTAGGTAAGAGTTTTTTGGGCCGAGTCTACAGCTGCCTTGTCTCCTCCTGAGGTAACATATTTAACGAAACCTATGGCCAAGAAAAGAACAACAAGGCCGACACCAACTATAATAATAATGTTCGTTATCGTCGTTATGAAGCCGGATACACTATCTATCGACATTCCTTGTATTGGTGTACTGCCCACAGCTGTAACAGCATAAACCTTAGTTTCTAACAAAGATAATAAGTTCATATAAATTCTTTGATATTCTACACCTCCCTCAGATAACCCTTTACAGCCCTGAGTCTACACCCAGGATTTCGTTGATTATAACTCGGATTATAAATACTGACAATAAAACGAAGAGAGACCCTAGAACAGCGGCTGTGAACTGCTCTCTCCCCTCTTTTACCCTTCCTGGGTCGCCTTCGCTGGATATGAAAAGGTATCCTGAATAAATTATACCTAAAAACCCGATGAAGATTCCAGCGTAGAAGAGAATCTTAAAGATGGGGGATAAAAGACCTGTTATGTTACTTATTATGGGACCTTGATACGGTCTTATTATGGACGCTGCAGGATCGTCATATCCGGGAGGAATTATTGTTCCACTATCATCAATTCGGCACTCTCCATTTATACATCGACCCACGTCCCCAGGGCAGGTCATGCCCACTTCACATGAGCAAGTTGCATCGTTGTAACACCCGTACCCCCCGGTGCCTAATATACCGCAGCGCATCATGTAGGGACCGCACCCACCAGCTACCCCGCAGAGTTGGGCTGTACTACTACCACATACCGGATCATTCGGATTGATAGCTCCGCATAAGGGATCTATTACGCAACTGCAGCCCTGAGAGTACGTACACTGACACCTATAACCTGTGCTGCAGTTGCTTACTACTCCGGTAACCGGGTTAGTAGCTCCTCCACACACACCACTTGCTTGGAGTACACAAGTACCTTGAGCAAACACTTGCACGCTACTATCCAGTGCAAAAAATACAAATGAAAAGAGTAAAAAAATAGAGAAAGGGCTTAAAATCCAAACGAAACCCTCCCGCTTAAAAAAAAGGTGTATGTTTAACTTCACACATATACAGTAGCAATTTCCAACAAAAAAATCTAGGGTAGGTGAAGACATTGCACCCATAAAAATTTTGCTTGGTATAATTAACTTGTGATAAGTACTGTCCTTGTCAAAAAAATTGCAAGTGTGGTTAGACACACAATCGTCGCTGTATGCTTAATGATTGCTATAGCAGATTTTTCAACCAACACCCTAGCCGGCGACCCCTGCAAAAACATCCAAGACCTCGACGACAGAGCTGACTGCTACGCCGAACAAATAGAAAAAAAAGAAGAAGAATACCAATCCACCAGCAGCAAACTTGAACAAATCCGCGCCACCAAAAACGAGATTTCCCAAAAGATAAACGACCTTCTCAACCAGCTAAATGTTACCCAGGCTGAAATCGACGACCTCCAGGATGAAATCACTAAAGTCAAAACACAGCTTGATGAAATAAATGCAAAACTCACTGACAGAAAAGACAGCCTGGCCGAAAAAATCTCTCTGAGAAACAAAGTTCTACGCACCTACGCAAAAAGGCACCTCCTCAATGACATTGAGACCCTCCTCGCATCCAACCCCCTCGGCCTGACCGGCTTCCAGTTCGCTACCCTCTCACAAGCTTTTAACGCAGCTGTTACTGATGAAACCGTAAAAATTATTTCAGGCCTAAACTCAGAAATTGACACATACGAAAAGGATAAAGCCGAAGGAGAAAAACTAAAGAAAGAATTAGAAGAAACCCAAAACGAATTTCTCGCCGTCAAATCCCGTCTTGACGCCCGAAAAAACACCGCCCAAAGCGAACTAAGAGATGTAACAGCAAAGGAAACCACCTACCAAAATAGGCTCCAAAATCTCGAAAAAGAAATCTCTGAACTTTCAGAAAAACAGCAGAGCATATTGAAACAAAAGTACGGGGATGAATACGGATCGGTAGGAGATTATGAACCCCCATCAGCCAAAACTCCTGATCCTCCATTCAAACCTGCATACGCGGCTTTTAGCTACGGGGCATACACACATTACAAAGGAATGAGCCAATACGGAGCCAAGGGCCGAGCGGAAGCAGGAAAAAACTATAAGGAAATAATAAAGTTTTACTACAAAACTGATGTTAAAGAACAAAGTGATTTTCCAGACAAGTTGTGCGTTGAGGGCTATGGAAACATGGATTTTCAAAAATACCTGTACGGAATAGCTGAAATGCCAAGCGATTGGCCCGAAGAGGCTTTAAAAGCCCAGGCAATAGCCGCCAGGTCCTACGCATACAGGTACTACAAAAAGGGAAGCTGCATTTGCACCACTCAAAACTGTCAGGTCTTCTCTAAAAGCAAAAGCGAAAACCCCCCGTCGAGATGGAAAAAAGCAGTTGATGACACAAAAGATAAAATCGTGAGCAATGATGTGGTCGCATACTACTCCTCAACCACAGGCGGTTATATAGAAAATGTCGGATGGGACACCTATGGCAGCTGGCCCGGAAACGCCTATGAAAAGAAAGCCGGCTCACCATGGTTCTATAAAGCCTGGTACACAAAAAGCTATAGCAGCAACGACAACTGCGACCATCCCCACCCGTGGCTTTCAGAAAAAGAGATGGCCGACATACTCAACGCTTACGTTGTCTGGAATAAAGGCACAAACAGCGAAAGGGATCACATTTCCCCAGTGACAACAAGCTGCTGGGGAGGCGATCCGTACTCCATGGACGAAATGGCGGAAAAGGCTGACAAATACGGCGAGAAATACTCCAAGGTGACCTCGGTTGATGTTGACATAAGCAACGGCGGCTATACCTCAAAAGTCATTCTCGATACTGATAAAGGCACCGTGACCCTTAGCGGCGACACATTCAAAACCGTTTTCAATCTGCGAGCTCCCGGATACATAGCTATAAGAAGCCGGCTCTTTGACTTGGAAAAGAGAAATTAATCCTGTCTCCAAAGGCGTAACGATACATTATGATGATATAATCAAAATATGCTAAACTCCCTTACTGAAAACCCGAGGGCTATATCTTATGAAGGTCGTGATGAGGACGAAAGAATAAAATATGTAATAAGAAGGTCTGTTCTGTTGACAGTCCCCTGGATTTTAACTACAGCTTTTTTGTTCGTTGTGCCCCTTTTGGTTCCTTACCTTTTAAAATACATCCCCAAAGGATCTCCCACAATCTTTGATAAAGGCTCTGTGTTTATAATAACCATACTTTGGTATCTTTTTTCGTTCGGCTTTTTTCTTCAGAATCTTCTTAGTTGGTTTTTTAATGTCCTGATAGTTACAAATAAAAAAATTGTGGATATGGACTTTATCGGACTTCTTTACAAAAATATCTCTGAAACCACACTCGGCAACATTGAAGACGTTACATCAAATGTAAGCGGACCTCTCGGCATAACATTTAACATTGGCTCGGTTTTCATTCAAACTGCCGGAGAAAAAAGAGAGTTCGAATTCGGAGGCATTGATGATCCGTCCGCAATAAGGGATATAATTTCGGACCTTGTGTCCAAGGTAAAAACACATGCCCACTAATAACATGTTTGAGATACAAATAACCCCAACAATTATAATAATAACCGACATTATAGTGCTCTTAGCTGTTGCGAGCTACACCATATTTTCTTTTCTACTTATGAGGCAGATAAAACTGATGAACAGAAGTTTCAGCACTCCGCTTAAGCGGCTTTTTACTTTTTTCGGGCGTGCTCACTTTTTTGTTTCTCTGATTTTGTTGTTCGCAGCCATCTTGAATTTGAGATAAAAATTGTTAATTTTCGGTCAAAACGGCGATAATTGACTTGAAAGGACAAAAATGAAAAAGAAATTAACCGCAAAAGTACAGGAAATAAACCCCCAGCTGCAGCAGTTTTCTACATCTTTTGCCCATTGCTTGGTCGTTGAACCTGAATCAAAAGACATCTCTCTCAAAAAAGGCTCTATATACGCGGTTTATGAGGTTACGGGCTCGGCAAATTTTGACACCTCCCTGACCAACACAGCCTTGAGAGATATTTTGCACAACAGCTACTACCAATCAGACAACATTTCTCCGATTCAATCTTTGGAAAAAGCCATAATGGAAGCGAGAGAAAAAATTTTGCAACTTTCAAACGACGCGCTAAGCGCGGAACCCACAAACATACAGCTCAATATATCTGCAGGCGTTTTGTGGGGAAATGTTTTCTATGCCGTACAATTTGGAGAAGCTGATGGCTTCTTAATGAGGGATGGCGTAGTTAAGCCCATAGAAGCGGTAAGTGAGGGGTCTTTCGCGGCCGCTTCAGGAATTGTAAGAGATGAAGATGTGGTTATTTTAAGTTCAAGATCATTCAGCCAGATCTACCCTCCCCAAAAACTTCCCACAACTAGAATTTCCGAGCAAAATCTTAAAGAAAACGAAGCCTGCATCTTATTAAAATTCATCGTAGATACATCGTTTACAGAGGAAGAAACCATTGATTTCGGTCTTGAAAAACAGGCCAGCAAGAACAGAAGAAGAGAGCAGGTTCAAAAAATTCTGCTTGGCGCAAGAAGAAACGTTGAGAGAGCGGCTCCTCTAGCAAATAAAATCAAAGAAATTTTATCTCGTCGTAAAAAAAGTAACACGCAACTAGACATTTCGGGCATAGGGAAAATCCCTAAAACTAGACTGCCTAAAGAGAAAAAGTTGCCTAAAAAGTTCGCCTTCCTTCTTCCAATACTCGGTTTGGTGCTGATAATAGTTTTAGGCATTCAGTTATTAGGCCAGAAAAAAACCGAAACATCGGCGACCCCGCCTCTAACCGTAGAAAAAACAGAAACTCCAGCGTCCCAAGTAGATGTGAATGAAATAACAAAAGACGATGGACAATATAAGGTATTGAGGGTTGATCCTGAAATTTTTTACGACATAAAAATAACTGATCAGAACGCACAACCAAGAGAAATCGCTGCTGTAGGAAATTTTATCGTTGTGGCAGACCCCTCCTCCGGAATAATTTATAAATCCTCAATGGAAACAGCAAAATTTGAAACGGAGACAACTGCCTACCCTGGCCTTAAATCTCTAATCAATGTGGATGGAACTCTCGGGTTTCTTCAGAACAATAAATATTTTGCTTACAATCTCTCTGACTCAACAAAAACTCTTTCATATGATATCGCCGGAACTAACATACTGGGAACATACTCTGACTACCTGTATGGGATAGTTGATGACAAACTCATTAGATACGAAAAAGACGGAAACAAATACACAGAAACGCTTTGGGGCCAAAGCGCAGAATTCCAGAACGCCCGATCAATAACTGTCGCCTACAGCATTTACCTTCTTACCAAAAACGGTGAGCTGACAAAACACACAAGCGGAAATAAAAATACTTTTGAAATAAAAGGATTAAACAACGATCTTTCTGGAGCCACCAAAGTTTTAACTACGATAGATTTTGATTACATATATGTCCTTGATCCTGCCAACCAGAGAGTAGTCGTTTTGGATTTTGAAGGAAATTTAGTAAAGCAGTACACACACCAGCCACTTACATCGTGGGAGGATTTAAGAGATATGACAGTAACTTCTGATGAAACAGCATTATATCTTTTGAACGGAAGCAAGGTTATGAAAATAGGTTTAGAAAATGGGCAATAGGCTCAGCTGCTGAAACCTATAGAATTTGGCGCTTGGCGTATTCTACCTTAATTAAGTCATTGACCTAGCTAGTGAGAGTCAGTAAAATACCAAGTGCTCAGTAGGATGATAACCAAGGAAAATTATATTTTGGAAAACCTACGGAAGACACACTGCTATCGCTGCGGAGGAAGTTTAGAGAGAGCCGAGATCGTGCCCATTTCAAACGAAACCAGCCTAGCGTGGGTCGCGCACGCCGTCTGCCCGAAGTGTAAAGCTGAAAGCATGGTAACCATCACACCGACAGGCAACGGAATAGTGCCCGTTCAATCCGACCTAAAAGGTACGGAGTTTAAAAAGTTTGTCGGAATTAAGTCGGTAAGTTATGATGAGGTTCTTGACCTCCACCTTGCCCTTAAAAAAGAACATATATGGAACTTGTTGCAGAAAAACGAGAAAAAATCGGCAAAGCCTCGAAAAGCTTAAAATCAAGAGGTGTAATTCCTGCGGTCATATTCGGAAAAGGGATTGAGTCTCTCCCCATAACCGTATCACAACCCGAAGTGGAAAAAGCCTATAACGAAGGTGGGGAAACAACGTTAATTGACATTAAAATCGGCAATAAGACAGAAAAGGTCCTCTTTAAGGAAATACAAGAGGATCCTATCACCGGCAGAATAATACACGCCGGTTTTTATAAACCCAACCTAAAAGAGAAAACCGAAGCTGAAGTGCCCGTAGAAATTATCGGCGAAGAAAACAACGAGTTTGTGAAAAACGGTGAGGCCATTGTTCTCATTTTGGCAAACGAAATTGCGGTTGAGGCCCTTCCTACCGATCTTCCACATTCTTTTGAGATTGATGTTTCAAATATGCAAATAGGAGATACCATCACTGCGGGGCAGCTGAATTATGATAAGGAAAAAGTCTCACTTGTTGACCTTAAGCCGGACGATCTGGTGATTAAACTTGACAAAATTGAAGAGCAGGTTGAAGAAGCCCCCGTTAGCGAAGAAGAAGCCCTAGAGAAAATAGAGGCAACGGAAGAAAAAGCGGGTGAAAATGAAGAGTCAAAAGAAAAACAAGAAAAAGAATAGATCCGTCTCCGAATATTTCAAACTCCCGGCCACTCAGTCTTTGCTAAAAGTCTCCCCTTAATCAATCCTTCCTTTATTAATTCTCCCCACACTGCCTCGGTTATAAAAGGCATGAAGGGGTGCAGTACTTTCAAGCAATTTGAAAATATATAAGCAAGATTTTTAAGACCGTTTATCTTGTCTTCCCTATTTTCGCGCACCTTGACTTCCTCAATATATTTTGAGGCTAGCTCATCCCACATAAAATGATAAATAAAGTCCCCCGCGTCAGAGAATCTATACTTGCCCAAAGATTTATCCACATTATTTACCAGTTTTTTAAATCCCTCATACATCTCCAAATCGGTAGTTCCTCTTTGTAAATTCCATGGCTTGAAATCTTGAAGATCCTTCTTGGTCAACCCCTCCTCATTGACCAACATAATTAAGAATCTGGCCATATTCCAAATCTTGTTGGAAAAATTTCGATATGCTAAAACTTTATCTCGTGGGAAGGCAAAGTCCTTTCCATTTGCCGTTCCGCTTATCATACCCATGCGCAAAGCGTCCGTCCCAAACTCGGCTTGATACTCCTCAGGGTTAATCACGTTACCCAAGCTTTTGCTCATTTTCTTACCGTCAATGGCCATCACCCTCCCATGAAGATAAACATCTCTGAATGGCGCTTTCCCGGTTAGGTAGCATCCGAACATTATCATGCGGGACACCCACCTTGTTATAATTTCCCAGCCTGTCTCAAGAACATCCGTTGGGTAGAAGTATTTAAAATCTTCAGAATCCGGATACCCCAAAGTTATCAATGGCCACTGGCCGCTCGAAAACCATGTATCAAAAGTGTCGGTTTCGGGAAGGTACCTGTCTCCCGGCGATTCTTTGCTGATAACATAATTCGCGTTGTTCGGAGCTGTGAGAGATTGAAGCCCCGAGGATATTTCTTTTAAATCGTACCTGCGGAGCAAATCGGAAACTTGGCCTCTTACCACCTCTCCTTCGGCCAAAAACGTTACCGTGATGTCAGGATTTTCATCAACGTTGTACCACGCGGGAACCCTTATTCCCCAAACTATCTGGCGGGAAATTGCCCAGTCCCTCATATTCTCCACCCATCTGGTGTAAGTTATTTCCTGCCACTTGGGAAATATCCTAACATCTCCATTCTTCACCACATCCAAAGCCATTTTTTTCAACTCCTCAACTCTCACAAACCAATTGGGAATTACGAGCTGTTCAATGTAGTCTTCAGTTCTATAATCAACGGGCACAGTGTGCACATAACTCTCATCTATTTTTTCCAGGGATCCGAGTTTTTTCAAATCTTCAACAATTTGGGCACGGCAATCCAGCACTTTCATACCGGCATATTTTCCTGCCAAAGAAGTCATCTTTCCGTCTGTTCCTATTACCTGCTTAATCTCCAAACCGTGCCTTAATCCTATCTCATAATCGTCCTTGGAATGGGCTGGGGTAACTTTCAAAACCCCTGTGCCAAAAGCGGAGTCAACATATTCATCAGCTATAACCTTCAAGCGATTTAGTCCGGTAACGTCTTCAAAAACAATTTCTTTTCCTACATAATCTTTATATCTCTCATCACGGGGATTAACCGCCAAAGCAGTATCGCCAAGTTTCGTTTCGGGCCTAACTGTAGCAACTGTCAAAGGTCCGTATTTAATGTAATAAAGAGGGTCGGTCTGTTCTTTCATCACAGTCTCGGCATCCGAAAAAGTTGTCCCATACTTAAAAGAATAGTTAACAACATAATCAGATCTATAAATCAAGCCCTCGTTAACCATTTTCTTAAATGTATTTACTACGGTGTTTATGGATTTTTCTTCAAGAGTAAATGTGTAGCGCGTCCAATCAACACTCGCTCCCATGCTTCTTATCTGCTCTTCAATTTGGCCCTTGTTGCTAAGAACAAACTCCATCATCATTTTGTAAAAAGTGTCTCGGTCGTAATCAAATCTAGATTTCCCTTTTACCCTCAGCTCTCTTTCAAACGTGGTTTGGGATTCAAATCCTGCGTGATCTGTACCCGGAACCCACAAAGCTTCGTATCCTTTCATTCTTTTCCAACGTATAAGCAGGTCCTCTATAGCTATCATCAGAACATTTCCAACATGCATTTTTCCAGAAGCGTTTGGTGGAGGAAGGATAATTGTATAGGGTTTTTTGCCGGACTTGGGATCGGCTGTAAAAGCTTTGGCGTCCTCCCATTTCTTGAGAACTTCAGCTTCTTTCACTTTGTGGTCGTAACGTTTATCCATAATATTGCTTGAGATTATCACAAAAAAAGCGGCCTCTCAATCAGATAGTATATAATAAATCAATGCGCTATAGCTTAATGGTAGGCAAAACACTAAAAGAGGCGCCTAAAGATGAGGTTAGCAAAAACGCCCAGCTTTTAACCCGGGGTGGCTACATTTATAAGGAAATGGCGGGCGTCTACTGCTTTCTGCCTTTAGGACTTCGGGTTCTAAATAAAATTGTTGGGATAATCCGAGAAGAGATGGTATCCATCGGCGGCCAGGAACTTCAAATGACTGCTCTTCAGAACCCCGACAACTGGAAAAAATCTGGAAGGTGGGACGACAGTGTTGTAGATATATGGTTCAAAACAAAGATAAATACCGGTACGGAAGTCGGATTGGCCCCAACTCATGAGGAACCTCTTGCCGCCTTGATGTCAAAACAAATACATTCTCACAAAGATTTGCCTCTCTACCCTTTCCAATTCCAGACAAAATTTAGAAACGAGGTAAGAGCTAAGAACGGCCTTTTGAGGACACGAGAGTTTTTGATGAAAGATCTTTACTCGTTCAATAAGACACAAGAAGACCTTGACGCCTTTTATGAAAAGGTCAAAGTAGCATACTTCAATTCTTTTTCCCGCGTGGGAATAGGAGAACAAACATATTTAACCTTCGCTTCTGGTGGAACCTTTAGCAAATACAGCCATGAATTTCAGACAGTATGCGAATCAGGAGAAGATACCATTTATCTTGATCGCAAAAAGAAAGTCGCCGTAAACAAAGAGGTTTTAACGGACGGGGTCCTTGCGGATTTAGGAATCAATAAACAAGATTTGGAAGAGGTGAGGGCGATTGAGGTCGGTAACATATTCAAACAAGGAACACGTTTTTCCGAACCTGCAGGCCTTTACTTCACAGACGAAGAAGGAAAGAGAAAGCCGGTAATTATGGGTGCCTACGGTATAGGGCCTGCAAGAGTTATGGCCACAATCGTAGAACTACATGGTGACGATAAGGGTTTAGTGTGGCCCGAAAGCGTTGCTCCGGCGAAAGTGCACTTGGTCGGATTAAATTTTGAAGATAGTAGTACTAAAGAACTGGCCGAAAAAGTTTATGAAGTCTTGACCAAAAGTAACATCGAGGTTCTATACGACGACAGGGAAGATACGACAGCCGGGGTCAAGTTTTCAGACGCCGATCTAATAGGAATTCCCTACAGAGCTGTGGTGTCCAAAAAAACGGGGGCTAAAATAGAATTGAAGGGACGCAAGGAAAGCGAAGGAAAACTTTACACCCTTGAAGAACTCGTCAATAAACTCTCTTAAAGCCTTCCCATTATTCCCAATGACGGGTCGGCCTTTATATCCTGCAGTTTAACTTTCTTGTTATTGAAATAAGCCGACGAGGCTATATAAACTGCATTGTCTGTACAAAGTCTCGGGGGAGGTAAGTGCAAAAAAACACCAACTTTCTCCGCTTCTTCTCTTAGCCTTTCTCGCAACCTTCTGTTAGCCGAGACTCCTCCCCCAATCAACAGCGATTTAACCCTAAAATTTTTCACCGCTTTCATAGTTTTAACAGCTAAAACATCCACAACTGCCTCTTCAAATTCTCTGGCTGTGCAGGGTATGTCCCTTTCTCCACCGTCGATGTATCTTTTAACAGCGGTTTTAAGCCCGGAAAAGGAGAAGTCATAATCATCGGAAAATATCATCGGCCTCGGAAAGAGTTTATCCGGAAATGCCTTTTCGCACCCTGCCGCTTTCTCAGACAGTAACTGACCTCCTAGATATTTTGAAATCCCCATCATACGAGCAACCTTGTCAAAACATTCCCCGGCCGCGTCATCTAAAGTTCCCCCAAGATACTCAAATTCACCATGCCCCCTCATCAAAACCAAATCGGTGTGCCCTCCGCTAACCAGCAAGCAAACTGCTGGAAACTCCACTTTTTTTTGGCTATCCACAAAATTTGCGTAAATATGTCCGATTAGATGATTTACAGGTATCAATGGTTTCTCCCAAGCCAAAGCCAGAGCCTTTGCTGTTGTAACCCCTACAACCAAAGAGCCTATCAGTCCAGGCCCAACAGTCACAGCCAATGCGTCAATTGACTCAACAACCTGCTCCCTGCCCTCAAACCCCATCTTTTGGCGGTAATCCTCAACCGTCTTTTCCAATACCGGCATCATAAACTCCATCTGCTTTCTTGAAGCCACTTCAGGCACAACTCCGCCCGTCGCCTCATGTAGTTCCTTTGACGAAGCTACTACAGAAGCCAGCTCCTTAACACCATCTTCCACTACAGCGCATGCAGTTTCATCGCACGATGTTTCAATTGCCAATATTTTCATAGGGAAAGAATACCTCAAAAGAAAGAGGTTTGAAAATTATTGTTTCCCGCCCGACACTATAGTCGCCTTAGCCTTTTTTAAAGCCGCCTCACTTGCAACCGTAATATCCTCGCGAGAGTTCAAAACCGAGTTCACAGCTTCTTTTAATGCGGCTACGTAAAGATCATTTCCCGCGCGTGCGGCAAAGCGTGAGCTCTGTGCAAAAGCGGCTGAATCCAAAAGCGGTTTGAGGTAGTTGCCATAAGGACCGGAGGCAACCTGATCTTTCAACGAAACTAAACTAAAGGGGGCGCCATAAACCCTCTGTCTTGCCGCGGCGTCAAAAAGAGCTCTTTGCGTATCTTCCTGAGCAAGGTAGTTGATAAATTCCCACGCCGCTTCTTTATTTGGGCTTACTGCCGGAACAGCGTACATCCAAAAACTCGCCCAAGAAACCGGATTGTCAAGCTTAGCTTGCGGCACGGGAGCAACTCCTATTTGGAGATTCGGCCTTTCTCTAAGAATATCGAGCAAGTTCCAGCTAGGAATAAAGATCATAGACACTCTTTCCTGTGCAAAAGCCGCCGAAGCCTCGGGAAAAGTGTTATCCCAACCTTTGTCTGACTTGCTAAAAAGAACGTAAAATGCAAGAGCGTCTCTAGCAGGCTTCCCATCAAGATCCTGCGGAACGTTCACCTTTGCCTGAGCAAAAAAGGTTCCTAGAATGTCGGAAAAGAAATCTATGTTGTTTGCGGTTCCCATGGCCGCCCCCGCACGAATTATTTCCCCCTTCTCGTCTCTTTTCGTAAGGTTAAATGCTAATCTTCTAAACTCCTCCCACGATGTTGGCGGAGACTGCTGTCCCTCCTCCTCAAAATGCTTCTTGTTGTAAACAAGCACGATACCATCATGGTACATAGGAACGGCGTAAACATTCCCGTCAAAAACAGCACTGTCTTTGGCAATCGGATAGTATTTTTCGGCGTATTGCTGCTCGCTCATGATTTTGGAAGGAGCGGGAGCTAAGGAGCCTTTTATGTCCTGCACCCAAGAATTGTGGACCAGAACTATGTCGGCTACCTCAGGCTGTCCTATTCTCCCCAACAAGGTTTCCTTGTACTGAGAGGCACCCAACACACTTCTATCATCATAATTTATATTTACATTAGGATGCGTCTCTTTATACTTGGCGACGATCTGCTGCATAACTTCGGGGTTTTCCCAGAGACCCCACACATTAAGGGTCACCGGCCCACCAAGCGAAAGTCCACCTCCACCGAAGAACTTACCGACAACAGGAATATCCTTTAGGGTGCACGCAGTTAGAAGAAAAGGGATAACAAGTATTAGGGCAGTAAGTATTAGCTTATTTCGCATTGTAAAAATTATACATAAATATCATTTTCCTTGTCCATAGGAATGCTTCCATGATAGACCGAAAAGAATGAAAAGTATAAGGGTTGTTTGATGTATGGTCCAAAAATAGTGATCAAAACTCATAAGCAGAAGGGCCGCAGAAAATGCAAGCAAAAGAGGAACGTCTCCTTTTTTCGCAGCTGCCGAATAAGAATCAAAAAAGATCAAGATAAAAAGGAAAAAAGCAAAAATTCCAGATTCAGCTAATATTAAAGCAAAAACGTTGTGCACTGGCTGGGTAAACCTTATATCGTTACTTATCTGGAAATCATCAACGTACGAGGTGAAATTATTTGTGCCAACTCCCAAAACGGGAAACTTCCCAGCGATCCTATAACTAGCGGCAAGAAGGCTATCTCTCCTATAAAAAGAGGCGTTGTCAGACGAGAAAGGAAAAAACGGTACAAGTAAAATAAGGGAGGCGGCCAAAAGATAAATGTACATTATCTTTCTCTTATCCTTCAAAAACTTATATAAGACCAATGTTGCGAAAAATGCCGCCCATGTGAATACGCTGAAAGTCAAAAGAAACGCAACCATTCCCAAAACCAAACAGGCAATGCTAAGTTTGTTTTTCGGAAACCAGAAAACCACAAAGACAAGCAGTATAGCCAAATATCCCGAGAGAATGTTGGGGTGGCGGAACAGCCCCATCGGTGGCAGAAACACTCGGCCCAGCAAAACTTCTTTTGTAATTTGGGGCGTACTCAAGGAATAAGGCTGCTCCCCAAGAAAAAGATAATTATCAAATACCGAGCCCCTCACAAAAAACTGGGCGATGGCCAGCACACTAACGAACAGTAATTGCACTGCCAATATTTTTTGGATAAGGCGTCCTTCCTTTTTCAAATCAACCCACTTATAAACATAAATCCCAACAACGGTGTACAAAAATATCCTGAAAAAGAACCACAGAGAAGGAAGAGCCCTTGAAGCAAATAAAGAAGAGAGTAGAAGGACACCAAGAAACATCGCAATTTTCTTTATCGGCCCCTCCAGCAAGATTCTCTTTCTTTCCAGAATCAGAGCTATAAGAAGTAGTAAAGCCAGAATGTCCTGCACATAAAGAGTGGGAACGAGATAATCAATAAGGTTTCCGTAAACATAAGAACCAGAAAACTCAAAATGCTTTCCCAAATTCACCGGAAGCAGGGCTATTAAAGTGAGCAGAAATATTCTTGAAGGTTGTATCTTCTTCATTTACCTCAGCTTCTTTGAGGCAGTGTAAGAAGCGATAGAAAGCTTGTCATCAAGCTTGGGCAATTCAGAAACACCGAGAGCTTTTGCAATTAGATAATCCGCCAAATGAGGATTTTTTGCAAGTAGCGGTCCGTGAAAGTATGTACCAACACAGTTGCCTAAAAGCAATCCTTCCGTCCCATCTTCGGAATTATTGCCGTGGCCGTGCGTCACTTTGGCAAAAGGAACCGCGTCTGAACCCAAGTAGGTTCTCCCGCCATGGTTTTCAAATCCAAAAATATGAGGTCCTAAAAAATCAACATTCTTAAAAACCGGATCTGCTGTTATCGTTTCGCTAAGAACAGCCCTGACGTTTCCGATACACCTAGACTTGTTCTTACCAAAATGGACCGTGTGGGCATTGAATATTCCCAGTCCCTTTAGTTCAGAGCCATCGGCAGATCTGTAAAATTCACCTAGAAGCTGGTAAGAACCGCAGACAAAAAGCCCAACTTTCCCTGAATAAACATAATCAGAAACAAACTCTTTCTTCTCAATCAGAAAATCTTCATACACTGACTTTTGAGAAGAATCCGGACCTCCCCCCATAAATAGCAAGTTAACTTCTCCCAAACCGGGATATGAAGAAACCTTACCCACCCCCACGTCAATAACTTCGCATTTTATGCCTCTTTCGACACACCTTGCCGCAACCACCTCAACATTCCCGTTATCTCCGTAAAGGTTTAGCTCGTCAGGGTATAAATGACCTACCACCAGCCCTTTCATAGTATTTTTCTCCCCAACATTAATTTTCTAAACTCCAACATCGCCGAATAATTCGGGAACACTGCAACATTGCATATTGAAGAATCAGCTGTTATTACACTTCTAATTTTCTGAAGGGATGGCGAAACATTTTCCTCCCTGACATCCAGTCCCGCATATTTTAACCTGACCGCCATGTCGTAGCACCTTTTTCCGGAAATAAAAATCTTCTCTTCCCCGCACGCCGATAAAATAAGACGGGGGCTCACATCATATATCCACGATACGTCCCGCCCGTCAGGAATGTTGTCATTCAATATGAATAAAGCGGCGTTAAAAGAATCCTTTCTCTCTTCAAAAAATCTCAAGTTGTTGGAAAGGCTTGCAGGGTTTTTGGCAAGAAAAATATGAAATATCTTACCCCCAAATATTAAAACCTCCCCTCTTCCGTAAGCTGCTTGAAAATCAGACAGGTGTTGGAGCGACTCATCTGATGGAACGCCCAGATTCAAAAGAACCGCTAAGGCTGCTTTTAGATTTTTGGAATAAAACAAACTGCTTAAATCTTCGGGAAACTTTTCATCCGAAATCTCATTAAAATCCAGCACAACCGTGTTCTCTGAAAAAGACAATTTTCTGAAATACTCTAAGGATTTATCGAGAACTATATAGGGAACGGCAGAGAGTCTTAAGGAATACTCCCATCTTTCCAGTATTAAATCAGTTTCCCCATATCTATCAAGCTGATCCCTGGAGATATTTAGAAGAACCACAGTTGTAGGTTTCAGTTTTTCCAAGACAATTGGAAGCGTAAACTCATCTACTTCCAGAACAAAATAATTAGGCCTTTTCTTACTTAAAAGAGGCTGGCTAAGAATAATCGCAGAAGCCAAACCGTTCTCTAGATTTGCTCCAGAAGCATTGGTGGTTACCAAAAAGCCTTTCTTTCTAAGCACGTGCGAAACCATTTTAGTAACTGTAGTTTTGCCGTTTGTACCTGACACCAAAACAACACCCCTCGAAGGAGACATCCCTTTGTCGTTCAAAAAACCGGGGTAAAACCTAAGGGCCACATGGCCCGGCCAAGTGCCTCCCGAACCAAAATGAAAAACCCTGCATAAAAATCCAATTGTTTTACCGAGTATCAAAGTAATAAAAATCATTGCTGTCCACATTATATTTCATTTCAGTGTTTTATATAAATAACAAGAAGTATTCTTATTAGAAGTGTTAGTATGTGGATCTTTTTATTTTTTCTTGATATCTCTTGTTTTTGTTGTGTATGTTGCTGTGAATAATTAGTAATCCTTTTATTTCAACGTATTATCTTGGCCGGTTTGATTATTTGTTTCTATATTGGTGTGTTGTTTTGTAGATAAGTTTTGTAAAGATGTGGGTTCTTATGTGGATAACTGAATCTTCTTATCCACACATCTTGTAGTAATATTCTCTGTTGTACACATCGTTTTACCAATCTGTGAGGGTTTGTTTTACATTCACGACGTCTTGTTTGATTCTGCCTGATTTTTTTACTTCTTCTTCAATGGTTCTGACTCCGTGCATTATGGTTGTGTGGTCGCGGCCTCCTAGAAAATCCCCTATTGCCATAAATGGAGTATCGGTCATTTCTTTTATTAAAAACATTGCTACCTGCCTCGGTATCACAAGATCCTTTGTTCTTCTCTTACCTTTTATGTCAGGAATCTTTACTGAATAGTAATTGCAAACAGCTTTTAGTATTTCATTTATATTCAGATTTTTATTTTCCTTTTTTCTTATGGTTTGGCCGAGAGCTCTTGCCGCTGCCTCTTTAGTGGGCTCGAGATGCTCTGCTAAAAAGTAGGTTCTGACCTGTATATAGGCCCCCTCAAGCTCTCTTATGTTTGTTGTTACGTTTTCCGCAATGTAGTCAATAACATCATTTGGAATATTGTCACCGGCCAAGTCCCTTTTTGTTCTCAGAATTGCAGCTCTCATTTCCATGTCGGGTGGTTGTATGTCGGCTACAATTCCGCTGCTGAATCTTGAAGTAATCCTCTCTTCGATGCTGTTAAAGTCCTTCGGAGGGCGGTCAGAGGTTATAACTATCTGTTTTTGGGACATATATAAAGCGTTGAAAGTGTGAAAAAACTCTTCCTGGGTTGTCTCTTTTCCTATCACAAATTGTATGTCGTCTATTAGAAGGACGTCGGCTTTTCTGAACTTATTTCTAAAATCATTTGTGCTGTATCCGATTTTTCCTCCCTTGCCCCCTTTAATCGCCTCAATAAGTTCATTTGTGAATGCTTCTCCCGTTGTGTAAATAACATTTGTCCCCGGCTTGTTTTTGATTATCTCGTTCCCAATAGCCTGTATGAGGTGCGTTTTACCGAGCCCTACTCCTGAATAAATGAAAACCGGATTGTACTGCTCCCCCGGCCTCTGCGCTACTGCTGTCGCTATGGCATAGGCCAGGTTATTGTTTTTTCCCATAATAAAGTTTTCAAAGGTGAATCTTGGAGAAAGATTAGCTTTTCTCTGTTTCTCTAAAAATGAAGCGGCTGGATTTTTTTCAGGAACAAAAAGGGGGCCGAAATCATTTGTGTTGTTTTTTCCGTACTCCCCGCCTTTTTGAACGGTTGTCTTGAAAGATACTTTTTCACCAGCCAGTTTTATGGCGGCCTCTTCAATTATTTTTCTGTATCTTTTTTCAACGTTATTTTTCACAAAATCGTCTTCGCATACGATTTTTAAAGTTCCGTTTTCATCTATTTCGCCCCTTGTTCTAGCAATAAGCGATTTAAAAACCATAGGAGACAACTTGAGCTCTACTTCACTGAGAATTGCTTTCCAAAACTCTTTTGGTTTTGTTTTAAAGTCTATAAGCATATTTTGCAGAAGTCGATTATGGGGGCGGGATTTGCTAAATATACAAAAGTTATCCACAATGATGAAGCAATTCCCGTTGGTTGGTATCTTCCCTCTCTTTTATGTTTCAGCCCAGGAGATTTTATATTACAACCTACGTTGTCTTTTTGAGAATACCCGAATTGTAATTAGGATTTGCGTATAAGGCGTGTGGGTGTTACAATTGCGGGTTATATCAAAAAGAAACTAACTATGAGGGGTATAAATGTGATAAATATAAAATGAGAAAATTACAAGTAAACATAATAGGAAAATATCAAAAGATAAGGACGTCTTTGTATCTTCGCTTCAAAATTCGTGGGTCTGGTGTGCAACTTCATAAGGTAAAGCACTACTCGTGGGATCATAGTGAGATTGTTGTGTCGGGTGAATCTGAAAATCTTTGGAAATTTATCAAAACAATGAAAGCTCCTTCTTTTTTCCTCAGGCTTGATAAGATAGTTTTTACTTTTATTGAATAGGTTTTTCCCCTTGGGCTTTTTCTTCCGGTTCGTTGCTCGACCCTTTTTGTCCCCTAAACTTAGCCACCCCTTCCAAGACCCTTTGCTGGGAGGGAGCGTTGAGTATCTCATCTAATTCTTCAAAATCTGGGAAAAAGCCGAAGATTTTGCCGTAGTAATCTGTTTGGGGTGTGTCGTTTCTCCATATAATAATTTGGTCCATTCCGGCTCTAGCGGCGGCTTTTGATCCCGATAAAGAGTCTTCAAAAACAAGTACTTCTCTTGGGGATATATGCAGTTTTCTAGCGGCCTTTAAAAAAATCTGGGGAGAAGGTTTTTCTTTGCGGACATCATTTCCTGTCAATATTAGATCAAATGTATTGCCGGTTCCCGTTTTTTCAACAAATGCCTCGGTTACTTCTTTACTTGAGTTTGTGATCAGGGCTAGTTTTAGATCCTTTTCAACTTTTAGGAAATAAGAAATATCTATAAAACCGGGTATTAGTTCCAGACTTTCGGATTTTTTTATGTACTCAACCATCTTGTTCTCGGTTTCTTTTGCAAGTAACGTAGCGTTTTTCTTTTCCGGCATTTTGAAACCGTTATACGCCTGCAAAACTTTCCACCTTTTTTTAAGATCAGCTCCGGGTGCATAGGTGCTTAAAATGTCAATTTCCCCCAGACCGTTTTCTCTTGCGACTTCCGCTATGCAATCAATCCAAATATGGTCAGAGGCCCAAATTGTCCCATCCAAATCAAAGAAAGCCGCTTTCTTGTCCTTCAAAATGTCTTTATGTCTTATTCTCGCGGGAGAGTACTCTTTTTTGATGTAATATTTGACAAAATAATGAATAACGAGAATGGGACCTCCAAGTATGTTGATGGGGATTAAAAATATGCTAAGAGGTCTTCGTGTAAGTACGTAGACGGTGTAAATTATCCCAAACAAAACATAAACAAGAACTGCAGTCTCAAGGGCTTTCATACAAGAATTCTAGCTTAAGGGTAGTTAGGTGACAACCGGCTTTCTATTTGCTACTTTATTCTTATGAATGAGTTGGAGATTAAGGAAGCCCCTGTTTTAAAATTTAAGTGCCCAAATTGCGGAAAAATAACCCAGGATAATGTTCTTTTTCTGTGTAATACTTGCAAGCAAGAAGAGTTGGTTGAAAAGGACGGTTTATACATCTGTCCTGCCTGTCTTAAGCCAGGAGAAAATTTTGAGTGTGTTTCCTGCGGATCTAAAGAGGTAAAGCTTCTCACAAAGATTCCTGAAAAAACCTCTTGAGAATTATTCCCGCCGCGACATTATCGGAATACCGGCGTTTTCGAGACGAAGCGCCTGTGGCTATAAGAGAGTCTAAGGCCTCCTGAGTTGATCCCTCCTCGTTGCAAAAGAGAACTTTTTTCCTCGATTTTATTTTCAATAATTTAGCGAAGTGTCTGTTTTTAAGAGATTGTGTGGTTTCCTTTCCTTCGGCAGTGAGAGGAAGACCCATGACAAAAGCTTCAACTTTATTTTCCAAGGCAATTCTAATAATTTCAGCTATTGCGCTGTTTTGATTTTTTCCGTCTATGATTTTGAGAGGAGTTACATAACCATCCTTGCCCAGTGCTACTCCTATATTTCTTCCTCCATAGTCTATCCCCAAAAAGTTTTTGCCTTTTACCGACTGATTGTCTTTCTTTTTACTCATTTTCTATTTCTATGTTAATTCTGTTTAGATCTTTAGGAACTTTTTTGAAAAACGGAATTGCAGGTTTTATGCCAATTGAGTATGTGGTTATATTTCTTATTCCACCCAGGACTTTTTCAGCTTCAGCGACAGACTTACCGGCTAGAGATTTTTTAAGCTCATCTTTGTCAATTCTCGTTACGGTGAATGTTTTCAAAGTTACCTGCAAATCCGCTTCAGAAGAACTAAGAACGCTGGTGTTAGAGTTGCCGAGAGGAACGGTTGTTACCTCCCTCTGTTTTTCTGATAGGTCGTGTCCAGCAGGTATTATATTTTGTACGAGTTTGTCCAAGAGGGAGTTTAGCTCTGAGTCTAAGTATGTGAGGCCGGCCGCGCTTGCGTAGGCAGTGAGTGTCAGCTTATCAGTTTCGTCTCCAACCTTTGCATTGTACGATTCTTTTGTAATTTGGGCAATAACGGATCCTTCTATAAGACGCTGGTTGTTCCTTCCAAGTTTAGATTTGATATCTCCTGTGGCCTTTTCTTTGGCTGTATCAGTAACTTTCTTTTGAAGGTTCGTTTTGTCCGCTTCCGACACGACTTTCACTTTCTTGCTTTCTCCTCCGGTTAGATCGTCTTTTGTTTTTGCTGTCATTTGGCTTGATTTGTAACCGACAACTTCCAAGGTTTCATCTTTATCTATGTTATAAGCACTACCTATGTCTGCGGCCTCAATATCAACTATTGCCTCTCCCAATTTATATACTATCTCTGAAGGGCTTGAGCTGGGCTGCTCTTCTTTTGGTGGGACTTTCACATTATCCTTTAGTACGTAGATAAGATCTTTTTCGTCATAGTTTAATTTATCTCCCTTGTCCAGCTTTATTTCTTCGTCTGTTTTATTGTATATAATTACCTTTCCCGCAGCCTTTTTGCCTACAAGCTCCTCGCCTGTAGTTGCGATCTCATCTGTTACTTCTACAGCCGATTCCAGAGTCTGACCTCTCAATATCATTTTCTCGGCATTTGTGTCAGCCCCAGCCACAACTTTAATTGTAAGGCTTCGCGTAAGGGGTTGTGATTCAAGCACAATTTTAGTGTAAGCAACTGGTTTTTTGGAAATGAAAAAGACGGTTCCAAAAAGTGTGGCAAGTGCCACCCCGGCCAATATTGCTCTTTTATTGAATTGTGTAAGGTTTATTCTAGGAAGCTTGGGTTCTTTGAGTACGAAACGATTTTTTTCGGGCGACGCCGTCAACTCTGTCTCAAAATCCTTTTGGGGGTAGTCTCCCATCGTTCTGGTTCCCGGCTCTTCAAGCATTGAAATCATTTCCATCCCCGCTTCATCCGTTGTGGTGAATTGGACGATTTTTTGGTTTTTTTCTGCAACATGGGATATCAGTTTTAAGTTTAAGATGTTGTCAAAAAGTATTGAACCTTCAGGTATTATAAGTTCAATACCGGAGTCGTTCAGAGATTTTATTTTGTTTACCGCCGCAAGGGCGTCATCATGTATTTCTAGTTCCAATCTGGTCATTTACCAAATTAACTTTCAAACATCTCCTTAAAGATTATAGAAAGTACGATATTGTTAAACCAGCTTTTGTCTTTTATTGTTCCAGTTGAATCATAAACGGGCAATCCTTCTGTTTCCATCAAAGATACTTCCCTGGCGTTCCTAAAGGGAATGTTCTTTGCCCATGAGTCGGTCATAAGTGCCTGTGTAACCTCAGGTATTTCGGCTCCGGCCCCCTGTATAAAAATTTTCGATGGGAAGGTTTTTACTCCGCTAAATTCTCCGAACAAAATTTCGACCCCGGCGACCCAAATCTTTACGGCTTCTCTAACGCATCCACCAACCACATCCATTTCGGGCTCTGAGAGAGTGCGGGTTAAATATGATTTCATTAACCGTTTGGACTCATCTATTGTGACACCCATTTTTTCGCTGATTTGTTCGATAAAGTGTTTATAACCCAGACCAATAAATTTGGTTGATATAATAACGCTTCCGAAAACGACCGAAACGTTGGTTGTATCTTCAGCTATATCAATAATAATATAGTCGGAGATCTCGGGTGTGATTTTCCTAACCCATTGAGAAGTGCAGAACATTTCAGAACCTATCGATAGAACGTCTAAACCAAGTTTTTTTGCTAAAGATTGTAGGGATTTGGTGTGGAAAGCAGGGCAATAGGCATGGTATACCGATGCTTCGACGACCTGTCCTGTATTCCCCTCTAAACCCTTCACCGAGTGACCGTCAATTTTAAGCAATACTTCGAAGGTTGTTATCACCTCAAGACGTTCTTCAGAATTTCCCGTCGTTGTTGAATATTCATTTTGGGCTTCCATATTGGCTGCATCTTCAATATGTTTATAAAGACGAGCTATCTCCTTGTCGTTGATTGGGAGGTGAGGTGTTTTTCTTTTATACCTTACAGTTGTGGTTATTCCCAATACCGTTGGGTTTCCTGCCCCAATTATTACACAGGAAACATCATCCTCAGTGTTTTCCAAGGCTCTCTTCAAGGCCTCCTCTGCTGCGTTTTCAACATCATCGTTTTCAATTATGATGCCAGCACGTACGCTTCCTTTTTCCAAAGGTTGTCTCCCTGTTCCCAGAACCCTAAATTTGGTTTCTTCGGGGTCATCGTAAAAAACCGCGCACTTAACATCCTCAGAGCTGACAGTAAGAGTAATGAATTTATTTGGGCGTTTCGGATTTTTTTGGAGAAACGGCAGTCTTATCATTAGAATGATTATACATTACCTCCGTTAAAAAGGAATTTTGCCAAGAGGAGGAATCTTTATAGGTTCTTCGATGCCTTTTTCCTTATCAACATACCCGGCTCTAAGTTTTATGTATTTCTCAACTTCTTCTGCAGGAACCCCGTATTTTTGTCTGCACATTTCTTTTATTTCTTTTGCCAAATTTTTATCTTTTGGCATGCTTGATATTTTAGGCCAATCAACAGTTAGAGAGAAGGGTTGTGTGGGCTGTCCTTTCACCAAAAGCCGGGTATAACAATTGCCGATAGGCAGATTAATTAAATCGCTCTTTGTAAATTTCGGCGCATACTGAGTTTCAAGAAATTCTGCATCCTCTGCCCCAACTCTAAATGTACACATAGTACCAACATTTCCGAATATAGCATCCTTTATTTTTTCATCAAGCTGGGATATGAATTGGTGAGCGACAGTGAGATTTAATTTATACTTACGCGCTTCCGAAAGGATAGTGGCGAAGTCGGGTGTGGCAAAGTTTTGGAATTCATCAACATAAAGGTAAAAGTCGGGATAAGAAATTCCCTTAGTGAGAAGGTTGTGTCTTCTAAGCGCTGCAGAAAGAATTCTTGGTACAAGGAGAAGCCCGATGAAGTTTGAGTTTTCCTCTCCAATCTTTCCCTTTGCGAGATCTATTAACAGAACTTTTTTCTGGGCCATTATGTCGTCAAAGTTGAAGGCCGATTTTTTCTGTCCCAAAATGTTTCGCATAGTTCTGTCGGTGATAAAGCGGTCAAACTTGGATGTGAAGTACTGCATGTTCTCACCCCTTTTTCCTTGAGGCACATTTGCAACCTCATCTATCCAATATCTTCTCACTAACGGATCGGTCACTCTTTCTAAAAATACATTGCTGTAGTTTTGGTCTGTCAGCAGACGCATTACGTCTATCATAGTGCTATCGGGATCAGACATGGCGGTAAGCATTACGTTTCTTATAGTTCTTTCAAGGATAGGCCCCATTATTCCTTGGTGATTCGGATCGTAAAGTTTGTATAAAAGGGCAATAAAGGAGTTTATGATTAAGTGTTTTTCTTCTTCGGAATGGGCTTCAAGCATATTTAGCCCCATCGGCCGCTCTGTTTCAGAAGCGTCAAACAATATTATGTCGTCCTTTCTTGAAGCCGGAACCTTTTCAAGAAGCTCTTCAACATCAGTTCCATGGGGGTCAATAACAGCCACCCCCTCCCCATTTTGGATGTCTTGCAAGGCAAGGGACATAAGAAATTGGGATTTTCCTGTTCCTGTTTGCCCTATGATGTAAAAGTGTCTTGCTCTGTCTTCTGTGCTCATGAAAATTTGTTTTTCTACACCTCGGAAGTTGCTTTTTCCTAGATAAATGCCTGATGTTGGGATGTTGACGGGTGCCGATGATTTCCGTGACAACAACCACACTATGTTTGGTGTCTCCACGTTTTTATTGGGGAAGTGAAACACGGTTGCTAGTTCGGCTATGTTTAGTACTGAGGTGTTAGAGTATATCTGGATTCCGATTATCGGAATGTAAAAATCTTTTACCTTTATTTTTCTATATATAAAGTTTCTTAGCACACCCTTGGCCGATACCATTGTCTTGCGAACAAATCGGTTATAATTCACATCTGTGAATTGTTCAAACGCGCTGAGCATGTTCTGTATGTGTAT
This sequence comes from Patescibacteria group bacterium, assembly GCA_026004595.1. Lineage (GTDB taxonomy): Bacteria > Patescibacteriota > WWE3 > UBA101185 > UBA10185 > UBA8498. The sequence goes on along the minus strand of BPJL01000001.1, from coordinate 16,523 downwards.
ATTGGCCGTGTATTTGTCTTTTGCTACAGAAACGATGCGTATTTTTGTATAAAAGCCGGGAAGCGATATTTTCTTTTCGATTCCTTCAAGAAACGAGGTATCAATGTTCACTTTCTTTTCGGGGTTGGAGGCCCTGCTCCTTACACTTGAACAGAATCTTCTTCCGGCAAGTCTCCAATTCTCATTAGCGGGTTGAATTATATATTGAACAGCTACTACCTCATCGTCCCCCAATTTGCTCATAGCTGATGTTATTGAACTCATTGAATCGTTTTTCAAATCTTCGTAAGTTTTTAGAGGATAGTAAGACGGCCCTCTAAGTTTTAGCTCGGCAACTTGTGTATATGCTCCCCTATCCCAGACTTCGTGAGGATTTATAATGTCAATTTCAGCTGTTGGGTACGCTCCATTTATTTGTTTTTCCACTACGGTTGCAATCTCATCAGGGACCACGACATAAAAGGAGATGCCCTCGGCCTTGGAAACTATTTCAAAAGAAATCCTGTAGGGCTCTGTAAAAATAGATTGAAGAAGGCTTTTTTGAAATCCCATTAGGTTTGAGAACATGTGCTCGGCGGCTTTTACCTCTATCTCATTGTCGGGAGGAAGTTTTACCTGAAGAAAAGTTAGTTTGTATTGGGTTATTTTTTCGTTTCTTCTTTTTTTCCAAAGAATGAAAAGGTACGCAGCTACTATAAACCCAATTATCAGAGGTGCTAGAAGCTCTGCGGTATGGGCGGTATTTTCAACCGTGGTATTTATTTTATTGAGATCGCTAAGGTTTTGCATTGGGCAGTTCCGAAGTTATTTGTGTGATAAATTCTTTTTCTTCCCTATCTGCGAACTCTGTTTTAGGATCCCCCGGCAAAACTTCTTTCGTGGAAACTTCCTCAGAAGTTTTGTCTACAATATGTGGGGTTTCTTCTTGTTCTTGGGTGTTTCCCGTTGGTTGAGTTTCCCGGGGTTCTACGCTGGAGGGAGTTTCCGTTGCGGGAAAGGGTTGTTCAACCCCTCTTTCCGGACCCAGTTGGTTTGGCTGTTCGAAATTTGTTATGGACGAAATAGACTGCTTGGGCACAAAAATATTTTAACACTAATAGGCACGGATATTAACAGACAGCGTTTAGCGAAATCTTACTTAATTCCCTTAAAATAGCGTCTTTTTAGATTGTCGGTTTCTTCACGAACTTTTTCACCGGCTGTTTTGAATAGTTCTTCTGCCTCTTCTTTGTACGGTTCGATCTGTTCCTTTATTTTTTCAGTTTTCTCCGCAAGCTCTTCCAGAGCTTCTCTGCCTTTTTCAGCGAATTCGTCTGATTTTTCTTTTATCTTTTTTCTGGTTTTTTCACCTGAGTCCGGGGCGAGCAGTATGCCAAGAACTGCTCCTACAAGAGCGCCCCAAAAAGCGCCTTTCATAAAAGCGCCTATTTCATTATGTTTAGGAGGCATGGGTGGTCTTTCATGATCGTGATCATGCATTTGTTATTTCTCCTCTTTCTTTTCAAAAATACTACTTATTACCTTAAACGCTTTAGTTCCTCTGGCTACGTTTTCAAGAAAACCCGCGGCTGCAGCCAAAGGTCCGCCGATCGACCCTGTAAGGCGACCGACGTCGTTGACGACCTTGTCCGCATCTTGAGCGGTTTTTCTTAGATCTTTCAGAAGCAAAATTAGGTAAATGGATACTGATGCTACGCACACAGTGAGGACTATCAGTAATATTATTGTGCTTATTTCTACGGCATTCATAGGCAGATTAGCCGTTGTTGCTGAAGAGGATACAACAACAGGGCAGTTTCTTTGAGTCAATAATATATTATTGTGGGGGTTTGTTCAATTGTTAATTTCAAGCTCTCTTAATTTCTTTTCCAGAATATCAGAGGGTGTGCGCTCCATTCTTAAGGCGTACCAAGATTTGTCTGACCCTTTTAGGCAGAGTATAGTATTCCCCTCCCTAACATCTTGAAATACTGTTACCTTTCCTCCAATTCCTATTATCAAAGGTCTAATTTTATATCGGTCGAGTTTCTCCGGCAGTCTCTCGGGTTTCTCTATTTTTATGTGTAGGTGGCTTTGTTCAGATTGAGCAAGATTATTTATGGCCTTGAGAGGGCCCACAAGCTCCATAAATAAGCTGTGCTGTCTTTGTGCGGCATTTACCGCTAACTGTTTTTCCCTATCGGGGTCTGATGTAATTTGAGCTTCTAGAGGCTCAAAATCCTTTTCAGGTCTTATTGAAGCTGAAACTAAGTTGATGCCAAGCTCCTCCTCCCCGGAAGCAGGTCCTTGGAAGTAACTTTGGTATAAAGATTTAATGTCATCAGGATATTTTCTTAAATCTATTTTTTCTCCTTTTACATTAACAAGGATGGTTTCACCTCTTGAGTTTTTTTCTACCCTGACGCGTTCCTTTTTAGGCCCGATTTCTAATTCCGTAACTTCTGCTGAATTGGGAATAGCGCCGGAAATATATCTCATGACTTGTGTGTACATTTTTGCGATTTCCTTTTCATCTGTATTCTCGCCGGTACCCATTGGTGCCTTTTCGCGAATATTGCGGATAGACAGCAAACTGTCATCCTCTGTGTCAATTTGCGGAGAGTAGGATGAGTCCTGTTCGGGCTTTTCTATTTTTACAAAAACCCAATCGCCCTTTTCAATATCTAAGATTGAAGATATAGGCTGTTTGAGAATCATTTCAACCACTCTTGGGTCAATATCTGGCGGTAAGAGCAGAGAACCACTCTCGGGAAAAAGCACCACCCCTTTTGAATTGACCGCTACTATAGGTAACTCGCCATTTCTTGGTTTTCCTATTATATTCGGAGTTACTTCATCACCAAGGGTATTGTAGAGATCCACCACGAGCTTTCCCACTCGTTGTTCTAGTTCTTTTGTGGTGAAGTCTCGTCTCTCTGCAAATTTTAATGGTTCTTTTCTAATTTCCTTGGGTGCCTCTTCTCTAACCTCATACAGAGTTTCTTCATCCTCTTGAGCGAGGCTCGTTAAGGTGTCTAGGGCCATATCAAAAGTATATCATAGGTACGACAACCTTATCGCTATATTATTCTACGACCTCACCTTCAACAGGCCCCTCCCCTCCCTGAGGCTGGTCATTTCCCGGGTTACCTTGAGGACCTGTCTGCGAACCTCCATTGCCGGTTTGCCCTTGCTGTCCGTAAAGGTGTTGACCTATCTTTTGCAGACTTGAAGATAATTCTTGAGTTTTGTTTTTTAACTCATCTGCTGTGGCTGTTTGTAAGATATTCCTTATTTCAGCGACCTTATCCTCAATTTCCTTTTTTAGTTCGGAAGGTATCTTGCCTTCGGCGTCCTTCAAGGACCTTTCGGCAGTATAGGTTAGACCGTCGGCAATGTTTCGAGCCTCGGCCAACTCTCTTCTCTTTTTATCCTCCTCTGAATACACCTCGGCTTCTTTAACCATCTTTTCTATCTCTTCTTTTGTAAGACCGGTGCCTCCCTGTACAGATATTCGTTGTTCTTTTCCGGTGGCTTTATCCTTTGCTGTAACATGGAGGATCCCGTTTGCGTCTATGTCAAAAGTTACTTCTATTTGAGGCACTCCGCGAGGTGCCGGGGGTATGCCGTCAAGCATAAACCTACCTAACGATTTATTATCTGCGGCCATTTCCCTTTCGCCCTGGAGAACATTTATTTCTACGCTTGGTTGGTTGTCCGCGGCTGTTGAAAACACCTCCGAAGCTCTTGTTGGGATGGTTGTGTTTCTCTTGATTAGGGGAGTCATTACTCCGCCTAGGGTTTCTATCCCCAAAGTTAGTGGGGTGACATCCAGCAGAACAACATCTTTAACGTCTCCGCCCAGAACTCCGCCTTGAATGGCGGCTCCTACTGCAACAACTTCATCGGGATTTATGCCCTTGTGAGGTTCTTTGCCAAAAAAGTTTTTGACAATCTCGTTTACCTTGGGCATTCGTGTCATTCCTCCTACCATAACTACCTCATCAATCTGCGATTTACTAAGTCCCGCATCTTTTAAGGCATCTTCCATCGGCTTGATCGTTCTTTTTAACAGGTCGTCCACAAGTTCTTCAAAATGGGCTCTGGTCAGTTTGGTGTTTAGGTGCTTGGGGCCGGTAGAGTCCGCTGTTATGAAGGGTATGCTTATCTCCGTTGTAGCCATAGACGAAAGTTCAATTTTGGCTTTTTCAGCGGCGTCTTTTAGTCTTTGCATTGCCTGTCTGTCCGAAGAAAGATCTATCCCCGTTTCTTTTTTAAATTCTTCCAGGAGCCATGCGATTATTTTTTGGTCAAAATCGTCGCCTCCCAAGTGGGTATCTCCGTTTGTTGATTTGACTTCAAACACTCCTTCTGAGATCTCTAGTATGGAGACATCAAAAGTTCCGCCCCCTAAATCAAAAACAACGATTTTTTCGTTTTTGTTTTTATCCAAGCCGTAGGCTAAAGCCGCGGCCGTTGGCTCGTTAATTATTCTTCTCACGTTTAGTCCGGCGATTTGTCCCGCTTCCTTGGTTGCAGTTCTTTGAGAATCGTTAAAATAGGCGGGGGACTGTTATTACAGCATCTGTTATTGTTGTGCCAGTAAATTTTTCTGCTTCAGCCTTTAATTTTGCAAGTATTTTTGCGGATATTTCTTGGGGTGTGTAAACTTTTCCTTCAACCTCAACTCCGGCCAATCCGTTTGGAGTAGCTACTATTTCGTATGGAAGTGTTTTCTTCAATTCCTGCACCTCAGGGTCTGTATACTTTCTACCCATCAATCTTTTTATGCTGAAAATTGTATTCTTGGGGTTAACAATCTGCTGTCTCTTGGCTGGGATTCCTACTAAGTTTTGGTCAGGAACAACAACAGATGGAGTAGTATTCGTCCCTTCGGAGTTATGTATCACTTTGGGACTCCCAGCTTCCATTATGGCAACCACGCTATTTGTTGTACCTAAATCTATTCCTATTATTTTTGACATTTTTTATTCCTCCTTATTAATTATTTAGTGTTTCACCATTGCCGACTTTTACCACAGCCGGTCTTATTAATTTATCCTTTAACATATATCCCTTTGAAATGGTTTCTACTACCTTGTTTCTCTCTCCTTTAACCATTTCTATTGCTTCCATTTTCATTGGGTCAAATTCGGAGCCATCTGTCTTTATTTCTTCCACACCAAATTCTTGTAAAACATTACGCAGCTCTTTTACTATTAGGTCTGCTCCCTTGTCATTAAAATGCTCGGCGAGCTTTTCAAGATTGTCTGCGATCGGAAGAAGCTTTTTTATTAGTCCCTCATTTGCAAAGAGAACCCAATTTTCCCTATCTTCTTCCACTCTTTTTTCTAGATTTTTGTAGTCAGCTAGGGCTCGTTTCCAATTGTTTTCAAGCTCTTCTGCCTTTTTTTCAAGCTGCTCAATCTTCAATTTTGTTTCTTTATTTTCTTTCATATTCAAATTTATTGGATGTTTTACCAAGATCCGCCGAGCTCTTCTATTAGTCTTTTTACATATTTAATAGATGGGATCACTTCAGGGTAGCTTATTCTTGATGGTCCGAGAACACCCAGTTTTCCCGATCTTTTCCCTGCTGTGTAATCGGTAAAAATCATTGAGCACCTGTTAAGTTTTTCAACCCCAATCTCTTCTTCAATCAACGTTTTAATCCCGCTTTGCAATTGAGCATTGTCCATAACCCTTTCTAGGAGATGATACTCATCTAAAAGAGAGAGCGCAGCTTTTGCGACATCTATGTCCCAGAACTCTTTATGATCCAAGATGTTAGCGGCTCCGGCATAGCTGATAAACCCGTCTTCGGTCGTTGCGAAGGCCAGAGATTTACTCATTTCTGACAATGCCAAAACAGCTTCTCTGAGCAGCTTTTCAAATTCAAACCTGTTTGTCCAAAGACGTTGTTTAAGGGCAACTTCTTGTAATACCGGGAGCTCTCTTTCTTCCATCATTTGGTCAAGGTATAGGCGGTAAGCCATTTTCGTTGGAACTCTTCCCGAGGAAGTATGCAGCATTTCTAAAAAGCCCATTTCTATCAATCGCGCCATCTCATTTCTTACCGTAGCGGGAGAGCATCTGAGATTGTACTTGCTCACAATCTCAACCGACCCCACCGGTTCGGCGTTTCTGATGTATTCGTCTATTACCGCACGTATAAGTTGGAGCTGTCTTTCGCTCAACATATTATCAGTAATATATCACGAGTGCTAAATGTGTCAATACCCGAGCTTTATTTTGTTCTTAGTATTTGTCTGAAAGCTTCTTGTGGTATTTCAACTTTTCCTATTCTTTTCATTCGTTCCTTGCCCTTTTTTTTGAATTTCCAAAAGCTTGTCTTTTCTTTCTCGATGGCCTCCGCTCATTTTTGCCAGCACATTCTTTCTCATCGCCGGGATATCTTCCCTTGCTATGATTTTGCCCCCAATCGCGGCTTGCAATGAAACAGTAAATTGCTGTCTTGGAATTATTTCTTTTAGTTTTTTGAGGAGTTCTTTTCCGATGTTTTGTGCTTTACTTCTTAAAACTATATGCGATAGGGGCTCAACAACCTTATTGTGTACCAGAATATCCATTTTAACCGCATCAACCGGTGCATAGTCTAAGAAATCGTAATCTAAGGAAGCAAAACCCGACGATACTCTCTTTAAGTCGTCAAAGAAGTTATACACAAGTTCAGACAGGGGGATAATGTAACCAAAGTAAACAGTTTTTTTCACTGGGGTATTCTATTTTTGTGTTTATTCCTCGGCGGCTTTCACAAAGTTTTATAATTTCACCGACGTACTGGGCAGGCGAGATTATGGTCAGATTTATTCTGGGTTCTAGCACTCTTGCTATTCTTGATCTATCGGGCATTTCAGAAGGAGCTCTCACCACAATCAGTTCCCCATTAGTCAGTTCAATGTGGGTACTCAACTGAAGGTGTAGTTGAAATTAAGGCGAGGTTGTATTCCCTTTCGAGTCTTTCTTGAACTATGTCGGCATGAAGGAGCCCCAGAAAACCGCATCTGAACCCAAATCCCAAAGCCGAATTGTTCTCGGGTTCAAAAACAAGGGACGAATCCGACAGCGAAAGTTTTTGCAAGGCTTCCCTAAGCTGAGGAAATTTATCGTTCTCAATCGGGTAGATTGATACGAAAACGAAAGGTTTTACCTCCTTATATCCAGGAAGGGGCTCGGTTTTTATGCCGTAAAGAGAGACAGTATCTCCCACTTTTACAGAGGAGATGTCTTTCATGCCTGTGGCGATATAACCCACCTCTCCAGTAGAAATCTCGCCTTTTCTAATTCTTTGAGGTTTAAAGTAACCTATTTCTTCAGGTTTCGCTACGGCGCTGGTGGCAAGAAAACGTATCTTTTTAGGGCAGTCAATTGAATATTCTCGGAAACTTCCATCAATTACTTTCACCATGGCAACAACTCCGAGGTACTCATCATAGGAGGAGTCGAATATTAAGCCCCTTGGGGCTCCCAGTGGATCCCCGGAGGGTGGGCGGGTACTCTTTTGATCACTTCTTCCAGAAGTTGTTGAACCCCCTCACCGGTCTTTGCCGACACTTTCAAAACCTGCTCTTTCTTGAATCCGAATGTATCTATAAGGTCTTTTTCTGTGCCTTCAATATCGGCAGTGTCTAAATCTATCTTGTTTATCACGGGAATAAGAACCAGGTTTGATTCCAAAGCCTTGTACACATTTGAAACAGTTTGAGCCTGTATTCCCTGTGTGGCATCCACGACCAAAATAGCGCCTTCACAAGCAGCTAGGGATCTTGAAACTTCGTAGGAGAAATCTACATGTCCGGGGGGTATCTATCAAGTTTAGCTGATAACCTTTGTATTCCATTCTTACGGCTTTAAGCTTTATAGTAATACCCTTTTCTTTTTCCAGTTCCATGCTGTCAAGGATCTGTTCCTGCAAGTGTCTTCTGTCAATAGTTTCGGTTATTTCTAAAAAGCGATCCGCAAGGGTAGATTTGCCGTGGTCTATGTGGGCTATTATGCAGAAATTGCGGATGCCTTTTTGTTCCATGGGGAGATTTTTACTATATAAGGAAGGCAAATACTCTAAACAATGTCTTCCTCTGCTTTTATAAAAGGGACGGCCTTTTTTGCCGGTGCAAGCCTTTTGATTAATTTGTAGAAGAGGTCCACTTCAGCTACTTTCATGTGGGTGGTGATGAAGACATATGTAGCTGTGCTAAATAGGCCGGCTGTTGCCACAAGAGCAAGAAGGTTGATAGTTCTTGTAGTGTCAAAAATGTATCTGTCAAGAAGTTTGACCGGTATGTATAGGGCGAATCCCATGATAAGGGTAGCGTAGGAAATCTTTACAAACGGTGTAAGTATTTTTTGGATATCAAAACCACCTAACTTTTTGTTTAGCATGGCGAAGAGAATAACCGTATCAAGAATGGAAGTTATTGAAAAAGACAGTGCCACGGCCCAAACTCCAAACTTCAAGTTCATTATGAACAGAAGAGAAAGGGCAACATTAATGGCCGTTGTTACTAGACTTACCATGACGGGAGTTTTTGTGTCCTTATATGCATAAAACGCGCGGGTTAGAAGATAGTTTGCGCTTTGGGCAAAGATAGAGATGCTAAAAAAAGCCAGTGTATAAGAAGTTTTAAGAGTCGCTTCCCATGGAAAGTTAGCAACTCCATAAACTATCCTTACCACGGGTCCCCTTAGCACTAGAAGCAGCATACTCAAAGGTAAAACAAGATAAAGCATTTGCATAAGAGAGGTAACGAAAGTTTCCTTGAATTTGTCCAAATCTTCTTTTTCACACTGCGTTGACAGTGTGGGGAGAGAAGCCGCGCCTAGTGAAATGCCAAATAGACTTACAGGAAAGGATTGCAGTTGCATAGCAAATTTTAGAAAAATAACTGATGATGTGGAAACAAGTATGGCCAAACTGTTGTTTATTACTTGTATAAGGTTAGCCAGCAGAACGCTTAGTATCCTTGGCGGCACAAGCCTTGCCATGTTTCGAAGGCCGGTGTCGTGAAAGCCTATCTTTGGAATGAATCTAAATCCAGTTCTTAATAGAGCTGGTAGTTGAAGCAAAAAGTGTAATAATGCGCCAATGGCCACACCTATTGCTGGGGCATAAATTCCGTATCTTTGCGATAGAAAAACAATGCCTAAAATCATACCTAAGCTATAGGCCAGAGGAGCAAGCGCTGTTACTAGGAAGTATTTATAAGTTTGTAGTATGCTGGTGGAAAGGCTTCCTAGCACTAAAAGTATCTGAGAAAGCATCATTATTCTCATTAAGGAAACTCCCAATGTTGCATTTTCTACCGAAAACTTTCCTAGAGAGACCAGCTTGAAAAGTGGAGTGGAGAAAGCAAGAACTATTAGTGTGAGCACGAGGAAGAACAAGAGAGTGGCGCTTACCATTGACGAAGCTGTTTTAAAGGCTTCTTCCTTGTTCTTTTTAAGTCCCTCGGCAAAGATAGGTATAAAGACGGTTGAAACACCCCCCACAATAAGTACCGAGTACACAAGGTTTGGTATTCTATCTGCTGTGTAGAAAACAGCTAGATCGTTAGAAACCCCGAAATAATGGGCTAATAACCTGTTTTTAAAGAATCCCAGGAGGGCATTTATACCGTTGGAGGCCGCTATGATGAAAGCCGCCGACAGTATTGTGTTTTGGGTTTGATAGAGGAACCCACTAGGTTTTGTAGTGTTAATATTTGGAGTCATTATTTAGCGCGGCAGAACGTTGAATTTATACGAGAGTATGTTATCATACGTAGCGCCTATGCCAAACACTAAATCAGCAAAAAAGGCTTTAAGGAGCTCTGCGAGCAAAAGAAAGCACAATATTTACTGGAAAGATAAGTATAAGACTTCAATGAAAAATTTGAAGGGTGTGATTGAGTCGCCAAACGGTGGGGAAGCGGCTAAAGAAAATCTCAGGGCTTTGCAAGGAATTCTAGATAAGGCCGCCAAGGAAAAAGTCATTCATAAAAACAAGGCAAATAGGTTAAAATCTAAATATGCTCGAAAAGTTTCTGCCCTTTCTAAAGAGCCTGGAAAATCCAGAAAAAAAGGATAAATTCAGCAGCGATATCATTTCGGACGAAACTCTTTTTTTTAATCCAAACTCTCTTCGTGAAGAAGTGGCATCGGCAAACTTTGTTGTCAATTTTGCTTCTAGCGTAGTTATATTTTTCAGCGTCCTTCTAATTCTCATTTTGATACTTCATGGAACCATTAATTTCATGCTAAATAGTCTGCTTAATGAGCAGAGAAACCTTGAGTACAAAATGAGCTCCTATGAGGGTGTCGAAGAAAAGGCCGCTAAACTTGTAAAGAGAATTGATTATAGTAAGAGAACTGTAGGATCCCGCAAACCTTTGACAACAAGAATATCATTTGTGATGACAAGGATACCTTCGAACATCTCTCTAATCACCTCTGACTTTACTTCTGATAATTTTGAGGTAGACGTAAAGGGAGAGACCCCTGCCCATATAACCAGGATGCTTCTAGATTGGCTGGAGGACGGAGGGGTGTCGGAGGTTTCTATAAGAGAGGCCATATACTCATCTTCGGAAAATAGTTATCTGGTTAAGCTAAGCGGGGTGTATAGATGAGGAAAAATACAATCAAAAATTCAACTGCTCTTTTGTTCTCAAATGAACCTCTCCTTTCTAAAATTTATGTTTTTTGGGCGTTGGTGGCTGTGTTTCTCTATGGGTTATTCGGAATTGGAAATCTAACCCTCAGCCTTATTCAGAAAATTAACCTATACAAACAAATGACCCAGATAAATTACGATCTTAATGTAAGACTCCAGAAGTTAGCTAAGTTATCTGAGGATTTGGAAAGCGCACAGAAATTTACCCCAGTTTTGGCGTCTACTGTACCGGAAGAATTAAATACACATAGTTATATGGTTGATTTTATGCAACAGGCGTCAATCGCAGGATTTAGCGTTAAGAATTTTGTGGTTTCATCTGAGGGTACGATTGAGGGCATTCCTATAACTGCTATATTAGAAGGGAACGGCGATTTAGCTACTTTTGTTTCAGGGCTGGAAGGTTTTAGAAGAGTTACGGTTATAGACAGCGTTATTCTTAAAACTCTTCCGAGTGCTAATGAGGTTACTGTAAATTTGCGGATATTTAATCTGTAAATATATGAAAAGACTAATAATTACGTTCATCTTTTTCACGGTCGCTGGTATGTTATGGTTTATTTCCGGAAGCCAAAAGCTGGATAAGGATAAATACCTCAACCAGAATATACTTGACATGTCCCGTCCGTTAGATGTTACTATTGACATAGAGTTTCTTCGTGAACTTAAACCTGCCTATGAATAGCGATAGCGCAAAAAGCGGATTCAAAACCTTTATATTGACACTTTCAATTTCACTAATTGTATTTAGCGTTATCTACTATTTGGTAACAAATGGCAGCGAAGATTCCAATACATCAGCATATCAGGCTTCATTAGCTCCGGCAGCGGTAAGCGAGGAACCAAAAGAAGTGCTGGGGGTCGAAGCAGATAATGCCCCCACTGTTGAATCAGAGGAAGCCTCTATTTTTGGAGAGTTGGCAGCGGCAGATGTTAAATCCCCATCAACAGGATCAGCAGCGGTTCTTGCGGGTGCAACTTCCTCCCCTACGTCCCAAACAACTAGTTCTGTGCCCGAAACAGGTTTGGTGGGAATAACTGCCGGGCTTCTTGTTTCCTTAGTGTTTTTTCTGACAGGAACGTACTATATCTCTAGCAATCCCAGAAAATCTGCACTTACGGGATTTGAGAAAAAAGTCTTAAAGGATAATTAACGCCCCTACTCTTTTAATCTACCAGAACACCTCTTACTAGCAACCTTTTTGTTTTTGTCCCCGCAGGCCAGCAGGTCATTAGAGTTGCTGTTGATTCGTTTAAGTAGGATGGTTTAAAGTCCCCCAAGGGATCAACATTGTCGGGAGAAAGAAGCTCTTTTGATTCAATTTTGTACTCTAGCTCTTTCCCTCTGTATTTTATAGAGAATGTGTCTCCTGTTTGTAGGTCACCTAAGGTGGAGAATATTGTTCTGTAATTTCTTGGGTTGAAAAACCACGGCAGAACCGAGTGACCATATATAAAGGCGTTTCCCGGTTTTCCTGGAAGGGCGGACCCATTGTAGTGACCGAGAGAGTTTTCGGGGCTGAGATTGAGTGAGTTGGTTTCAACCAGGGCGTCTTTAATTCCAAGTTTAGGAATGGACAAGAAGAAAAATTTGGGGATCTCGTTTGTTTCTTGGTTAGGCGCTGTTTGTTGGGTGTCCAGTTCCGCGAATTCAAAATCTCCAAATCCGGTAGCTAGACCAAGCATGCTCTCGCGCGCCTGTTTTGATACCTGATCCTGAGTTTTGAAGAATACTAAAGGGAGAATTACTTGGGTTCCCAAGACGAGAAAGCCCACTGCCATTAGAAGGCCAGATAGCACCCTTGATTTAAAGTAAAAATGATAGTTGACGCTTTTATATATAGGGTCATTTGAGGTATCTTTTAAGTATCTTTTGGGTTCGGTCAGGAAGGGCATTACTAAGAGTTTAACACTTTTTCCACAGCCAAAGTTAACATGACTTCCGGATGAACCTCACCGGTTTTGGCTTTGAAATCAAGGTCGCAAAAAAAGCTGAATAAATTTTTTATAGACTTTTCATCAAAGCGGCTACACAAACCTTTTTGCTTGGAAAGGACGTAGGAGTTCATAGATGAGCATGATGGGCTGCAGAACTTGACCTGCGCGAGGGATCTTAACCCATAAAGTAATAAAGAAAAGAGTTCAGAAGGATCCTTATCTTTGTCCAGTTCTCTTTTCATGAATTTGTAGGCGGATAGTCTATCTTTTCTCATTACGGCATCTACAAAATCAAACGAAGTGCCTTGAGGCAACGGCGCGTTTTCCAGGACTTGGGCCTTTAAAGCACGGGCATTTTTCAAAAATATGTTAGTGGGGGGCAGTTTTTTTTCAGAAAGAATAACAATAGTTACATGTGAGGGAGTTTGGGTGAGGGCATTTATGTAGTTTTCAAGATTAGAGCGGCCGGTGCCGGAAACGTTCATAACAAAAAATTGGGGTTCTCCGAATATATCCAAACTTCTTATTTTCTCAACTAGGTCCTCCGGAGAGGTGTCTTGTATGTTGAATTCTTGTCTGTATCGAACCATGAGTTTTTTTTGCTGGTTCAGGATCAGAGCACGGGATTTTGATAGATTCTCTCCATGAACTATGTATATCATGTTATTTTCCTATTAGCCTCCTAATGTGGTTTACTTGCCACCAAAGAGGTATTTTTGGACAAAAGCGTGTATCTGAGTGTAATCTCCTGTTTGGGGAAGCAGGACGTATTTACCGTTGTATAGCGTTTTATCTACCGGTGAGTATAATAATCCTCCCTCATCGGCTGAACTTCTGTCGTCTAGGACTATCGAGACCACACGGTCAAAGTTTATTTGCTGTGAGAGAAGGTAGAAAGAGTTGACGGCTCCGAAGTCTATATCGGTATCTGTGTTATTAGAGTAGGCTTCATATAAACTTTTAAGTTTTGTTGGGTTGATTAAGGTTTGAAGAGTCAGGGATTTATTTTTTATTGCCATTATTACCTTTTGTTGTCTTCGGGCTCGGGCAAAATCAGTATTTTCATTATTGTTCCCATGTCTTGATCTCACGAATTTCAGAGCTGTTTCGCCGTTCATGGTTTGGGCACCTTGTGCAAATTCTATTTTTTCGTATCGGCAGGGAAAAATACTCGTAAGAGACATGTTTTCTTCTAGCATCTTCTTAATTTCTTCCTCCGATTTTCCACAGCTGCTATTTTCCATGTTTTCAACAGGGTATTCATAGTCGGTGAAGGGGTTGTCCACGGTTATTTCAATTCCTCCAAGTGTGTCCACGATTTCTTTAAAAAGGTCAAAGGATACCATAATGTGATAGTGGATAGGTATTCCCAATACGTCCTGAATAACAGACCTCAAATTAGAAGCGCCCTCACCCTCTTTTGAATATGCGTAAACTTCGTTTATTTTGCAGGAGTATCCGGCGGGACTTTTTACCCAAAGATCTCTCGGTAAGGATATAAGAACCACGTCCTTGTCCACTTTGCCTATGGAAGCTATGAGAATCGTGTCGGTTAGAATGTTTCTTGATGACTCCGCGCCGGTAAGCCGCTTATCTGAGCCTAATATAAGAACGTTTGTGCGCCCGTCGGTTGATTTGAGATCTACCTTTGCGACTGTTGCTATTACGGAAATTGGGTTAAAAGCTACCAGTATTTTATCTTTGAATATCCAGGCTGCTCCAACGATTGCCAGAAGCCCCAAGACAGCAATAAATTTTAGGGCCTTGGTTTGCGACTGTCCGGACTCGTTGCTTATTGTGCTGACCTTCATATTGGTTTTTTTGTTTATATCCATGTATTTCATGAGTTATTTCCGGGCAGGCGCCGGGCAATTACATATGTATATAACTTCTGATGATTTCAGTAAAGTGTTTCGGGTCAAGGCTGGCGTTTCCTACTAAAACCCCGTCCAATTCTTTCATCGCCGCTAACCCAGCGATATTCTGTTTATTTACCGAACCTCCGTACAGCAGACTCTCGTTTTCACCCAGAATCATTCTTATTTTACCTACCCCATCAATTATCTCTTCCTGACTTTTTTCCCTGTACACGCCGCCTTGTGAAATGTTGTTAGGGTCTTCCCACGCATATATCAATCCCGGCCGCTTGTATGTTGAAAGGCTTTCCGGTTCAGTAAAACAAACAATTGGTGTTATTCCGTTGGACAGGCAGATATCTATTTTCTTTATTACAACTTTCGTGTCTTCTTTTCTCTCGCTGTGACCAACAATTGAAAATTTGCACAGCTCCTTGATCTGAAAAGCCGCTGTTTCTCCTGTATGGTTGCCTTTATCTTCTATGGAAACATCTTGGGAAGCAATAAGAACAGAAGTTTTTTTAAGGGCGTCGGCAACCGGAAATATATGAATTAAAGAAGGTGCAATAACGACTTGTATTTTTGGCGGGATAAAAGATGGGTCAAATCCAGATATCCAGGAGACAACATCATCCAAAGTCATGTTTGTTTTCCAGTTTGCGATTATGTATTTCACGAAATTCTCCTTAAAGTTTGTTCAATCAGCCTGGGGAGAGACTCAATGTCCTCGTGAGTGTAATTATATCCGAGCACATTGAGGCAGGAAAATACTATGCCCACATCGGTGTATATTTTGTCGGCGTATTGGCAGGCTACAAGGCTGTGGAGAAGGACGTTTCCACCCATCTCCCCTGTTTGGGATTTTCCGCACCCCATCGGGCAATTTGAACAAGATGGATAGTTTCCTTCCAAGACGCTAAGGTCGTCTTTTCTATTCAATATTCTTGAGTAGAGTTCTTCGTACTTATCAAAATCTGAAATGTGCATAAGTTCAGTTCCGGTGATCACAATGCCATACAAGTTTTTGTCTTCAAATTCTTTTTCCAGGTAATGTTCGGGGGTGCCGAAGTAACCTCCGAGCAGAACCTTTGACCCCTCTAATTTCAGTACGCTTTTTTTACCTGGAAGGCCGAGTTTTTCAGGGTTTTCATTGACACTCTTAAATGAAACCGCCGCGTTCAATATGTCCAAAACGGCTGGTTCTGGGGATGTTCCGTAGATGACTATAGCGTCAAGTCCTGCATATCTTATTCGCAATGAGATGTTTCCTCCCAAGTAAATATCTTCAATTACGCCATCGTTGTTTAAAACCACAGCAGTCTTTGATGCAAAGGGGAAAAAACCGTTCAATGGACCAACAGCAAAAATGAGAGGATTTTTGTCGTAATAGAGTTCCATCAGTTTGAAGCCTAGACCAACCCCTCCAATATAATTATTAAGATCCTCAAAACTTTTTACTTCATACTCTTTTTTGGCGAGATTTATTGACAATACTTTTCTTGGCCTGGTTTCCATTATTCAGCTTCCTCAACTTCAAACACAAGTTTTGGGCATATCTGCGCTATTTTGTCCACATTAAGGCTGTTTATTCTAGGGTCTATCTCCAATGAGTATTCTATGTTTCCCAGCTTTGAGTTTGTATTTCTGAATACGCGGATTAGAGCTCCTTCAAGTCCTACTTTGCTCAACTGTCTTTGCGCCTCCAAAATACACATTTCACATCCTACGCATTTTTCAGGGAATGATATCTTAAGAGTTCTTGGCATTATCTTTTTCTATTCAATGCCTCTATCGCGGGAAGGGTTTTGGTAGCAAGATATTGGAGCATGGCCCCGCCGCCGGTAGAGACAAAACTAAATTTATCAAGGAGGGAGTAGCTGTTAACCGCGGTAATAGTGTCCCCGCCCCCTATCACGGTGTAGGCTCCCTCAGATGTTTTTTTGGCTATGGCTTTAGCTATTTGGGCGGTACCCAAGGAATACTCAGGTTCTTCGTAGGCTCCCATGGGTCCAGCCCAGAGAATGGTTCCGGCTTTTTCTATTATCTCAACGTATTTAGCTATGGTTTTGTTTCCAATG